>NZ_JBITEB010000006.1:0-206793 GCF_044454765.1 Streptomyces sp. NPDC051452
ACAGCACCGTGCTGTCGATCGACCGCATCGCCGCAGACCGGCCGTACTACTCCAGGAAGAATAGGCACCAGGGGATGAACGTGCAGGTCCTCGCCAGGGCGACAGAACCCGGCGTACAGCCCGACTCGTCTGCCGCCACCTGCGACTTTGCCTTGGGAAGGGCCTCCGACCTGCGTCGGAGGCCCTTCCCGATCTCTTAGGAGCTTGCCGTGTTAGGCGGCCGAAAGTCCCTCGGACAGAGCTGAAAGTCCCTGAAAAGTCCCAGGAGCGGAGAGGCGGGGGGCGCCTCTGAGCTGGTACGTCTGCGAAGGGTGCCGGGGATGCGATCAGTTCAGAGCCAATCGATCGATGGTGCGCCAGCGATAGGCGCGGTCTTCGCGACGCAGTTCGACCAGTTCCAGGTGGTCGACCGGGACGCCGACGCTGTCCATGTCGCGGAGCGGGCGGATCGCTTCCCGGACAACGCAGGCATCCGCGGGGCGGTTGCAGTACGCGATGCCGATGTGCGGCCGCAGCACCGCGGTCGGCTTCCGCAAAGGCAGCTGGCATTGCGCGGTGGTGGCGGACAGCTTGGAGTGGAGGTCGAGCACGGGAGTCCACGGGGCGATGCTGTAGCGGACCGCGCCGCGGGATGCGGTCATCGGTATGGCCTGGAGCCGGAACCTGGCTGTAGGTATCGCGGCTGTGGTGGCGAGCAGTGTGTCCAACTGCTCCAGCGTGACGTCGTCGGTGGTGCCGATCCGGCCGAGGGTCAGGTGCAGACCGTCCGCGTCGATGGAGTCGAAGTTCAGGTTTCGGATCTTGTCTTGGCAGTGTCGAGCGTGCTCGGCGAGCGCCGATTCGGCGGGGAAGCTGAGCATCCAGTAGTAGGCCCGCGTCGATGGAGTCCACCCAGCCCGGTCCCAGTGGTTACTCATCTCCTGCACCCGGTCGAAGGCCGCCCAGTCGTGTGTCGCGATGACCTCGGGGTCATCGACGCTCGGCGGCGGGGCGGTGGGAAACGCGCTGGGATCCTCAGTCAGCAGCACTCGGTGCCCTTCTCGTACGGCTATCGCTCAAGCGTGCCATCTTGGCAAAGTTGGTCACCGCTCGGGTTAACGGGGTGGTGTGCCAAGTGCGTAGCGCCTCGGCGTAATCCCTGACGACAGGTAGCTGGTGCCACGATGCTGCACGGGTGTGGAGTTCACCAGCTCGCTGGATGACCGATCGGATCGGCGGGCCACCCCCGGCTTCGAGAACCTGCCTGCCGAGCACCATGGCCTGCTCCACATCCGGCCGAGGCCCTGCGAGCAGAGCAGTGGCCACGTCCAGGCGGACCAAGGCCCGGCTCCAGTCGGAGTCGGACTGCTCTATGAGTTCGTCGACCTGCTCCGCGTACTCGATGACGTCCCGTGTGTTGCCGAGGGCGACATGGGCGGTAGCGGCGTTCGCCAGTGTGCGGGCGATGCTGTACGGGGCGAAAGAGATGCACGGTGTCAGCCCGCCCGGGAGCCGGTGGTTACTGCTGAGGTCCTCGGCCTCTGCGATGGCCCTCTGCGCGCCCACGGCGTCGCCGAGCTTGCCGAGAGCACGTGCTCGGCCGTTAGCAAGCAGCCGGATCGCCTGCGCGTTGTCGCGATCGATGGCCAAGCCGGCATCGGCCCATTCGAGCGCCTGGTCGTAGAGGCCCGCGTAGTACGCGCCCAGAGAACGGGTGCCGAAGATCCACATCATCAGCTCCAGGTCGTCGATCTCCTGGGCGAGCTGGAGGGCTTCGGTGCTGTAGGCCTCGGCGATGGCCTCGTGACCCGCGTTGACCGCCATGTAGCTGAGCAGGCCGGAGGCTTGGGCTGCAAGACGGAAGAGTTCTGCCCGCTGTCCAGGCGGCTGGCGCCCTTCCAGCAGTGTCTGGATGAAATTACGCAACTCGGCAGTCTTGGGGGCGAGTTGGTGCGGACCGTCGGCCTCGTACCGGTCCACTATGGCGCCCACCTGCTGGACCAGCACGGTCAAGGTGGTGGGGTCGGTGTTGGACGAGATGGTCGTGCTCAGGCGCCTCGCCACGTCGAGCGGGCTCTCCCAAGGTTCCCGGGCAGCTGTCTCGCGGACAGGTTCCGGGTGCCGGTGAGCTTCCTCGATCGGCTCGGGAGCGTTCCGAGCAAATAGCTGCGGCAGCGCGTGCGGCGGCACGGCCAGCCGCTCCAGCACGGTCACGATCTTGTCGAAGTTGGTCAGCCGCCTCGAACCGGACTCGAGAGCGGAGAGGAAGGGCTGGCTCAGGCCCGTGAGACGGGCCATCTCCTCTTGCCGTAAGGAGGCCAGCTTGCGCACGCGGGTGAGAGCCGTCCCAAAGTCGCCGTCCCGCAAGGCCATGACGACCTGCGCGTCCTGCCACACGTGGTTAGGCACCCGGACCGGGTCCGGCTCGGCGGCCGTCAGCAACCGGCTGCAAGGGGCACAGCGCGGCTCACGGTTGTACCGGCTCAGCACAAGCCCGCACCCCTCGCACCGTCCTGGTTTGCCTGCCACCGCTACCGCCGCCCCTCCATTGCCACTTTCTTGCGGGCCTTCAAGAGTCTGATCACCCAAGTGATATCACCGCCGGAATGTGCCATCAGCCGGTTCCTGCCACATCGTTGATGGCCACAGCCAGCCCGCATTCCCTGGCCGCTGATCAACACTCAGGTCGTTGCGGACCCCTGCCTGGAAAGGGCGAATGTCAAGACCCTGGCTACAGGAGGTGACTTGTGCCCGACGTTGACACGACGATGCACGCGATCGAGCTCAAGCACGGTCCATTCGGCCGTGCGATCACGAAGCCGTTCGCCAGAACGCGGCGGGCAGTCGACGAACGGTCTCTGCTCAAGGTCTACATGGGGATTGATCCCGAGGGCCGCCGTAAGCGGGAGGTGGAGTCAGTGGAGCGCGCCGCTCACTTGGGTCTGTCGGTCCCCGAGGTCCTGGCCACGGGCACGGGGGAGGACGGATCTTGGACGGTGTTCGGTATGTTGCCGGGCGTGCCCTGTGGGGTGCGTACCGGCCGGGCAATCGAGGGGTACCTTGGTCACGTTCTTAACCTGACCCACCGACTCCACCGGTCTTCGGCCAGTCTTGCACCCGGCCTCGGCTGGGAGAACCGCCACGGTCGCCTTGTGCCCCAACACCGCTTCCTGCTCGACCAGTTCTCTCCACGCTGCCGACTACGACCGTGGTGGGAGGCGTTGACCGAGGCCCTTCAACCGCTTGAATCGCATCCGGTCGTCCACCTGCATGGCGACCTCAAGCCCGAGCACCTCTTGGTCGACGACGACCGAGTGCAGGTCGTGGACTGGGAAGCCAGCGCCCGAGGCCCCGCCGTCGTCGACTACACCGACGTGGTGTTCCACCTTGTACGTGACCTGCTGTACGAGGGCGTGCCACCCCAAGACGTCCCAGTCGGCCTCTTGACCCGGTTGCCGTTCAGCGGTCCTGTGCTGGCCTGGCGCTTGCTGCTCTGGCTCGATCGCCGTCGTCCTGAGGACATCGACCTCGTCACGGCCCGCGAAGTCGGCCGCCTCACGGCCGAGGAGCAGGCTCCAGCTGCCTACGCGGCGTTGGCTCGGACCGTCTCACTCCTGCGTGCCGTCGGCGTACCTCGCTGATTCCTTCGCGCATCGCCCGTCCAGGCGTGCTGACGCCTGCGCTCATTCACCTTTCTGTCCCCCTGAACGGAGTTCGTGATGCCTCGTACGAGCACGATCATCAACAACAGTCACCTCGTCATCGACACCGCCATGGCCAAGCCGGATACGACGACCATCGTCGAGCGGAAGGGCCTCGGACACCCGGACACCCTGGCTGACCACCTCGCCGAGCGACTGTCCCGTGCCTACAGCCACCACACCGTCGCGCGGTTTGGCGCCGTGCTTCACCACAACTTCGACAAGCTCGCCCTCCTCGGTGGGGGCAGCGAGGTCCGATACGGCGCCGGCAGGATGACAGCTCCGGTGCGTGTCCTGGTCAATGGGCGGGCAGCACCCATGTGCGGA
Organism: Streptomyces sp. NPDC051452; assembly: GCF_044454765.1. Taxonomy (NCBI): domain Bacteria; kingdom Bacillati; phylum Actinomycetota; class Actinomycetes; order Kitasatosporales; family Streptomycetaceae; genus Streptomyces; species Streptomyces sp. NPDC051452. The sequence continues at coordinate 4,008 of NZ_JBITEB010000006.1, forward strand.
GGCGAGAAGATCCCGGTCGAGGAGATCGTCGAGACTGAGGTCAGGGCGTTCTTCGCCGAACGGCTCCCCGAGGTGTCGGACCACCTCGACATCGTCTTCAACATCACCAGCAACTCCAGCCCGGGCGCGGTCCTCACCGGCGACGGGGTCCCGGACCGTACACGCTGGTTCAATCCGCGCTCCGTCGATGACCTGCGGGAGCGGCGGGTGCGGCTGTCGAACGACACCTCACTGGGGACCGGCTGGGCTCCGGAGAACGCTTTCGAGTCGTTCGTCCGTGAGCTGGTGAACCACTTCTCCGGCGAGAGCGTTTTCACTCGCGCCCATGCCTGGTGCGGGTCCGATGTCAAGCTCATGGGCTACTGGGACGGCGATCAGGCCGACGTCGTGCTGTGTGTTCCGCAGAAATCGCGCCACGTCGCCAGCCGGGTCGAATATGTCCGCAACGCGGAGAGCGTCCTGGCCGAGTGCCACCGGCTGGCGGGCCTTCGGCTGCCTGGTGCTCAGGCGCGCTTCCGGCTCAACGCCCGCGACGTGCCGGAGAAGGACGAGTTGTACCTGACCTACACCGGAAGCTCGATCGAGTCGGGGGACGAGGGTGTCGTCGGGCGCGGCAACCGAGTCAACGGCTTGATCACGCCGCTGCGTCCGATGAACCTGGAGGGAGCCAACGGCAAGAACCCCGTTTACCACGTGGGCAAGCTCTACAACATCGCCGCCCAGCGCCTGGCCGAGCGCCTGCACGAGAGCACGAACGGGCACGTGGAAGTGCACCTGGTCAGCACCACCGGGCAGCGCCTCGATCAGCCGTGGCGCATCCTGGTCCGCCTCTCGGCTCCCTACGCCGAGATCGACAAGGTGCAGGCCCTCGTAGCGGAGACGCTGGGAGAGTTCCCGGCGCTGACCGACGAGTTGGTCTCCGACGGGATCGTGCTGAGCTGATGACGAAGCGGACGCTCGGAGAGATCCCCGCAGGGTGCCGACGGCGATTACTTGCGCACTACGGGCCTGCTGCCCAGCGGTGGCTCGATGCCGCGCCGGGGCGGCTGGCACGTGCGGCGGAACGCTGGAAGCTGTCGCTTGTGTCCTATCACGACGCCGGACACGCCTCGGTGATCGCGACGGCGACCTGCCTTGACGGGTGTCCGCTGCTCCTCAAGGCGTGGTTCGATCCCACCCGCTACCGCCGTGAGGTGGACGCGCTACGACTCTGGTCCGGCGGACCGACAGTCGGCGTCGTGGAGGCCGCGGACGACCTGGCTGTCGCCGCACTCGAACTCGTCGGAGGACAACCCGGTGGCGCGGAGTGGCCAAGGCGGGAGATCCAGATCGTGGCTGCGGCCCTCCAGGGGCTGCACGTCTTTGGGCAGCGCAGGCGCCGGCCGGAGAGTCTGCCGCGCCTCGCAGACTACCTCGCGCAGGAAATCCGGCCCCGGATCGAATGGCGGCTACAGAAACTCGATCTCGGCGGCTGGCGCTCCCTCGCCGAAGCCGGGCGCCCTGCTGCCGACCTGGAGGAGGGCCCCCGCCGGGCGACGGTGCTGCACGCGGACCTGTACCGGGAGAACGTACTGTTCGACCGGCTGGGTCACCCCCGGCTGATCGATCCGCTTCCCATGGTGGGTGACCCGGCGTTCGACTGGGCGTTCTGGACCGTCTACTACGACCTGGGGCGCGATACCGACAGGCGGCTGGCCACCGCCTCACGCGTCTCCCGGATTCCCGTCCCGGTGCTCGCACCCTGGTGCCGTCTCCTGGGCGTCGACGGCCTCCTTTTCTACGTGGAGTCCGGCGACCCACGAGCGGACCTTATGGCGGAAGTGCTCACCCACCTCTTGGCGCCAACCTCTTGGAGTGGATCGTGACGACGTACATCCTCCGCCATGGCCAAACGGACTGCAGCAAGCGGTACCTCGTCAACGGCGACCCATCCCAACCCATCCACCTGACCGATGAGGGGCGGCAATCGCTGAGCTTGAGCCGCTCCACTCTCCCCCTCCACACCGTACAGACGTGGTTGACCAGCGAATTCCCGCGTGCCCAGCAGACAGCTTCTCTACTCATGGATGTGTCGGCGGCGGACCTGGTCATCGATCCTCGGTTGAACGAACTCGACTATGGAGAGTTCGAGGGCCGCCCGTTCCTGGAGTACGCGGTCTGGCTTGACGGCCAGGGTCCGGGCGAGCGGCCAGCGGGTGGCACCGAGTCACAGCGCGACGGCATTCGGAGGATGCTCACGGGAGTCCTGGCGGCCCTGGAGCACCCAGGCCCCCGTGTCCTCGTAGGCCACGGCCTTTTGGTCTCCGTACTCCTCTGGCACCAGTGCCGATCGTCGATGGAGGCCATGCCGCTCTTCTTCCCGGAGGCGCCGTACGTCGAGCCGATCGCCATACCCGACGACGAGCTGCCTGACTGGGGCTCGGCGCTGCTGAGCGATCTTGACAGAGATGTTCCCCGAGGTCGCGTCGACCGCGGTGGCGTGGACATATTCCGGATCGACGAGGGCTCGGCGCTTGCTACCGTCGATTCCGTATCCCACCCGCCGGATCAAAAGGATCTTCCTCATGCATGATGCCCGCGCCCTAATCGAAATGGGTGCCGAAGCGGTTCGTCGGCTCGCTCGTCGCGGTTACTCTCTGGACCTGTCCGAGCTGGAGTCCCTCCAGTCTCGTCGAAACCAGAACATCCGTTCGGCTGACGAGCTGCGGGCTGAGTCCAAGCGGGTGGCGAGCGAGGTCCAGCAGACGGCCAAGCAGGGTGGCGACATCTCCAAGCTGAAGGATCGGGCTCGCGAGCTGAAGGAGCAGATCCGGGACATCGAGACCGGTCAGAGCCAGATCGAGGAGCAGCTTCGCGACCTCCTCCTCAGCATCCCGAACCTGCCGGACGAAGCGGCCCCAGACGGCGATTCCGAGGACTTCGCGGTCGAGGTCCGACGGGTCGGTACTCCGCCGGCCTTCCCGTTCGAGCCGAAAGACCACGTTGACCTCGGCGAGGGCATGGGGATCCTCGACTTCGCGCGGGCTACGAAGCTGTCCGGCCCCCGCTTCGCGGTCTCGCGCGGCGCCGGGGCAGCCCTGGAGCGTGCCCTGGCCACGCTCTTCCTCGATCTGCACACTCGTCGGCACGGGTACATCGAGCACGCCGTCCCGTACCTGGTCACCCGCAAGACGATGACCGGCACTGGGCAGCTGCCGAAGTTCGAGGAGGACCTGTTCAAGACCGGCGTCGCCGACCGCGAGCTGTTCCTGATCCCGACCGCCGAGGTGCCGCTGACCAACCTCTACGCCGACGAGATCATCCCTCCGGCCGAGCTGCCGCTGGCGCTCACGGCGCACACGCCGTGCTTCCGGTCCGAAGCAGGCTCGTACGGTCGTGACACCCGGGGCCTGATCCGCCAGCACCAGTTCGCCAAGGTCGAGATCGTCCAGATGGTCGACCCGGTCGACGCGGACGCAACGCTGGAGACGATGGTCGGCCACGCCGAGGCGTGCCTGAAGGAACTCGGCCTCGTCTACCGCGTCGTCAAGCTGGCCGCCGGTGACACGGGCTTCTCAGCGCAGCTCACGTACGACATCGAGGTCTGGATCCCGAGCCAGAACACGTACCGCGAGATCTCCTCGGTCTCCAACTTCGGCACTTTCCAGGCCCGCCGGGCCAACATCCGGACCCGCGGCGAGGACGGCAAGCCCAAGCTCGTCGCCACCCTCAACGGCTCCGGCCTCCCCGTCGGCCGCACCCTGGCCGCTCTCCTTGAGCAGTGCCAGCAACAGGACGGCTCCATCGTCCTGCCCGCATCTCTCGTCCCGTACCTCGGCTTCCGCCGTATCTCGGCGGACGGAACACCGGAGGCATAACGTGCTCGTCGGCGTCTGCGACTTCCCCAGTAGCTACGCCTTTCCACCCGCCGGTTACGGCGGGATCGAACGATGGCTGTGGGCGGTCGCCGTAGGCGCCCGAGCCGCAGGCGCCGACGTACACCTCCTCGGGCCGGGCTGGCTCACGAACCTGGAGAACGACTGGGTTCGTCGGCCGGTCCGCCTGGAGGACACCACCACCGGGTCGCTCGCCTCGCGCGATCTCCGCAGCACCGGATACGACCTCCTGGTCGTGGGGCACGAATACCCGTCGCTGCCGGCCTGGACGCGTACCTGGAACGACCTGGACTGCGACGTTGCCACGTTCCAGCACTCGCCCGTCTTCGAGCACGCCGATGCGGCCTTCGACGGCAAACGGTCACGGCTCTACTGCTACTCGCCTGAGATGGTCGAGCGGTACGCAGACCACCAGCCGATCCCTGAACTCGCTGTACACCTCGGCCTGGACGAGGAAGAGCCGCCGGCCGTCGCCGGTGACGACCTCGTGTGGCTCGGCCGCATAGACGAGGAAAAGGCGCCCCACATCGCTGTCCGAGCCGCCCAGATCCTCCGCCGCCGGATACAAATCGTCGGCCCGGTCTTCGACCAAGCGTATGTACAACGCCACGGACGCCTCTTCAGCGCGGACCACGTGAAGTGGGCCGGTGAACTCGGCGGTCCCGCCAAGACCGCCGCCATCCGCGACGCCTCCGTCTTCGTCTACACCTACGCCCGTACCTACGTGGAGGCCGGCGCCGCCGTTTTCGGCGAGTCCCTCCGCACCGGCACCCCTATGGCTGCGCTCACATGGCGCGAGGGGACCTGCGCCGAGGCGGCCCTGTGTGAACGGACAGGCGTGATTACGGTGGCCGATGCCGACGAGGACGACGAAACCGCTGCGGAGCTTCTCGCCCTCGCGATTGAGCAGGCCGAAGAACTCAACCACACGGAGACCCAAGAGATCGGAATGCATCGCTTCGATCCGGCCCGCCACTTTACGGCGATGTCGACTCGGCCATGCTGACGAGCGGTCTCGGAGAGCTTGCGCCCGGTCCGCCGACCGATACAGAGGGCCGCTTACCTGCGGTCCTGCGCCAAGCTCTGGGACCCCACTGGGAGTTCACCATCGCCGACGGGCGGATTGCAATCGAGCACGCCCAGAGAGGCTCGCCGTACCGTCCGCCCCGCCAAGCCCCGTCGTGGGAGGGGCTGCTGGCGGAACTGAAGGCAAGTTTCGCCGCCCAGGGCGTCCCGCAGGACGCCTGCCTGCCACTTCGGTGGGGCCGCGAGACCGAGCTGACGATCTCGGCCGTCCAAGCCCTCGACCCCCTCCTCAAAGATGGGCGTCCGCTGACCTACCGCAGCGGCTTCCTGCCTCAGCCTGTTGTCCGTTTCACCGGGCAACGCGACGCATCGGGCGACCTCCGGGATGGATTTCTGACCTCGTTCGTCAACGTTTCCCGTGTCCAGCCAATTCAGCGCATGGACGAATACGGTGTGATCCTGGATGGCTGGCTCAGTGTGCTGTCGCGATTGGGTTTCCACGCGCGCCACATCAGCGTCCAAGGAAAGCTGGCAGCATGGCGACGTCGCCAAGTCGAAGGCGTCACCCTTCGCTTCAACCATCTCGACCTGTCTCTCGGCGACATCGTCCTTCTATGGAACGCCGACAACCCTGCGCGAATGGCGGTAGACCTCGGCACCGGATTGGAGCGGTTGGCCTGGGCACGTACGCGGCTGGGGTGGATGGACCTCGTCTTCGGCAGGTTCGCGCCCCTGGCGCCCCCACCGACTCTGGACGCCGTCCGCACCGCCACTCTCCTCCTCGCGCACGGCATCCGTCCCACCGCGCGAGGGGCTGGCGGAATCACACGCCGGGTGATCGGAACGATCGACCCTGATTCGGCGAGGTTGGGCGTCAGCTCCCTGGTTCGTGCCTCGTATCGCTATTGGCGACTGTTCGGTGAGCCGAATGTCCCATGGCCAGCCGTGGCCATGGCGATTGAGGAGGAGCTCGGCACTCCCTCTCTGTCAAAGTAGATCGAGTCAGGCATACTGGATGATTTATTGAGTCGAGGGCGGAGACGCGAGTGCCGGTATCACTCATGTAATACGGGAAGTTGAGGCCCCCTGGCGGGCAGCTGTCATCAGTTGCGGTCGTGGGTCGTTTTGACGATCGCGTCCAGGAGCCGTGGGACGTCTTCGAGACTGTCGAGGACCACGTCGGCTCCGGCCGTGGAGAGTTCGGCGGCGGTGGTCTTGCCGGATGCGACTCCGATCACAGGAGCGCCGCCTTCAAGCCCGGTACGGACGTCTTCGAGGGAATCTCCGATGATGACCGTGTTGGAGCGGCTGAAGGTGGTGGTTCCGTACTTGGCCTGAGCTCGCTCCTGTGCGACGGCGACGAGAGCTGGGCGGTGGTCGTCGTCCGAGGAGTATCCGCCGATCTCCGTGTCAAGGAACCCGTCGAGGTGGAACGCTTCGAGCTTCAGCAGTGCGTTGGGCTTGAGGTTTCCCGTGACGACGGTAGGAACGCAGCCCGGTTGTGCGTGCACGGCCTTGAGCGCGTCCACGGCGCCAGGCAGGAGCACGCCTCGCTCACGAAGGTCGTCGACGTGCGCGGCGAGACGCCGCGGCAGGAGTTCCACCATGCGCGGCACCAGGCCGGGGACGTCTGCCTCGGGGACGCCGTTGTCCAGGAGCAGGGACCGAATCGCGAGGGGCATGGTGACGCCGGTGCCGCGGGCTGGAAGGTGTTCCACGGGACGTCCGACGATCTCCGTGAAGGTCTCCCGGTACACCTGCCGGTCGATGTCACCGACGTACAGCAGGGTACGGTCGATGTCCCACAGCACGAGAATCTGCCTGGCGTCGGTCAAGTTCGGCTCCCTGCTGCTGCCATGGTGGCGCGTCGCTCCAGTACGTCTTGAGCGTACGGGCTGTGGGCGACGGGGCGGAGTTGTTGGATCACGCTCGTGACGTGACTGTCGAACCGTGCCGACTGAAGATTCTCGGCGAGGTCGAGGACCTCGTGTGCCGTGGCGCAGCCGGCTTCGAGGTCGCCCTGCTCGATGTGGGCCGTTGCGGCTCGGGAGAGGAACAGACCTCTGGTGCGGTGGTCCGCCGGGTTGAGTGCCTTCCGGGCCTTCGCGAAGCTGGCGACGGCGCCGCGGGCGTCGCCGAGGTCCAGGTAGCAGCTGCCAGCCTGTCCGTGGATCTCGCCCTCGTTGATCCAGTACAACCACTCGCGGTCGTGCTCTGAGCGCCCTTGAGCGCAGAGTTCAGCTGCCCGTCCCAGCGCGGTAGGCGTCGCTTGCCGCTCGCCGAGTTTCGCGTGTCCGCGGGCCTGTCGGGTCAACAGCATGGCTTCGAGGGCGGGCGTGCCGAGCTGCTTGATTCTTTCGCGGGCTCGTCGTGCTGCGGTGACAGTGTTGTGCGGTGCCCCGGTGGAGTAGCCGTGGATGGGCATGTAGGACAGTGCGTCGGCGCCGAGCCGGATGTCTCCTGAGGCCTTGGCTGCACGGAGCGCGGCATACAGGTATCCGAGCGTTCGGTCGCGCTCGCCGGAGTCGAAGGCGAACCATCCTGTTTGAAGGCGGTGTCGGCGATGATCGCGGCGAGCCGTCTGCCTGTCGCCTCGTCGTACGAGGTCTGTTTCACGAGGCCCTTGAGTAACTGCAGGTGCGCGTCGCCCAGCTCCGTGAGGGTGCCGCTGCCGTCGCTCGCGTCCATGGTCCGCAGGCTGTCGGTGGTGCGCTGGAGGCCATCGAGCAGTTCGTGGGAGAGGCGGCTTCCGCCTGCCGAACGGTGGAGGGGTTCGGTTTCGGTGATGTCCCGTTGGTTCACGAAGGCGGTAAGCGCTATGGACATAAATGCCTGGCTCAGGCCGGTGAGTTGTGCCATGTCGTCCTGCCGAAGGGCGCCGCGTAGTCGGATCAGGCGGCTGGCTCGGCCGAAGTCCCATGCCGTGAGTGCCTTGCGGACGTCTGGATCGAGCCATACGTGTTCCGGCACGATAGGTGTGTGCTCTTCCAGGACCCTGGAGCGGGTGCATGCGAAACACAGGGTTTCGGTGTTGTAGCTGCTTAGTTGGCTACCGCACCGGGCGCAGCTTCGCAGCGACTGCTGATGTACCTTATGCCTCCCCGTGAGTGAGTGTGCGCAACCTCAATTACTGCTGGTGGAGCGGGAATCACACAAGTGATATCACCCTGGGAATGTGTGCGCGGGATGTTTTGCCGCCAGTGTTGGGGGAGTCCCGCAGTACGACATGGAGACGAACTGGCCGAGAGCATGGTCATTCGGCCGAGCTGGAGCTTGTCGTGTTGCAGGGAACGCGAAGCTGTTGTTGCTCTCTTCCAACGGAGTCTACGTTGTCTTCCGCCACACGAGCGGGGTCGGCCCGGAGCCCGCTCCTGTCGCTCCGTCGCCCGCATGATGCAACCCACCCGTCAGGAGTGCACTGTTGCTGGACGGTGTGCGGTGGCCATTAGTATCTCCGCCGTCGTGCTCCTGGGCATTCTCGTTTTCGTCTTCGTCAGGAAGAGTGGCCTGAATGCGGCGCACGCAATTGTGTGCAGCCTCTTCGGGTTCTTCTTGGCGAGTACCTCGATGGCTCCGAGCATCAACCGGTTCGTCAACGGTGTTGCGGACATGATCGGCCAGATTCGCTTTTGAGGCCGTACATCCTGTGGGCGAGGTGTTTGTCGTTCGCCCCGAACCAGTTCGCGCCATCCATTCTGTGGCTCACTCACCCCCCATCCTTCTGAGGCCCCCGATGACATACGCGATCAATTTGAGAAGCCCGTCGCATCGCACCGTCCGTGTTCCTCAGGCGGGCAGTCCTGTTCCTGCTTCAGAACGTCGTCGTTCCCGGTTCGAGGAGCGGTGATGCGTCTCGTGTATCACCCGGCCGGCCATGACGACGAACTCCGTGTCGCCTTGGTCGAACTGCAGGCGGGACGTTGGAAGACGGCGCGGGGACTGCTGTTGGACACGGGCACGCACTGGACATTGCGAACGTCACGTACCCAGCTCTTGGCGGTGGCGGCAGCCCGATCGGATGTGGTCGGCGTGTGGCTTGCGGAAGAGCCCGGTAGTTACGACGCCCAACTGATGGGGGTTCGCGTGGCCGTCGAGCGGGCCTTGCGTGCGCACCGTCAAGAACATCCACAGACTTTGGAGTTCGAGATGAGGGCGCGGCGTGAGGCCCGGCTGGCGGCTCGTCGTGCGCCGCACGATCCCGTGCCGTGGGTGTGCCTTGTCGCGTTGGCACAGATCGACACGCGGCAGCTGCGCCATGAACATCGCCTGAGGCCCGCCGAGCCGATGCTGCCAGCGGGGCCGTGGGGGCTGCTCTACGAGGTCAACCAGCGTGATCCGTACAACCGTGAGGCCTACCACCGCGTCCTGCAGTTCCTGCTCGCCCTTGAGGGGCCGCGCGCGGCTTCCTTGGCCGCGATCTTTGACTTCGGACGGTGGATCGCGTCGCAGCGGCCCGTCGGATCGCCACTGTTGCTTCTGCCCGCGTACGCGCAGATCGAGCAGCGACGGCGATCGCGGGCCGATCCGCTGTGGCGGCGCCAGTGGGCGCAGGAGTCGACGCTCGACTGCACGTTGAACGCCTTCCACGACTGGTTCCAAAAAACGACGGTCAACCAGTGTTCGGTGGCTGATCTGAACCTTCTCGCCTATGCGTTGTGGGCTGGCCACCAGTATCTGGAAGCAGCCGAGGTCTTCGAGGCGATGGACCCGTATGCAGCCCGTGAGCCGTGGACTTCGGTCCATGACGGGGTCGCGGGACCGGACCCCGGCGAGACGCTGCTCCTTCGAGCACGCGCCGAGTCTCTTTCCTTCGCCCGTACCCACAGGCCGCGCACCGGGCGGCACCCGTGATCAGTATCGGCCACCCACCATCCGCAGATTGGCATGAACCTGCCGAGTGTTTCACTTTCTCTGAACCTAGGAGCTGTCCATGTCTCGTGTGAGTCCCACCCACCGTGCGGTGCCTCGAAAGCCGGACGATACGTATCTGCGGGAGCTCGGCTACGAGCCCGTGCTGACCCGGCGCATGGGGCCGTTCGGGAACTTCGCGATCTCCTTCTCCGTCATCAGTGTCCTGTCCGGATGTATGACGCTGTACGGATTCGGCCTGAACACCGGCGGTCCCGCCGTGATGCTGTGGGGCTGGGTGCTCATCGGTGCCATGGTGATGTTTATCGGTGCCTCGCTGGCCGAGGTGACCTCCGCCTATCCCACATCTGGAGCCCTGTACTACCAGGCGGAGCAACTCGGCGGCCGCAAGTGGGGCTGGTACACGGGCTGGCTGAATCTGCTTGGGTTGCTCGGCGCGATCGCCGGCATTGACTACGGGGCCGCCCTGTTCACCGGCGCCTTACTGAACCTGCAGTGGGGCTTCGAGCCGACGCCGGGCAAGATCATGATGATCTACGTGTGCATCCTGGCCCTGCACGCCACCTTGAACCTGTTCGGCGTCCGGCTGGTCAGCATTCTCAACAACATCAGCGTCTGGTGGCACCTGGGCGGCGTCATAGCGATCGTCGGCGCACTGGTGACCGTGCCCTCCCACCACCAGTCCGTCGACTTCATGTTCGGCGAGTTCGTCAACAACACCGGCTGGTCCAGCCCCCTGTACGTGGCGGTGCTCGGTCTGCTGCTGGCCCAGTACACGTTCTGCGGCTACGACGCCTCCGCGCACCTGTCGGAAGAGACCACGGACGCCCAGGTGTCCGCACCCCGCGGGATCATCCATTCGATCGGATGGTCGTGGCTGGCCGGATTCGTCCTGCTGGCCGGGCTCACGTTCGCCATCCAGGACTACGCGGGCACCGTGGGGACAGCCACGGGCGTCCCGCCGGCACAGATCTTCCAGGACGCCCTGGGCCTGGCCGGGGCGAAGGCACTGCTCCTGGTCGTGATCATCGCCCAGTTGTGCTGTGGCAATGCCGAGACCGCTGCCGCCTCTCGGATGGTGTTCGCGTTCTCCCGCGACGGGGCGCTTCCGGGCTCGCACCTGTGGCGGCAGGTCGACCGACGCACCGGTACCCCGCGCAAAGCCGTGCTGCTGTCCGTCGTGTGCGCTGCCCTGCTCGCCCTGCCGAGCCTGTACAGCCCGGTCGCGTACGCGGCGATCACCAGCATCAACGTGGTCGGCATCACGCCGGCGTACGCCCTCCCGATCTACCTGCGTATCAGGAACCGGGACCGGTTCCAGCCCGGTCCGTGGAACCTCGGCCGCTGGGGCGTGACGGTCGGCACGATCGCCGTCATCTGGGTGGTGTTCGTGACGGTGCTGTTCTGCCTGCCCCAGACCCGCCCCGGCGGCGCCCTGGTGTCCGTCGAGACCTTCAACTACGCGCCGGTCGCTTTGCTCGTCGTCCTTGCGCTGGCTTGGGGATGGTGGCGCAAGCAGGGCAGCTCGTACGAAGTCCCGGCGCAGAACTTCGACCGCTCCGCGAGCACGTACGAAGACGAGGTCGTGTGATGACGGGGGCCGCGACGAGCAACGGCGCTCTGGCGCGCCTCAGCGCGGCAGCCGCTCCTGCTTCGGACGGGCGCTCGGAGAAGGCATTCTCGCTGACTGACCTGCGGAACCTCGTCAAGGCCGGCGCGATCGACACCGTGCTGCTGGCCGTTCCTGATCTGCAGGGCAGGCTGAAGGGGAAGCGGTACGACGCGAACCACTTCCTCAGGCGCGTCGCACATCAAGGCGCCGAGGTATGCGCCTACATCCTGGCCACCGATCCCGAGATGAGCCCGGCGGACGGCTTCGCTCTGACCTCGTGGGAGACCGGCTACCAGGATCTGTCCGTGCAACCGGCTCTGGCGACCCTGCGCGTCGTGCCGTGGCTGCCGCGCACCGTCGTCGTGCTCGGCGACGCCGTGCACGACGACGGAACACCCATCGAGATCGCGCCTCGCCAGATCCTCCACCAGCAGATGACCCGGCTGTCCCGGCACGGTCTGCACCCCAGGGCAGGGATCGAAACCGAGTTCGTTCTTTACAAGGGCACGTACGCGGACGCGGACCAGGCCGGCTATCAGGGCCTGCGGCCGTTGACGACGGGGAACCTGGACTACGCCCTCGACCACGACCCTGTGTCCGACCAGTTCTTCCGACGTCTTCAGCGGGCGCTGGCAGGCGCCGGGATGCCCGTCGAAGCCATCAAGACCGAGGCCGGCCCCGGACAGGTCGAGGTGACCTTCCCGTACGGCGGCGCACTCACCGCCTGCGACCGGCACCTGCTCTTCAAGCACGCGGTGCGCACCCTGGGCTCGCGCGCCGGTCTGGCACCCACGTTCATGGCGGCCCCGGAAACCGGCCGAGCCAATGGCCTGCACCTGCATGTGTCGCTGTGGTCGAAGGCCATCAGCCAGCTCAACGAGCCCGGCAGCGAACACGAACTGTCCCGGACCGGTCAGCATGCCGTTGCGGGTCTGCTCGACGGCTTGCCCGAGCTGACCCTGTTCTACGCGCCCAGCGTCAACTCCTACAAGCGGTTCACGCCCGGCTCGTTCGCACCGACCACCTTCACCTGGGGCCACGACAACCGCACCTGCGCGGTCCGCGTCGTCGGCCGCGGCGAAGGCCTGCACCTGGAGATCCGTGTGCCAGGTGCGGATGCCAACCCGTACCTGGCCCTGTCTGCGGTCCTGGCGGCCATCGACCACGGTCTCGAGCGGAGGCTCGCCCTTGGTCCCGAAGAGACCGGTAACGCCTACCGCGCAGGCGGTCCCCCCGTTCCGTCCACTCTCGGCCAGGCTCTGACCGCCTTCCAGAACAGCGCCCTCGCGCAGGAAGCCTTCGGCGCCGAGGCGGTTGAGCACTATGCCCGGCTCGCCCGACTGGAACTCGACCACGACCAGCGCCTGGTCACCGATGCCGAGCGGCAGCGGTGGCTGGCCCGGGCCTGACACCCCCTCTCCCCAGAAAGGATCTACACCCGTGAGTGCCCGACTGACTCGCCCTCCCGCGACGCTGCTTGATCTCACACCGGCACAGCTTCGGATCGCCGACAAGATCGCGCAGGGCCGGAGCACCGAAACGATCGCCTCCGACCTTTCGGGCCCGTGAACTGTACGAACTCCTCTAACTGCCCAACGACGAGACCTACGTGAACACCATCCGAAGCCGCCTGGACCGACTCGTCCGCCAAGGCATCCTCTCCCAACCCGGACGAGGTATCTACCAAAAACGGACTTAACGTTCTTCCAGAGCCCTCATGCCGATGCGCTGGAGAGAGTCTCGACTCGTTGATCCCTCCAGCGACATCTCTTCGCTGAGAACTTCCGGATGAGTTTCGACCATCAACCTGATGCCATTCCGAAGCTGCTCAAGCGTCAGTCCTCCCATTGCGCTGCTCAGTTCGAAGGAGTCGGCGTCATCCGTGATCCGGGCATTGCGCAGCACTCTCAACTGCTCGTCGCTGAACAGCCTGGCCTTCAGGGCCGCGACAAGGCGCTCTCGCGCTTCTGTGCTACTCATATCGACTCGATGTTCTTCGGCCGGGGCTTCGACCGCGGCGTCCGCCGCAACGGCTGCGGAGCGGCTGTCGTCCTTGCGGGCTCTGGCGACTCTGTCCCACGTCGACTTCACGACCGGGAGCGCCTGCTGGTTCCACCACGCCCTGGCCTGGGGCGCGATCCTCTCCGTCCACTTGGCGATGGAGTAGAGAAGCTCCAGGAGTTCGATGATCTCCTCAAGCTTCAGCTGCTCATCGTCCCGTGAATCCGACGCGCGCTCATCGGTGACGTAGACGAAGACCGGCGGCGGATCCGGGATCGAACCGGCTTCATCCTTGTCGTCATCGCCGACGGGAAATAGCGTGGCATGCGTTTCGAGATCATTCGTCTCGACGTCGCGCGCAAGCGAGCTGTATCCACCGGGAGTTCGCGACTTCGAAAGGCGCGTTCCGGCTGGATACTCGACCCACATCTTGATTCGGGTTTTCTCTCCGGCGGATGCGATCGGTTCTTCCAGAGCCATGTCCCAACGGTACTTGCGACCACTGACGATTTCACCCGGATCCATCGATGATCTTGAGCCGGGCCAACCGGTCGCCGGTGTTCCCCGCTGTGATCGCCAACGCCGAGACAGCCGCCGCTGATCCACGCCGGTTCGCCCTGAAGTAGTAAAACACCGCCGACCACGGCGGCAGGTCATGAGGCAGATGGCGCTACTGGCAGCCCTGCGGTTCTGGTCGAACAGCGCGTTCACCGCCTTGCGCAGGTTGTAGGAGCCCGCACCCCCGCTTGCCAGCCGTGTGCCACCCGCTCCAGTTTCCACGCCGTGACCGGCGGTTCGATCAACGCTCACTGATTATCTGTCAGGTCACTGAGATACTCCTGTCGTTCCACGTTTCCATGGCATCGCCCTCGTCCCGGCAGGTGCCCCGAACCTGCGGGTAACCCTCGCTTACAGGCGACGTCAGACCGTCAAGAACAGGACTTAACGCCCTCTCGGATTAGGCACATCCCGTGCCGGAAACCCGCCGACCTCATGACTAGGTCAGGACGGGCAGTGAGGCCAGCCCGCGCACAAGGCGGGTGCGCCGCCGGTCCAGTTGATCAGGCGATACGGCAAGCCGGATCCCAGGGAAGCGGGACAGGATCGCGCGCAGGGCGATGTCGGCTTCGGCTCTGGCGAGGGGAGCGCCGACGCAGCGATGGATGCCGTGGCCGAAGCTGAGGTGGCCGGCGGCTTCCCGGTCCAGATTGAGCTGGTCCGGCGAGGGGAATCGCTCCGGGTCTCGGTTGGCGGCTCCAAGAGCGACCATTACCGGGACACCGGTGGGGATCTTGGCGCTGCCGAGCGTGACGGCTTCCGTGGTGAATCGGAAAGTGGCCGTGCTGACGGGCGAGTCGAAGCGAAGCAACTCGTCCAGCGAGGCAGGGATGTCCTTCGGGTTGCTGCGCAGGCGCTCCAGCTCGGCTGGGTGCTGGAGGAGCGCCAGGGCGGCGTTGCCGAGGAAGTTGGTCGTGGTCTCATGTCCGGCGACGAGCAGCAGCACGCTCAGGGAGACCAGCTCCTCCTCGCTGAGGCGGTCGTTGCCATCGCGCGCTGAAATGAGGCGGTCGAGGAGAGAGCCACCGGGTCGCAGGCGCTTGGCGGCGATCAGGCCGGTCATGTAGTCGGCCACGGCGTGCGAGGCCGCGTCGATGAGGTCGGGCTTTCCGGCGGCGAACAACTCGGCGGACCAGCGCTGGACCTCGGGCCGGTCGCCCTCCGGGACCCCCAGCAGTTCGCAGATCACGATGATTGGTAGGGGCACCGCCAGGCCGGCGACGAGGTCGACCTGCTCGCCGACGGGCCACTCGTCCAGCAGCGCGTCGGTCACCTGGGCGATGAACGGCCGCAGCTCGGCGACAGCGCCCGTCGTGAAGGCATTGGTCACCAACTTGCGCAGGCGGGTGTGCTGGGGTGGATCGCTGGCCAGCATGTTGTGCGCGACCGCAGGGTGCAGACGGCGCCTCGACCCCTTGTTGGCGAAGAAGGCGCCCGTGTTCTTCGAGAGCCGCGGGTCGCTGAGGGCTTGTCGGGCCTCCGCGTATCCGGTGACCAGGTAGCTGCTGTGCCCGTTTGCGCCGGTGGGAA
Source organism: Streptomyces sp. NPDC051452 (assembly GCF_044454765.1). Lineage (NCBI taxonomy): Bacteria > Bacillati > Actinomycetota > Actinomycetes > Kitasatosporales > Streptomycetaceae > Streptomyces > Streptomyces sp. NPDC051452. The sequence goes on from NZ_JBITEB010000006.1 coordinate 19,479, forward strand.
CGGCCTGCACGGGGCACGCGGAGCGCATGGCCGCATAGGTGGGATAAGGGTTGTGCAGGAAGCGAGGGTCTTGGATCGGGTTGTCCATGCTGTCAGGCTCCAACTGGTTCCGGGTGGCCGTCGCCGGCGACACGCACCGGGACGTGGTGCACGTAGGCATCGGTGACCTGTAGAAGCCACTGCGTGTCCGCGCGGAGGTCCTTCCGCGAAGCGGCGTCCACCGCCGACGGCGCAGCGACGTCGTCGACGAGGTGACCGACCTGCAGCGCGGCCAGCGCTGCCTTGACGACAACGGCCTCGATGATCGCGGCACCTTCATCCGTTCCGGCGTCGACAGTTCGCTGGGCGGCCTCTTGGACGAGCTGGGAGCGGTAGGGCCGAAGGGCGAGGATGCCGTCGCTGATCTCGATGACACGCCGTTGAAGGCGGAAGTCGGAGTCGCTCGCCGCCTTCTCGTCGAGGCCTCCTGATGGCAGAACGATTTCCGGCATTGCGGCCGAGAGGTCCTGCCAGAGAGGGCCGAGCGCGTTGAAGGAGCGCACCTCCCAGCGGTGGAGGCGGGTCTGACTGATCGGATACACCACGGCGGGCATTGTGAGGCCGAGGCAGATCAGCAGCACGGCGAGCGCTGGGGAGGTCACGCTGAAGACGCAGGGCGATGTGACCAGCGAGGAGCACTGCGCGTGGTCGGGTATGAGGTGAAGGCCCAAGCCCAGAGAGAAGAGGACCGTGAGCTTGTACGCGGCGTAGACCAGGGCGAACGCGCAGCCCGCCGCTGCTATCCGGAGACCGATCCGAACGCTGCTTCTGCGGGTCGACTTCGACTGCCGCACGGCCTGCCGCAGAAAGTCGACGATGGCGAAGCCCAGGTAGGAGATCAAGACGAGCAGGTAGAGCGCGTACACCTGCGGGGAACGGTGCGTCATCTGCTCGTACACGAACAACACCGTCATGCCGAAGACCGAGGCGGCGAGGAGGACGAGGCGCAGGTGGATGCGGCGCCGCGCCTCCGCAGGTTGCAGATTGACCTGGAAAGAGACAGCGAGGACCGAAGTGGCAGCCGACAGAGAGGCGGAGTTGCTCAGGAGCCGAGCCACGTGCGGCACGACTGCCTCAACCGCGTTCTCGAACAGCGGCGCGTAGGAGGCGAAGGCCAGGGCGAACGAGGCGAGGAGAGCACCCATGGCCCACGTTCCGGCGGGGCGAGGTGTGCCCCGACCGAGGACCCAGTAGCTGGCAGCTGCTGCGAGTAGGCAGGCCATGCCAAGAAAGAGGGCATTCATCGTGAGCGGAATCGACCTTTCTTGATGGGCTGGGCGAAGAGTGCATCCCAGCTATCCGATCCTTTTTCGGGTTGACGGGAAGGGGATTCACGTTCGCGGTAGATGCGCTGGCGAATGATGGTCGCCATCAACTCCGCTTCCCGTTCGTCGGCCGTCGAGTAGCTCGTGCGCCCCGACATGCGCATCACCAGCGTGGGATTCACTCCGAGGGAATGAGCCGTTTCGGCGTCGACTTCTAGGCTCCCTGGATGGTCGCAGTACACGTGGCACAGCTCATGCGTGAGAATGTGCCGCTGGTGATGCACGGAAGTCCCCTCCTCGTAATAGAGAAGATCGACTTCCGGCATCTCTAGACGTGCCCGGGGCGCCGCGCTGGTGGGGCTGGCCCGCATCCAGCAGACCGACTGCGCGGCCGTCACCCTCACCGACGGTCTCGGCGGGCGCGACACCGTCCTGCTCATCTCCCCGACGCACCCCCTCCGTGCACTCTGGCTAGCGACCTGGTCGGCCCTGGGCCGGGATTGGGCCGCGCGCCTCGCCGGCGAGGACAAGCGCCGGGTCATCGCCGCGCGCGACTCCTTCCTTCAGGCCCTCTCACCCTTGGGTTTCCCGTTCGCCGTCCCGCGCCAGGACGGCCGACTCATGACAGCTGCGGACAACCTCACCCCGTACTGGGCCGCCTACCTGCCCAGCGAGACCGCCGACCCCCGTGGCCTGCTCGGCCGACTCACCACCGCGTTGCACCTCCCGGCTGTCGGCCCCCGTGCCGCAGGCGGAGCCGGTGCGTTGTCCGGTACGGCGCTCGCCGACCGGATCGAGCGGTACGTACGCCTCCACCCGTACGTCCGCACGCTGGTCATGAACGTCGTCAATGCAGGCCGCGCGGAGATCGTCGCCGACGCCCTCCTCGAACTGCAGCGTCGCACCCCCACCCGGGACCTCACCTACGACATTCGGCTGTGCGTGTCCGACCCGGAAGCCCCCGAGTCCGGTGCGGCGCTGGGTGAACTGATCAGCGCACAGAGCCAGTTCACCTCCACCGAGGCGGAGGCGTTCTTGCATGCCGCGGAAGGCACCCGGAGCGCGAAACTCGTCTACTCCGTCCGCTCGGTGGAGGAATTCAGCGAACCCGGAGCCGAGTTCGACGCCCATCTGACCGTGCTCATCGACGCCTTCGGCGGGGAACAGCACGGTTCTGTCACACGCCACGACATCGCGCACGCCCCAGTCCTCGGCCTGGTACAGGCGACGTCCTCCACGTACGAGGACAACGAGCAGCAGATCGTGTGGCGGACCATGCCACGCCACGGCATCGCCATGCCCGTCGAGGACGCGGAGGACCTTGCCAATCTCCTGAGCCGGCTGCCCGGACTCCTTGCCGGCGCCGCGGCCAACGTCGCCACCGCGGGACAGGCGCCGCGCCATGTGCCGTGCACCGTCCTTTCCCTCGACAACACCGACCGGGCCTTGCTCTACCGGGCCCACCAGGTCGGCGACTGGGTCGTCACCATCGACCGGACCCTCGGCTTGGAGTACTTCGACCACGCCGGACAACGCGACCGACCCGAGTACGTCATCGACTACGCGCCCTCGCTGGACAGCGGCCTCGGCCACCAGATCATGGTCAGCTCGAACTCGGTCGACGAACTGCGCACCCTGCTCGGACCGACCGCCCAGCAGCACGGGCTCGACGTCGAACAGCGCCACCTCAACACCTTCTTCGAGCAACTGCGCCTACTCTCTGGCAGCCTCGCCTTCAAGCTGGCCTCCACCGCCCCCACCCAGCGCACCGAAGTACTTGGCCTCGCCCTGGCCCGTCTCTACCTGGACTACCAGGACGCCCTGCACAACCAGATCGTGGTCCCTCTGGACGCCCACCCCGAGCTGTACGCCGAAGTCCGTCGCCAGGCCCGGGAACTTGGCGACGCCTTCTCCTTCCAGCGCAGCGACCTAGCCCTGTTCCACCTCGACATGCGGACACGGACCGTCACCTGCCGCCTTGTCGAGGTCAAGTGCTATACGGCGCTCGACGACATCGGCGCCTACCAGCGTCTCAAGGCCAAGGTCACTCAGCAGCTCGGACGGAGCCAGACCGTCCTCACGGAGTCCTTCGATCCGACCCACATCAACCCGGACCGGGTGGACCGGCCGGTCAAGAACCTGGCCCTCGGCTCCCTGCTCCGCTTCTACCTGGAGCGGGCGGCACGCCACGGGATCATGGGGCACGCTCCCAGGGCGGAGGCCCACGCGCTGCTAGACAGCCTCGACGACGGCTACGCCCTCCACTTCACTCGCAGCGGCCTGATCTTCGACCTTGCCCGCGAGGGAACCGACCGCGAACTCGATGACGAGGTGGAGTTCCACCGCATCGGCAGCGATCTGATCACCGAGCTGATCAATGCGATTCCCACTGTTCGGCCGGGCGTACCCGCGCCCACGGACCCAGCCGTTGAGGAGCAGGAGGAGAACGGAGCGGCCACCGCTCCCACCCTGGCACTGTCGCAGTTGGCTGTGCCACGGCTCTCCGACGCCGAGTTCCGGGCACCTGACGTACAGCACGAGGGGGATGCCAAAGATGCTCAGGAGGAAGACCGCGGGCAGGCCGGTGGGGGTACGGCAGTGCCCATCCTCGACACGGACGAGGTCGCGAACGGCAACGAGACCACGCCACTCACCGCACCTGAGCGTGCGGGCCGTGAGGCAGGTCCAGCCCAGTCCGTGGCAACTTTGACCGTGCCTGGTGCCGATGCGGCGGGGGCGGTCTCGGTGTCTCTTTCTCCGGAAGGAATCTCATCGGCTGCTCTTCCTCCGGGCGGTACCGGAAATCCGCTGCGGGCGGGCACCGTCCCTGAAAGCCAGGGCTTTCACGAGTCGACGACCATCGATGCCCAGTCCACCTCTGTCACACCGGGATCGGCTTCACCAGAGGGCCTCCCCGAGATCTTCCTCGGCGTCACGCGCCCCTCCCCACAACACGGTGTACTCGGCGAAGTGGCTGGCCGGAAAGTCGCGGTCGATCTCGACGAAACCCACACCATCAGCCTCTTCGGCGTACAAGGAGGCGGCAAGAGCTACACCCTGGGCAGCATCATCGAGATGGCCTCGCTGCCCGCCCCGCCGGTCAACGAACTTCCCCGTCCTCTCGCAACCGTGGTGTTCCACTACAGCCGCACCATGGACTACGCGCCGGAGTTCACTTCCATGGCGCGCCCAAATGATGACCAGGCGCAGCTCCAGGTCCTGAAGGAGCGCTACGGAGCCGACCCCCAAGCGCTGTCGGACGTGCTGCTGCTCGCCCCCGCCGACCAGGTCGCCGACCGCCGACGGGAATTCCCCGGCATCGACGTCCAGCTGCTCGCCTTCTCCTCCGCCGAACTCCAGGCATCCCACTGGCGCTTCCTCATGGGAGCGGTCGGTAACCAGTCAACGTACATCCGGCAGCTGACCCGCATCATGAAGTCGAACCGCAACAACCTGAACCTCGGCGTCATCCGGCAGGGCGTGGCCGATTCCGATATGCCCGACCACGTCAAGCAGCTGGCCCAGGAGCGGCTCAACCTCGCCGAGGACTACATCGACGACAATGCCCGGCTCACCAGCCTCATCCGACCCGGCCGACTGATCATCGTTGACCTCCGCGACGAGTACATCGAGAAGGACGAAGCACTCGGCCTCTTCGTCGTCCTGATGCAGCTGTTCGCCGAGGCGCGCAGCGGGGACGAACACTTCAACAAGCTGGTCGTCTTCGACGAAGCGCACAAGTACATCGACAGCCCGGACCTCGTCGCCGGCCTAGTCGAGACCGTCCGCGAGATGCGCCACAAGGGAATGAGCATCCTGGTCGCCAGCCAGGACCCGCCCTCCGTACCGATCTCCCTGATCGAACTCTCCGACCACGTTATCCTGCACAAGTTCACCTCGCCGGCCTGGTTGAAGCACCTCCAGAAGGCGAACACCGCCTTCGCCAGTTTGCGCTCTGAGCAGATGGCGCAGCTTCAGCCTGGCGAGGCGTACGTGTGGGCGAGTAAGTCCACTGACCCGGCGTTCACTCACGGAGCTGTCCGAATGCGATGCCGTCCTCGGGTGACCCGGCATGGCGGAGGGACGAAGACGGCGACGGGCGGACAGTGAGCTGGCAGCACGTCGTCACAGCGGGTGCTCCCACGAGGTGGGGGCAGGCTCAGCCCGTCACGGCGCCCGTCTACAACAGAGGACCCGCGCCTGCGTGGCGCGGGTCCTCTTCTGCGTGGCGAGGCGGTCAGCCGGAGGACTCGGATGCGCGGTCGGATTCCAGGCTGCGTCGCGAGGCCGGAGACGTCGGGCAGATGGCGGTTCACCTCGTCGACCAGGCATGGTCGGCGTGACACGACCGACATCGGACGTTGTCAGGCACTTCGGCGACAACTCTCCGTGACGGCGGACGGATACTCAAACGTCTCTGACGTACCGTCAACCATTCAAGATCATCTTGCACCTGCGTTGCACAAGGTGTTGAAAAACAACAGTGATCAGTGGAGGGCTGCGAAGGCAGGTATCCGCAGGTCAGCTCGCAGATTGAAGTGTCGTGCCCTTTGCCTCCAAGGGGCACGACACCTCGCCCGTCAGATGTCCCGGAAGATCTCGATCTGGGCGCCGACCGAGTTCAGGCGTTCGGCGAGATCCTCGTAACCCCGGTTGATGACATACACGTTGCGCAGTACCGACGTGCCCTCGGCCGCCATCATCGCCAGCAGGACGACCACGGCCGGCCGGAGGGCCGGAGGGCACATCATCTCGGCGGCGCGCCAGCGGGTCGGGCCCTCGACCAGGACCCGGTGGGGGTCCAGGAGTTGCAGGCGGCCGCCGAGGCGGTTGAGGTCGGTCAGATAGATCGCGCGGTTGTCGTAGACCCAGTCGTGGATCAGGGTCTGGCCCGAGGCGACCGCCGCGATCGCCGCGAAGAACGGGACGTTGTCGATGTTCAGGCCCGGGAAGGGCATGGGGTGGATCTTGTCGATCGGCGCTTCGAGCTTGGAGGGCCGCACCGTGAGGTCGACCAGACGCGTACGGCCGTTGTCCGCGAAGTACTCGGGGCTGCGGTCGTGGTCGAGCCCCATCTCCTCCAGGACCGCCAGCTCGATCTCCAGGAACTCGATCGGCACCCGGCGCACCGTCAGCTCGGACTCGGTCACCACGGCCGCGGCCAGCAGGCTCATCGCCTCGACCGGGTCCTCGGAGGGGGAGTAGTCGACGTCGGCGTCGATGTTCGGCACGCCGTGCACGGTGAGCGTGGTGGTGCCGATGCCCTCCACCTTCACGCCGAGCGCCTCCAGGAAGAAACACAGGTCCTGGACCATGTAGTTGGAGGAGGCGTTGCGGATGACGGTGACGCCGTCGTGCCGGGCGGCGGCCAGCAGGGCGTTCTCCGTCACGGTGTCGCCGCGCTCGGTCAGCACGATCGGGCGGTCCGGGCGCACCGTGCGGTCGACCCGCGCGTGGTACTGGCCCTCGGTGGCCGCGATGTCCAGACCGAACCGGCGCAGCGCGATCATGTGCGGCTCGATGGTCCGCGTGCCCAGGTCGCAGCCGCCGGCGTAGGGCAGCTTGAACTGGTCCACGCGGTGCAGCAGCGGACCGAGGAACATGATGATCGAACGGGTGCGTACGGCCGCTTCCGCGTCGATCGCCGCCATCTCCAGCTCGGCGGGCGGTACCAGCTCCAGGTCCACGCCGTCGTTGATCCAGCGGGTGCGGACACCGATGGAGTTCAGCACCTCCAGCAGGCGGTACACCTCCTCGATCCGCGCGACCCGGCGCAGCACCGTGCGCCCCTTGTTGAGCAGCGAGGCGCACAGCAGGGCCACGCAGGCGTTCTTGCTGGTCTTCACGTCGATGGCGCCGGACAGCCGACGGCCGCCGACCACGCGCAGATGCATCGGACCCGCGTAGCCCAGCGACACGATCTCGCTGTCCAGGGCCTCACCGATGCGGGCGATCATCTCAAGGCTGATGTTCTGGTTGCCGCGCTCGATGCGGTTGACCGCACTCTGGCTGGTGCCGAGAGCCTCCGCGAGCTGCGTCTGCGTCCAGCCGCGGTGCTGCCGCGCGTCACGGATGAGCTTGCCGATGCGTACGAGGTAGTCGTCTGACATGAGGTCGAGGTTATCTCAGATATGAGATGGCGCCTCTTGGGGGGTCCATTCGGGTGACGGCGGTGACGGACCGTCAACGGCCCCTCCGGATACGGGTCCCGTGCCTCCCGAAAGATCCGGGCAAATCAATCGATGTCGTACGACGTCCCGCAATCGCTGTGAGTGTGGAGCGGGCCGTGCGCGGATCCCGGTCTCCCTCGGGTACCCCGGGCGGCCCGGGTGAGGGCGCGGCGCCCGCATCGCGCCGGCGTCCACGGAGGCCGGGCGGCCGCGTCGACCGGTCGGCACTGTGAGCCGCGCCACGGGAATTCGCGCGCGCTCGACCCGGTCCGGGCATGACCATCCAGCGCCCATGTACTAGAGTTATCTCGACATCGAGATATCTGCCGAGGCGCACCGTAGCCGCCACCCCAGTAAGGGTTACCTAACTTAGCCTTACCTTAGCGGATCGGCCAAGCCGGCGTGGCGGCAGGATTGACGGTGGTACGCGCACATCAATGAAGGAGACTGTCGTGTCGGCGAACAGCTTCGACGCCCGCAGCACGCTGCAGGTGGGCGACGAGTCGTACGAGATCTTCCGGCTGGACAAGGTGGAGGGCTCGGCCCGCCTGCCGTACAGCCTCAAGGTCCTGCTGGAGAACCTGCTCCGCACGGAGGACGGCGCGAACATCACCGCCGACCACATCCGTGCCCTCGGCGGCTGGGACTCCCAGGCCCAGCCCAGCCAGGAGATCCAGTTCACGCCGGCCCGCGTGATCATGCAGGACTTCACCGGCGTTCCCTGTGTCGTGGACCTCGCGACCATGCGTGAGGCCGTGAAGGAGCTGGGCGGCGACCCCGCCAAGATCAACCCGCTGGCGCCGGCCGAGCTGGTCATCGACCACTCCGTGATCGCCGACAAGTTCGGCACCCACGACGCCTTCCAGCAGAACGTCGAGCTGGAGTACGGCCGCAACAAGGAGCGCTACCAGTTCCTGCGCTGGGGCCAGACCGCCTTCGACGAGTTCAAGGTCGTCCCGCCCGGCACCGGCATCGTCCACCAGGTCAACATCGAGCACCTGGCCCGCACGGTCATGGTGCGGGGCGGCCAGGCGTACCCCGACACCCTCGTCGGCACCGACTCGCACACCACCATGGTCAACGGTCTCGGCGTCCTCGGCTGGGGCGTCGGCGGCATCGAGGCCGAGGCGGCCATGCTCGGCCAGCCGGTCTCCATGCTCATCCCGCGCGTCGTCGGCTTCAAGCTCACCGGTGAGCTCCAGGCCGGCACCACCGCCACGGACCTCGTGCTCACCATCACCGAGATGCTCCGCAAGCACGGTGTGGTCGGCAAGTTCGTCGAGTTCTACGGCGAGGGCGTCGCCGCCACCTCCCTGGCCAACCGCGCCACCATCGGCAACATGTCGCCGGAGTTCGGCTCCACCGCCGCGATCTTCCCGATCGACGACGAGACCCTGAACTACCTGCGCCTGACCGGCCGCAGCGACCAGCAGGTCGCGCTCGTCGAGGCGTATGCCAAGGAGCAGGGCCTCTGGCTGGACCCGAAGGCCGAGCCCGACTTCTCCGAGAAGCTCGAGCTGGACCTGTCCACGGTCGTGCCCTCCATCGCCGGCCCGAAGCGCCCGCAGGACCGCATCGTCCTCGCCGAGGCCGCCCAGCAGTTCGCCAAGGACGTCCTCAACTACGTCGAGGCCCCCGTCGCGCCGCAGTCCGCCGCCGCGGCCTCCCCGGTCGACGAGGCGAGCGCCGAGTCCTTCCCGGCCTCCGACGCCCCGGCCTACGGCAGCCAGGAGAACGGCGCGGGCGCCCCGCAGCACGGCCAGGGCACCGGCGCCGTACCGTCCAACCCGGTCCGGGTGACCGCCCCCGACGGCAGCACCTACGAGCTGGACCACGGCGCGGTGACCGTTGCCGCGATCACCTCCTGCACCAACACCTCCAACCCGTACGTCATGGTCGCCGCCGCGCTCGTCGCGAAGAAGGCCGTGGAGAAGGGCCTGACCCGCAAGCCGTGGGTCAAGACCACCCTCGCCCCGGGTTCGAAGGTCGTCACCGACTACTTCGACAAGGCCGGTCTGACCCCGTACCTCGACAAGGTCGGCTTCAACCTGGTCGGCTACGGCTGCACCACCTGCATCGGCAACTCCGGCCCGCTGCCGGACGAGGTCTCCAAGGCGGTCAACGACCACGACCTCGCGGTCACCTCGGTCCTCTCCGGCAACCGCAACTTCGAGGGCCGGATCAACCCCGACGTCAAGATGAACTACCTGGCGTCCCCGCCGCTGGTCGTCGCGTACGCCCTCGCGGGTTCCATGAAGGTGGACATCACCCGGGACGCGCTCGGCACCGACCAGGACGGCAACCCCGTCTACCTGAAGGACATCTGGCCCTCCGAGGCCGAGGTCAACGACGTCGTGGCGAACGCCATCGGCGAGGACATGTTCAACAAGTCCTACCAGGACGTCTTCGCGGGCGACGCCCAGTGGCAGTCGCTGCCCATCCCGACCGGCAACACCTTCGAGTGGGACGCGGAGTCGACCTACGTCCGCAAGCCCCCGTACTTCGAGGGCATGGAGCACGAGCCGTCCCCGGTCGCCGACATCGCCGGCGCCCGCGTCCTGGCCAAGCTGGGCGACTCGGTCACCACCGACCACATCTCCCCGGCCGGTGCGATCAAGGCCGACACCCCGGCCGGCCAGTACCTCACGGAGCACGGCGTCGAGCGCCGCGACTTCAACAGCTACGGCTCCCGTCGCGGCAACCACGAGGTCATGATCCGCGGTACGTTCGCCAACATCCGCCTGCGCAACCAGATCGCGCCGGGCACCGAGGGCGGCTACACCCGCGACTTCACCCAGCCCGACGGCCCGGTGTCGTTCATCTACGACGCCTCGCGCAACTACATCGAGCAGGGCATCCCGCTGGTCGTCCTGGCCGGCAAGGAGTACGGCTCCGGCTCGTCCCGCGACTGGGCGGCCAAGGGCACCGCGCTGCTCGGCGTCAAGGCCGTCATCGCCGAGTCCTACGAGCGCATCCACCGCTCCAACCTCATCGGCATGGGCGTCCTGCCGCTGCAGTTCCCTGAGGGCCAGAACGCCGAGTCCCTCGGTCTGACCGGCGAGGAGACCTTCTCCTTCACCGGCGTCGAGGAGCTCAACAACGGCACCACGCCGCGCACGGTCAAGGTCACCACCGACACCGGTGTCGAGTTCGACGCGGTCGTCCGCATCGACACCCCCGGTGAGGCCGACTACTACCGCAACGGCGGCATCATGCAGTACGTGCTGCGCAGCCTGCTCCGCAAGTAACCGGCACGCCACGGTCACCGAGGGCCGCATCCCCGCTTCCGGGGGTGCGGCCCTCGCACCTTTCCCGCCCCCGTGGCGTCTCGTCGGCCGGGGGTGCCGCCCTGCGGCCCGCCACCCCCTTCGGTGCCCCTCGGCCCCACCGCAGTGGCCCCTCACGTCCCCCCACGGCCTCTCGGCGGCCCCGCGCGCCACCCCGCCGGCAACCTGTCGCGGCCTTCCGGCGCAGATCCCTCAGCACCCCTCACGCGGCCTGACGCGGCCTGACACGGCCAGGCGCCACCCGCGGCCGGCGCACCCGTTCACTCCGCCAGGAGCGCGTCCAGGTCCGGGATCGCCAGCTCGGCCCAGATCACCTTGCCGTGCGGGGTGTACCGGGTGCCCCAGCGCTCGGCGAGCTGGGAGACCAGGAACAGGCCCCGGCCGCCCTCGTCGGTCATCGCGGCGTACCGCAGATGCGGCGAGGTGCTGCTGCCGTCGGCCACCTCGCAGATCAGCGTGCGGTCGTGGATCAGCCGCACATGGATGGGATCGGAGGCATAGCGGATGGCGTTGGTGATCAGCTCGCTGAGGACGAGTTCCATGCCGAAGCCCAGCTCGGACAGGCCCCACTCCTCGAGCGTGTCGGACACCGCGAGACGCATGCCCGACACGGCCGCCGGGTCCCGCGGCACGTCCCAGTCGGCCACGCGCTCGGCCGGCAGGGCCCGGGTGCGCGCGATGAGCAGCGCGATGTCGTCCTTGGGACGCTCGGGCAGCAGCTCGTCCAGCACCGCCTGACAGCTCTCCTCCGGCGTTCGGTCGGGGTGTCCGGCCAGGGCCAGGCGCAGCAGCTCCATGCCCTCGTCCAGGTCCCGTGCGCGGTCCTCGATGAGGCCGTCGGTGTACAGCACGAGCTGGCTGCCCTCGGCCAGCTCCAGCTCGGCCGTCTGGAACGGCAGACCGCCGAGGCCCAGCGGCGGCCCGGCCGGCACGTCGAGGAACGCGACACTGCCGTCCGGCGCGACCAGCGCGGGCACCAGATGCCCGGCCCGGGCCATGACGCAGCGGCGCGTCACCGGGTCGTAGATCGCGTACAGACAGGTGGCGCCCACGATCTCGTCGGCCGTCTCCGGACAGGCCTCGTTCTGGTCGATGCGGCCGACCAGCTCGTCCAGATGGCTGAGCAGCTCGTCCGGCGGCAGGTCGAGGGTGGAGAAGTTGTGCACCGCCGTCCGCAGCCGCCCCATGGTCGCCGCCGCGTGCAGACCGTGACCGACGACGTCGCCGACGGACAGCGCCACCCGGCCGCCGGGCAGCGGGATCACGTCGAACCAGTCGCCGCTCACGCCAGACTGGGCGGGCAGATAGCGGTAGCCGACGTCGAGGGCGCTCTGCTCGGGCAGGGCCCGGGGCAGCAGACTGCGCTGGAGGGTGACCGCCAGCGCGTGCTCGCGGGTGTACCGGCGGGCGTTGTCGATGCTGACCGCGGCCCGAGCCACCAGCTCCTCCGCCAGGGACAGCTCCTCCTCGTCGAAGGGTTCCCGTTTGGAGCGCCAGAAGTTGGCCATGCCCAGCACCACACCGCGGGCCTGGATCGGGGCGGCGATCAGCGAGTGGATGCCGTAGTCCAGGATCCGCCGGGTCCGGTCCGGGTCCTGGACCAGCCAGCCCTCCGCGGTCGACAGGTCGGGCACCAGTTCCGAGCGGCCGGAGCCGTAGCCGCGCGCCTGCGGTGTGGACGGCAGGAAGTCGATCAGCCGGCCCTGTTCGTACAGCGGATGGTCGTCCTGGATGCCGCTGACGGCGACGCGCCGCACCTCCGTCGCGGTGGGCAGCGGTTCCTCGCCGTGCAGCACGGCGTCGGCCAGGTCCACGGTGACGAAGTCGGCGAACCGCGGGACGGCGACCTGCGCCAGCTCGTCGGCCGTGCGGACCACGTCGAGGGTGGTGCCGATGCCGAGACCCGCGTCGTAGAGCAGCTCCAGCCGCTCCCGGGTGACCTCCGCCCGGCCCGACACCGCCTGCAGCTCGGTGGAGTCGCGCAACGTCACCACCGTCCCCCGGGGACCGCCGGCGCCGTCCGTGGGCCGCTGGTTGACCGCCAGCAGCCGCCCCCCGGCGAAGTGCACCTCGTCGCTGGCCTCGCGCCCGGAGACGAGCAGCTCGACCGTGGCGGGGTCGAGGTCCGACAGCTCCCGCACGTTGTGCCCCTCGGCCTCGGCGGGCAGCTCCAGCAGGCGTCTCGCCTCGTCGTTGGCGAGCAGCAGCCGCCCGTCGTCACTGACGATGAGCACCCCCTCCCGCACGGAGTGCAGCACGGTGTCGTGGTGCTCGTACATACGGGTCATCTCGTCGGGGGCCAGGCTGTGGGTCTGGCGCCGCAGCCTCCTGCCCACCAGGGCCGTACCGCCGGTCGACACCACGAGCGCCCCGGCGCCGGCGGCCAGGATGATCGGCAGCTGCCGGTCCACCTGGCTGGTCACGTTCTTCACCTTCAGCCCGGCGGAGACCAGGGCGACCACCCGGCCGTGGGCGTCGACGACGGGGACGGTCGCCTGCTCCTCGTGGCCGAGCGGGCCGTGGACGCTCTCCGTGTAGACCTTCCCGGCCAGCGACGGACCGATCGTGCCCACGAACCGCTGGCCGATCTTGCTCGGAATGGGGTGGGTGTAGCGGATGCCCTTGGTGTCCATGACCACGATGAAGTCGACGCCCGCGGTCTTGCGGGCCGCCTCGGTGAGCGGCTGGAGTTCCTTCGACGGGTCGGGGGAGTGCACCGCCTGCACGAGCCCGGGGGAGTGCGCGAAGGTCTGCGCCACGGCTATGGATCGCCGCCTGGCCTCCACGCTGCTGTCACGTTCCGACTGCAGGACGAGAGCGATGACGCCGCAGACGACGAGCAGGACCACCAGTACCACCTGAACGAGCAGCACCTGCCCGGCGACGCTGCGCGGGCTCCTGCCGACCACGGCATGCCATGCCATACGCCTGAATCGGGCGAATCGGTCCGACATGCGGCATTTGTAGCACCGGTACATGTCTGTGACTACGTCGGTCCACGAGATGGACGCAGGTTTTGCTCCCCCATGAACCCCGGTGACTCACTGCTGTCACAGGAGCCACTTCCGTGTCCCTCCCGTGCGGGTGCCGCTACGGAACGCGCTCGGAGCGGAAGCGCGGCTTGTGCGCCGACTTCGTGCGCGACAACGTTGTCTTCTGTTCTGTACATGACCTTACCGCGTCAACCGACAACGATGTCAACCCACTTGGTGTAACCCGACCGGACGGTCCCGGCGCGCGCCGCCGCGGGCGCGGGCGGTCTTCCGTGGTACCGGTGGCACACGCTACTGTCCCTGCGGCTTGTGCGACCGGTGGTGCGCGACCCGTCCGACTCCAGGAAGGGCCGCGTGATGCGTTTCCGACCCATGTCCCTGCTGCTGGCCGCGCTGCTCGCGACCGGCGGCGCCGCGACCCCCGCCCTCGCGGCGACCGCCGCGCCCCCCGGCCTCGTCGGGGACCCCACCCCCTACGTCGACCCGCTGATCGGCACCGCCAACGGCGGTGACGTCTTCCCCGGCGCCGTGGTGCCGTTCGGCATGCTCTCCTGGAGCCCGGAGAACACCCGGGGCGACGCCACGAGAACCGCGGCGCCGGGCGGTTACCGGTACGACGCCACCCGCATCCGGGGTTTCGGCCTCACCCACATGTCCGGCACCGGCTGCGCGGGCGGCGGCGGTGACATCCCCTTCTTCCCGTACGCCGGCGAGGTCACCTCCTCCCCGGCGAGCGACACCGGGGACGCCCTGTACGCCGCCGACTTCACCCACGCCCACGAGACGGCCGAACCCGGCCACTACAAGGTCTCGATGTCCTCCGGCGTCACCGCCGACCTCACCGCCACCACGCGCACCGGCTCCGCCCGCTTCGCCTTCCCGGCCGGCAAGCCCGCCTCGCTGCTGGTGCGCACCGCCAATTCCGAGGTCGGCTCGGAGGACTCGACGATCAGCATCGACCCGGCCACCCGTACTGTCTCCGGCTCGGTCACCTCCGGCAACTTCTGCGGCTACCTCGACCCCGAAGGCCGCCGCGCCTACTACACCCTGTACTTCACCGCCCGTTTCGACCGCGCCTTCAAGGCCGTCGGCACCTGGCGGGACGACAGGCTCGACCCCGGCTCCACCCGGGCCTCCGGCGGCACCGGCGGCTTCTCGCACGACGGACGGCCCGTCGCCGGCAAGGGCGCCGGGGGCTATGTGGAGTTCGCGCCCGGCGAGCGGCCGGTCGACGTCAAGGTTGGCATCTCCTACGTCAGCCGGAAGGCCGCCGAGGCGAACCTCGCGGCCGAGAACCCGCCGGGCCGCTCCTTCGGCGCGGTCGAGCAGGCGGCGCGCCGGGCTTGGCGCGAGCGGCTGGGCGCCGTCCGGGTCGGCGGCGGCACGGACGCCGAGCGCACCACCTTCTACACCGCGCTCTACCACTCGCTGCTGCACCCGAACGTCATCAGCGACGCCGACGGCCGCTACCGCGGAGCCGACGGCCGCCCGCACGCCGTGGGCCGCCGGCAGCACGCGCAGTACGGCACCTTCTCGGGCTGGGACGTCTACCGCGACCAGGTGCAGCTGCTGACCCTGCTGGACCCGCGCACCGGCTCCGACATCGCCCAGTCGCTGTACCAACTCGCCCGGCAGAACGGCGGGGTCTGGGACCGCTGGCTGCACGGCGCGAGCGGCACCCATGTGATGAACGGCGACCCCTCGCCGACCGCCCTGGCCGGCATCCGCGCCTTCGGCGGCACCGGCTTCGACCTCGACGGAGCCCTGGACTCGCTGGTCCGGGCGGCGACTGTGCCCACGAAGCAGGACCTGTCCGCGGCCGGCAAGCCGGTGCTGTCGGTGGGGCAGCGCCCCTCGCTCGACAAGTACCTGGCGCTGCACTACATGCCGAGCGTGTCCAACGCCTGGGGCGGCGCCGCCGAGACCCTGGAGATGTCCACGGCCGACTTCTCGATCTCCCAGCTCGCCCGGGCGGCGGGAAGGAAGGACATCGCCGACGGCTTCGCGCGCCGGGCCCAGTGGTGGCAGAACAGCTTCGACGTCGCGGCCGACCCGGGCGGCGGCTACATCGCCGACCGCAAGGCCGACGGCAGCTGGGTCACCGGCTTCACCCCCGGCACCGGCACCGGATTCGTCGAGGGCACGTCGGCCCAGTACACCTGGATGGTGCAGCACGACCCGGCGGGCCTGTTCGCGGCGATGGGCGGCCGGGACAAGGCCCTGGCCCGGCTGGACGACTTCTTCCACGACGCCGACGGCGACTGGGCCTTCACCGGCCACGGCGGCACCAAGTCCGAGCTGGACAACGAGCCGTCGATCAACGTGCCCTACCTGTACGACTACGCAGGCGCCCCGTACAAGACACAGCAGACCGTCCGCGCGGTGATGCGGCGGTTGTGGTCCACCGAGCCCGGTGGCATCCCGGGCAACGACGACCTCGGCGCGATGTCGTCCTGGTACGTCTTCTCCGCCCTCGGCATGTATCCGCAGGTGCCCTCGCGGGCCGAACTGGTGCTGGCGTCACCGCTGTTCGAGCGGGTGGAGATCCACCGCCCGGGCGGCAACGACATCTCCGTCCACGCGGCCGGGGCCGCGGCCGACGCGCCCTACGTCCAGTCACTGAAGGTCGACGGCCGCGCGTTCGGCCGGCCCTGGCTGCCGGCGTCCTTCGTCCGGGACGGCGGCCGCCTCGACTACACCCTGTCCACCGTCCCGAACCGCGCCTGGGGCGCCGACAGCCCGCCGCCGTCCTTCCGGGAGGGCGAACAGCCGTACCAGATCGGGGTCGGTCCGACCGCCGCCACCATCGCGCCCGGGGGCAGCGCGAAGATCGTGGTCCGGGCGCTGTCGCTGAACGGCGGCACCGGTCCCGAGGTGCGCTTCCGTGTGCGGACCCCGGCCGGCGTCACCGCGACGCCCGACGAGGGCACGGTGACCGAAGGCGCCCGGGAGATCACCCTCACGGCTGCCGGGGACGCCGCCCAGGGCTTCGCCGACGCCCAGGTCACGGTGGTCTCGGGTGACACCGAGTACCGGCAACCGGTCGCCCTGACCGTGGCCGCCCCGGGCACCCTCCTCGCCGCCTACGACACCACCGGCGTCTCCGACGACGAGGGCGACCACGCCGAGGCCGACTTCGACGGCGGCGGCTGGAGTTACTCCCGCCAGGCCCTCGCCGCGGCAGGCCTCACCCCGGGCGGCCGGGGCACGGCCCGCGGCCTCGCCTTCACCTGGCCCGACTCGCCCGCCGGCCGCCCCGACAACGCCTCGGCGTCCGGCCAGACCATCGAACTGACCGCACCCGCACAGGAGTTGTCCTTCATCGGCAGCGCGGTCAACGGCGACCAGCGGGCCGAGGCGACCGTCACCTACACCGACGGCACGACCGGCACCGTCGACCTGTCCTTCACCGACTGGACGGAGGGCGGCGGAGGCGGCGGCGTCCGGTACGGCAACGAGGTCGTCGCCCGGACCGCCTACCGCAACGTCGCCGGCGCGGACAGGGACCCGGTCGCCACCTACGTCTTCGCGACCAGGCCCGTCACCGCCCCCGACGGCCGGGCCTTCCGGAGCGTCCGGCTGCCGCGCGACACGGACCTGCACGTGTTCACGCTCGCCACGCGCTGACCACCGGCACGACGAGGGGGCGGACCCGGACGGGCCCGCCCCCTCGGTCGTGCCCGGCTCAGGCCAGCAGCTCCACCTCCGCCAGCGTGGACTCGCCGTCCAGGACCAGGCGGTAGCGGGTGTACGTCCCGGGCGCGGCGATGCCGAAGGCCCGGGTCTGCCGGTCCCAGGCGAACGTCTCGCCGGAGCGATGGTCCAGGGTCCGCCAGGCGGTGCCGTCCGTGGAGCCCTGCAGGGTCCAACCGGTCGGCGCCTTCGTGTGGTCCGCCGCCGAGGTCAGCGTGTACTGCACCGGCCGTGCGGCGCCGGAGACCGGCAGATCCACCGAGGTCACCGTCGCGCTCGTCGCCGAGGTGTTGTCGGACAGGGCTCCGGCACCCTCCACGATGTCCGCGCGGGGCGTGGGCACCTTGTCGTCCCGGGTGATGGAGACCGGGGCCGCGTCCTTGCCCGTACCCCAGGTGGAGGGCTTGTCCCCCATGGAGAACTCCAGCACTCCGCCCTTGGACAGCAGCGAGTGCGGCAGCGAGGTGGACCTCCAGGGACGGCCGTCGAAGCTCACCCCCTGCACATAGACGTTCTTCGCGCTGTTCCGCGGAGCCTTGACCACCAGGTCCCGGCCGTTCTCCAGGTGCACGGTGACCTTCTTGAACAGCGGGGAGCCGATGGAGTACTCACCGCTGCCCATGACCAGCGGATAGAAGCCGAGCGCGGAGAACAGGTACCAGCCCGACTGCTCGCCGTTGTCCTCGTCCCCGTGGTACCCCTGCCCGATCTCGCTGCCGGTGTAGAGGCGGGCGAGCGCCTCGCGCACGTACGCCTGCGCCTTCCAGGGCTGGCCGGCCGCGTCGTACATGTAGATCACGTGGTGCGCGACCTGGTTGGAGTGGCCGTACATGCCCATCCGCACATCCCGCGCCTCGGTCATCTCGTGGATGACACCGCCGTAGGAGCCCACGTAGTCGGGGGAGGCCGTCTCCGGTGTGCCGAAGTACTCGTCCAGCTTGTCCCCGAGGGCCTGCCGCCCGCCGTAGAGGTTGGCCAGGCCCCGGCTGTCCTGCGGGGCGGTGAAGGCGTAGCCCCAGCCGTTGGTCTCCGTGTAGTCGTAGCCCCACACCCGCGGGTCGTACTTCGAGGAGTCCACGCGCCAGTCGCCCTTGGCGTCCCGGCCCTGGAAGAAGCCGGACCCGGAGTCGAACAGCTTCACGTAGTCCTGGGCCCGGTTGAGGAAGTACCGCGACTCCTCCCGGTAGCGCTTCTCGCCCGTCTCGCGGTACAGCCCCTCGCCCATCCTCGCGATGCCGTAGTCGTTGACATAGCCCTCCATCGCCCACGACAGGCCCTCGCCCGTGTCGGTGCTGGTGTAGCCGAGGAAGGGCGAGGTGCTCATGCCCTTGCGGCCCACCCCGGAGGCCGGCGGGACGACGGTCGCGTTCTTCACCGCCGCGTCGTAGGCCGCCTTCGCGTCGAACTTCACACCCTTGACGTACGCGTCCGCGAACGCCACGTCGGAGGAGGTGCCGGTCATCAGGTCCGCGTAGCCGGGGGAGGACCAGCGGGAGGTCCAGCCGCCGTCCTTGTACTGCTGCACGAACCCGTCGACCATCTCGCCCGCCTGCGACGGTGTCAGGAACGAGTACGCCGGCCAGGTGGTCCGGTACGTGTCCCAGAACCCGTTGTTGACGTACACCTTGCCGTCGACGATCTTCGCCCCGGTGTGCGTGGGGGTGTCCGGACCCGGCATGGGGGAGAACGGCGAGGCGTAGCGGTCCTTGCCGTCGACCTGCTCGAAGCCGGAGTTGGGGTACAGGTAGAGCCGGTACAGGCCGGAGTACAGCGTGGTCAGCTGGTCCGGCGTCGCGCCCTCCACCTCGACCTTGCCCAGCAGCCTGTCCCAGGTGCGCTGGGCGCGTGTGCGGACCGTGTCGAAGGACGTGCCGTCCGGCACCTCCCGACGCAGGTTCTCCTTCGCCTGGTCGATGCCGACGAGCGAGGTCGCCAGCCGCAGGGTGACGGTGCGGTCGGCGCCCGCGTCGAAGCGCAGGAAGCCCTTCACGCCGCTCGACGCGCCGTCCGTCACCGGCTTGTCGAACTCGCCGTACACGAACAGCCGGGTGGCGCCGGCGGACAGGCCCGACTTCACGTCCGAGTAGCCGGTGACGATCCCGTGCTCCTTGTCGAGCGTCAGTCCCGCCTGCTCGGTGACGTTGTCGAACAGGACGCTCGCGTCGTCGCCGGGATAGGTGAAGCGCAGCACCGCCGCGTGGTCGGTCGGTGTCATCTCCGCCTTGAGCCCGTTCTCGAACCGGACCCCGTAGTAGTACGGCCGCGCGGTCTCGTTCTCGTGCCGGAAGGCCAGCTCGCGCGCGTCGCGACCGGTGTCCGGGGTGCCGGACGCGGCCGACGGCATCAGCTGGAAGGTCTGCCGGTCACCCATCCAGGGGCTCGGCTCGTGGCTCGCGCTGAACGCCTGGATCGTCGGCAGGTTGTCGTCGTTGTTCGCACGCGCGTACTCGTAAAGCCAGCTCAGCGAAGACGCGTTGGTCACCGGCGTCCAGAAGTTGAAGCCATGGGGGAGTGCCGTCGCCGGGAAGTCGTTGCCGCGCGAGAAGCTGCCGCTGGAGTTGGTGCCGCGGGTGGTCAGCGCGTAGTCCGACAGGTGCGCCTTGGGCCGCTCGGGCGCCACCGGCCGCAGGGCCACGTCGTCTATCCAGCCGCGGAACTTCGCCGGCCCGTCGGGGGAGTCGTACGCCACCAGGATCCGGTCGACCGTCTTGCCGGCCGCCACCGAGCCGATCCGCGAGGCCACGTCGTTCCACTGGTTGACGTACAGGGACTTCGACGCGCCCTGACCGCGCGGAGACAGCGGGAAGCCGTGCTCGTCCAGCGCGCCCAGGCCGCTGAGGTAGGTGCCGTCGGTGAAGGCCAGGTCGACGGAGACGTTCGTGGCGTCGTAGTCGAGGTCGCCGTCGGCCATCGAGGGGAAGACGCGGTACGACAGCCGGGTGTCGCGGCCGACCCGCACGTTCACGTCGAAGACCTTGTTGTACGAGTACGCCCGGCCGCCCGCCGTGTGCCGCCCGGCGTAACGCAGGGCACGCTTTCCGGTGAAGCCGGCCCGGGCCTTGGCGGTCGGGGAGCCGCTCGGGCCCTTGTCGACGAGGGTCAGCATGTCCTGCGGCACCGGTCCGCCCCCGCCGCCGGTGGAGAACTGCACGTCGGCCAGTTGCAGGATGTCCGGGGCGCCGTTGTTCCGGGTCACCTCCAGCCGGAAGTGCTGGTACTCGGCCGGCTGCGCGAGGTCGTAGGACTTGGTCTGGAACCGCTCGGTGAAGTTCTCGCCCGTGCGGGTGTCGAGGGTCTTCCAGTCCTTGCCGTCGGCGGAGCCCAGCAGGGTCCAGTCCTTCGGGTCCCGGGTGTCGTAGTCGTTGGCCGACGTGAGCGCGTACGTCCGCAGTCCGATGGGTTTGTCCAGATCGAACTCCGCCCAGCCGGTGGGGGCGAAGGTCAGCCATTTGGTCCCGGGCTCACCGTCGACGAGGTTCTCCTTCACCTCGCCGGCGACCGCGTTCTCCCCGCTCGCCCGCACCTCGGTGACATGGTCGGTCACATTGCCCGGAATGCCGGTGCTGTAGCCGCCGTCGACACCCGAGGCGCGCTTGGCGCCGTCCGCCGAGGTGTCCACGGTGTTCAGCCAGTCCGGCGCCGGATCGCCCGCCTCGAACGAGGAGGCGAACTCCTGTCCGGCGGCCGGAGCCTTGGCGGGCAGGGCGACCGCCGCGCCCTGGGCGCCGGCGGCCATGACGAAGGCGGCCGTGAGGACGACCGCCGGACTCCATCTGTGCCGAGTTCTCCGGTGCATCTACGGAATTCCCCTCCTGTGACCGGGTGGACAACGTTGTCAGGATCGGTGCGCAGGAACCAGTAGGTCGTCAAGTGACCACTGATGTCAAGGGTGTTGAGTGAGCCATTCAGGGGCTTGTGTCGCGGATTTTTCCGGCGAAGCGCGCACTGGCCCCTCATATTTCCGAGAGGTCTCAACTCGGAAAAGACCCACCGGGAACCTTGCATTCGATCTTGCTCCGTCGGCGTGAAGTGGACTATACCTGTCGGCGTTTCCCGCATGACCCTGCACTACCCGACAGCGGTGCCGGGGAGGATCCGGTTCACCGCCTGAGTCCTGGAGAAGGCGAGGACTTGAGCATGGGATCCACAGCGCACCACGGTGGGGACGGCGTCGGCCGCCGCGATCTGATCAAGCGTTCGGCCGCGCTCGGCCTGGTGGCCGCCCCCGGCATGGGCCTGCTGTCCGCCTGCGCGAGCAGCGGCGGCGACGGACAGGACAAGGCGAAGGCCGGCAAGAAGAGCGCGAAGAACCCGCTCGGCGTCAACGACAGCGCCCGCATGGAGTTCGTCCTCTTCGACGGCGGTTTCGGCCAGGAGTACGCCCAGGACGCGGTGAAGATCTACCAGAAGGACTTCCCCAAGGCGAAGGTGAAGTTCGCGGCCACCCAGAAGATCCAGTCCACCCTGCAGCCCCGGTTCAATCAGGGCAACCCGCCGGACCTCATCGACAACTCCGGCGCCGAGCAGATGGACATGGGTGTGCTCGTCGGCAAGAAGCAGCTGGCGGACCTCACCCCGCTGCTGGACGCCCCCTCCTACGACGACCCCGGCAAGAAGGTCCGCGACACGCTGCGCCCGGGCATCGTGGAGATGGGCCAGTTCGACGGCAAGCCGGTCTGGATCCTGTACTACGCCTACACGGTCTACGGCGTCTGGTACTCGCAGAAGGCCCTGGACTCGCTGGACGCCACGTACCCCGAGACGTGGGACGAGATGCTCGCGGTCTGCGCGAAGGCCAAGAAGAAGGGCATGGCGGGCTGGACATACGCGGGCAAGTACCCGTACTACCTCCCCTTCTCCCTGTACCCGATGATCGGCAAGGTCGGCGGCCGCGAGGTGCTCGACGCCATCGACAACCTGGAGCCGAACGCCTGGAAGCACCCGGCCGTCAAGGCCTGTTTCGAGGCCTACTACGAGCTCTACAAGAAGGGCTACATCCTGCGCGGCACCCCGGGGCTTGACCACATCCAGTCGCAGACCGCCTGGGCCAAGGGCAACGCGCTGTTCATCCCGAACGGCTCCTGGGTGGAGAACGAGTCGGCCAACGTCATCCCCTCGGACTTCAACCTCGCGGTCTCCGCGCCCACCGGGCTCGACGGCTCCGACAAGCTGCCCTTCGGGACCATCTGGGCCTCCGGCGGGGAGCCCTTCATCGTCCCGGCCAAGGCGGCCAACGGCGAGGGCGGCATGGAGCAGCTGCGCATCATGCTCTCCGAGGCGTCCTCGAAGAACTTCACCGCCAAGGTGAAGTCGCTGACCGCGTACAACGGCGGCACTTCCGGTATCAGCCTCACCCCGGGTCTGAAGTCGGGCGTGGCGGCGCTGGACAAGGCCGGATCGAATGTGGTGAACCCGCGGCTGCAGGACTGGTACGTGCAGTTGCAGAAGGAGAAGATCGGGGTGGCCGGCCTCGGCGAGATGATGGCCGGCCGGCTCACCCCGGCCGAGGCCATCAAGAAGATCCAGGGCTTCGCCGACGAGACGGCCAAGGACACCTCGATCAAGCACTACAAGCACCAGTAACCAGCACCCCCGACAGCACCGGAGTGACGATGCAGCACGGCAAGTACCGGTTCATCGTGGGGTTTCTGGCAGTGCCCCTGGGACTGTACGCGCTCTTCGTGGTCTGGCCGTTCATCCAGTCCATCTACTACTCGTTCACGGACTGGACCGGCCTCAGCCCCGAATTCAAGATGGTCGGCTTCGACAACTACAAGAGGATGTTCCACGACGACATCTTCTGGAAGTCGTTGCAGCACAGTCTGCTGTTCGCTCTGGTGCTGCCGGTGGTGACGCTCGGTCTGGCCCTGTTCTTCGCTTTCATGATCAATGTGGGTGGCCGCCGGAGAAGGGGCGGCCCCGTGGTCTCGGGTGTCCGGGGCTCCTCCTTCTACAAGATCGTCTATTTCTTTCCGCAGGTCTTGTCCATCGCGATCGTCGCGCTGCTGTTCGCCTTCGCGTACAACCCCGACAGCGGCGCGATCAACTCGGTGCTGCGCGGTATCGGCCTCGACAGTGTCCAGCCGCTGTGGCTGGGTGATCCGAGCCTCGCGCTGTGGTGTGTGATGGCGGTCCTGGTGTGGTCCACGGTCGGCTTCTTCGTGGTGCTGTTCTCCGCGGGCATGGCCTCGATCCCGGCCGAGCTGTACGAGGCGGCCCTGCTGGACGGGGCCGGCCGCTTCACCACCTTCTCCCGCATCACCCTGCCCCTGCTGTGGGACACCGTGCAGTCCGGCTGGGTCTACATGGGCATCCTCGCGCTCGGCGCCGAGTCGTTCGCGGTCGTACAGATCATGACGACCGGCCCGGGCGGCCCCGACTACTCGACCACCGTGATGGTCCTGTACGTGTACCAGAAGGCGTTCCGGGACGGTCAGGCCGCCTACGCCACCACCATCGGCGTCGCCCTGCTCGTCGTCACGCTCGCGTTCGCCGCGGTCGTGATGCGGCTGGGCCGTCGCGAGCGGCTGGAGTTCTGAAGCGATGAAGACGACCGAGACCCCCGCCCCGCTGCCGGCCGAGTCCGGCGCGAGCGTCTCCAAGGTGGACACGCCGCCCTCCGCGCGGCCCCCCGCGAAGAAGAAGAGGGAGGGCGGCGTCCTCAACGTCTTCTCCCACGGCATGCTGATCATCTGGGCGATCATGGTGGTCATGCCGCTGCTGTGGGCGGTGATGACGTCCTTCAAGGACGACAGCGCCATCTTCGGCTCGCCCTGGTCGCTGCCGCACAGCCTGCACTTCGACAACTGGTCGCGGGCCTGGACCCAGGCCAATATGAGCGACTACTTCCTGAACACCGTCCTGGTGGTCGGCGGCTCGCTGATCGGCACCCTGGTGCTCGGCTCCATGGCCGCGTACGTGCTGGCCAGGTTCGACTTCCCGGGCAACCGGTTCATCTACTACCTGTTCGTCGGCGGCATGAGCTTCCCGATCATGCTGGCACTGGTCCCGCTGTTCTACGTCGTGAACAACATGGGCCTGCTGAACACGATCCACGGGCTGATCCTCGTCTACATCGCCTACTCGCTGCCGTTCACGGTCTTCTTCCTCACGGCGTTCTTCCGCACCCTGCCCACCTCGGTGGCGGAGGCGGCCTTCGTGGACGGTGCCTCGCACACGCGTACGTTCTTCCAGATCATGCTGCCCATGGCCAAGCCGGGCCTGATCAGCGTGGGCATCTTCAACTTCCTGGGCCAGTGGAACCAGTACATGCTGCCCACGGTGCTCAACACCGATCCCGACAAGCGCGTCCTGACCCAGGGCCTGGTCCAGCTGGCGGTCAGCCAGGGGTACAAGGGCGACTGGTCGGGACTGTTCGCGGGCCTGGTCATGGCGATGCTGCCGGTGCTCGCGGCGTACGTCGTCTTCCAGCGGCAGGTGGTGCAGGGGCTGACCGCGGGGGCGCTGAAATAGGGGCGGCACCCGGCGGGGCGGCCCCCCGCGGGTGTGTGGACGCACACCCTCCGACGCGCACCCTCCCGTCCCCGGGAGGGTGCGCGTCGGAGGGTCCCGGTGTGTCGAGGCTCCCGGAAACGGCTCAACCTCTTGACGGAAGACACCCCGAACGGCTCAGCTTAGAGTTCACTAGTTGGACATACACGGGGCCTCGCCGAAGCGGCCCCGCGCTCAGGAGGTCGTCGTGGAGACTCCAGGGTCGCAGTCATCACTGCACCGAGCCAACCTGGAGCGGGTCGTCCGGGCCGTACGCCTGGCCGGGTCCCTCACGCAGGCGGAGATCGCGCGGACGACCGGTCTGTCCGCCGCGACCGTCTCCAATATCGTGCGGGAACTGAAGGACGGCGGAACCGTCGAGGTCACGCCCACCTCCGCGGGCGGGCGGCGGGCCCGCAGCGTCAGCCTGAGCGGCGACGCCGGCATCGTGATCGGCGTCGACTTCGGGCACACCCATCTGCGGGTGGCGATCGGCAACCTCGCCCACCAGGTGCTGGCCGAGGAGTCCGAGCCCCTGGACGTCGACGCCTCCTCCGCGCAGGGCTTCGACCGGGCCGAGGAGCTGGTCAGCCGCCTGATCGCGGCCACGGGCGTGGACCGCTCGAAGGTGGCCGGCGTGGGGCTCGGCGTGCCCGGGCCGATCGACGTGGAGTCGGGCACGCTCGGGTCCACCGCGATCCTGCCCGGCTGGGGCGGCACCAAGCCCGCCGAGGAGCTGCAGGGCCGGCTCGGCGTGCCGGTGCACGTGGACAACGACGCCAACCTCGGCGCCCTCGGCGAGCTGGTCTGGGGCAGCGGCAAGGGGGTCCGTGATCTTGCCTACATCAAGGTCGCGAGCGGTGTCGGCGCAGGTCTGGTGATCGACGGGAAGATCTACCGCGGCCCGGGCGGCACGGCCGGGGAGATCGGGCACATCACCCTCGACGAGTCCGGCCCGGTCTGCCGGTGCGGCAACCGCGGCTGCCTGGAGACGTTCACGGCGGCGCGCTACGTGCTTCCGCTGCTCCAGCCCGGTCACGGCCCCGACCTGACCATGGAGGGCGTCGTACGGCTGGCCCGGGACGGGGACCCCGGCTGCCGCCGGGTGATCGCCGACGTCGGCCGCCACATCGGCAGCGGCGTGGCCAATCTGTGCAATCTGCTGAACCCGAGCCGGGTGGTCCTCGGCGGTGATCTGGCCGAGGCCGGTGAGCTGGTCCTCGGGCCCATCAGGGAGTCCGTCGGCCGGTACGCGATCCCCAGCGCGGCGCGTCAACTCTCGGTGCTCCCCGGGGCACTTGGCGGCCGTGCGGAGGTGCTCGGGGCGCTCGCCCTCGCGCTCAGCGAGATGGGCGATTCAACCCTTTTGGAGGGAACGCTGTCCGCAGCGGCGCCTGCCTTCACTTAGAGAACGGATGGCACCGTTGCCATCTCGTTAAGGATTTACTTCTTGACGTCGCACGTGTGGCCGAGTTGACTTCCAGCCACCTCGGCCGCAACGACGCGGCCTCGTCAGGGAGGTTTCTGAAGTGAACGCACGTATGCGTCGTGCCGCCGTTGCGGTTGCCGCCGGAGCGATGGCCGTCTCGCTGGCCGCCTGTGGCAGTGCCAAGGAGTCCAAGGGCGGCAGCGACCACTCCGGCTCCGGTTCGAAGAAGGGCGACGCCATCACGGTGGGTCTGCTCCTTCCGGAGAACCAGACCGCGCGTTACGAGAAGTTCGACAAGCCCATCATCGAGAAGCAGGTCAAGGACCTGACGAACGGCAAGGGCAAGGTCGTCTACGCGAACGCCAAGCAGGACGCCACCACGCAGAACCAGCAGGTCGACACGATGGTGACCAACAAGGTCGACGTGCTGATCGTGGACGCGGTGGACTCCAAGGCCATCGCCAGCTCGGTCAAGAAGGCCAAGGACGCCGGCATCCCGGTCGTCGCCTACGACCGTCTGGCCGAGGGCCCGATCGACGCCTACACCTCCTTCGACAACGAAGCGGTCGGCCACACCCAGGGCAAGGCCCTGCTGAAGGCGCTGGGCGACAAGGCCAAGCCCTCCTCGAAGATCGTCATGATGAACGGCGCGATCACCGACCCGAACGCCGCCTTCTTCAAGAAGGGCGCGCTGGCGGAGCTCAAGGGCAAGGTCGACATCGCCAAGTCGTACGACACCAAGGAGTGGAAGCCGGAGAACGCCAACGCCAACATGGAGGGCGCCATCTCCGCCCTCGGCAAGAAGAACATCGTGGGCGTCTACTCCGCCAACGACGGCATGGCCGGCGGTATCATCACCGCACTCAAGGCCGCCGGCATCAACGTCCCGGTCACTGGCCAGGACGCCGAGCTGGCCGGTGTGCAGCGCATCGTGACGGGCGACCAGTACATGAGCGTGTACAAGTCCTACCCGCAGGAGGCCGCCGTGGCCGCCAAGATGGCCGTCGCGCTGGGCAAGGGCGAGAAGCTCGACTCCATCGCCACGAGCAAGGTCGACAGCCCGACCACGAAGCAGGTCCCCTCGGTCATCGTCCCGGTCATCTCGCTGACCAAGGACAACATCAAGGAGACCGTCATCAAGGACGGCTTCTACACGATCAGCGACATCTGCACCGACAAGTACAAGTCGGCCTGCGCCAAGATCGGTCTGAAGTAAGCAGCCGCACCACCCTTACCCCAGGCGCGACTTCCCCGGAGGATCCCCCCGGCGGACGCGCCCGGTGACAAGCCCCTCCGGCGCCCCGCATCCACCAGCCCCGCAAAGCTCGGGCGGGGCGCCGGACGGACCCCCTTCCAAAGTTCTGCACAACCTCCCGCCGGGTCAGGCGGCGAAGGAGATGGTTCACGTGTCCGCTACGCCCGTGCTGGCGTTGCGCGGGGTCTCCAAGCGGTTCGGTGCCGTCCAGGCGCTCACCGACGTCGAGCTTGAGGTCCACGCCGGTGAAGTGGTCGCCCTGGTGGGCGACAACGGCGCCGGAAAGTCCACGCTGGTCAAGACGATCGCCGGCGTGCATCCCATCGATGAGGGTGTCATCGAGTGGGACGGCAAGGCCGTACAGGTCAACAAGCCGCACGACGCCCAGAACCTGGGCATCGCGACCGTCTACCAGGACCTCGCGCTGTGCGACAACATCGACGTCGTCGGCAACCTCTACCTGGGCCGGGAGCTGCGCAAGCGCGGCGTCCTGGACGAGGTGGAGATGGAGCGCCGCTCCCGTGAGCTGCTCACCACGCTGTCGATCCGCATCCCCAGCGTGCGCATCCCGATCGCCTCGCTCTCCGGCGGTCAGCGCCAGACCGTGGCCATCGCCCGCTCCATGCTCGGCGAGCCCAAGCTGGTCATCCTCGACGAGCCCACCGCGGCGCTCGGTGTCGAGCAGACCGCGCAGGTCCTCGACCTGGTGGAGCGGCTGCGCGAGCGCGGCCACGCCGTCATCCTCATCAGCCACAACATGGCCGATGTGAAGGCCGTGGCGGACAAGGTCGCCGTGCTGCGCCTGGGGCGCAACAACGGCGTGTTCGAGGTCAAGTCCACCTCGCAGGAAGAGATCATCTCCGCCATCACCGGTGCCACGGACAACGCCGTGACCCGCCGTGCGGCGCGCAACGGGGAGGCTCAGAAGTGAGCATCGACAAGACCTCCACCCCTGCCGGTCCGCAGACCGCGGAGAACCCGGAGGCCGCGGCCGGTTCGGACGTGGCCGTCGACCCCCGGCTGCTCGTGCGCGAGCAGGGCTTCGCCGGCTACGTCGGCGAGTTCAAGCGCAAGATCCGCGCCGGTGACCTCGGCTCCATCCCGGTCGTCGTCGGCCTGATCGTCATCTGGGCGATCTTCGCGAGCCTGAACTCCAACTTCCTCACCGCGGGCAACCTGTCCGACATCTCCGTGGCCATGGTCGGCACGGGCATGATCGCCGTCGGTATCGTCTTCGTCCTGCTGCTCGGCGAGATCGACCTGTCGGTCGGTTCGGTCAGCGGTGTCGCGGGCGCCACCTTCGCCGTGCTCAACATCACGCACGGCATGGCCGAGTGGCTGGCGCTCATCCTCGCCATCCTCACCGGCGCGGTGGCGGGCGCGATCCACGGCTTCTTCTTCGCCCGGGTCGGTGTCCCGGCCTTCGCCGTCACCCTGGCCGGTCTGCTGTTCTGGAACGGCTTCATGCTCCAGATCCTCGGCAGCAACGGCACCATCAACCTGGACGACAGCGGTCTGGTCGCCAAGCTCAGCGGCTACTACTTCAGCGACGTGGCGGCCGCCTACGGCCTCGCCGTCGTCGCCGTCGTCGTGTTCTTCCTCACCGCGTTCTTCGACAACCGCCGCCGCGAGGCCGCGGGTGTCCCGTCCCGTCCGCTGAGCGAGATCATCGTCCGCACGGTGCTCCTCGCCGTCGTGGCCTTCGCCGCCGCCGCCGTCTTCAACCAGTACAAGGGCCTGCCGCTGGCCGTCGTGCTGTTCCTGGCGGTCCTGGTGATCACGGACTTCGTGCTGCGCCGCACGGCGTACGGTCGCAAGATCTTCGCGCTCGGCGGCAGCATCGAGGCGTCCCGCCGGGCCGGCATCAACGTCGCGGCGGTCCGGATCTCGGTCTACGCGATCTCCGGCACCTTCGCCGCCATCGGCGGCCTGTTCATCGCCTCCAAGATCACCTCGGCCAACCAGGGTGCCGGCGGCGGTGACCTGCTGATGAACGCGATCGCGGCGGCCGTGATCGGCGGCACGTCCCTCTTCGGCGGCCGCGGCCGGACCTGGAACGCGCTCCTCGGCGTGCTGGTGATCGTCTCGATCCAGTACGGCCTCGCCCTGCAGGGCATCGCCTCCCCGGTCCAGTACATGATCACCGGCGGCGTCCTGCTGGCCACCGTCGTCATCGACGCGGTGACCCGCAAGACCCAGAAGTCGGCCGGGCGCGCCTGACACCCGCAAGACCCCAGTGCCCGGCGCCCTTCGGGGCGCCGGGCACTCCCGTGTCTTACACCCGGACACCACCAGCGAAGCCGGAACATTAGACTCGACAGGCCCGGCAAAGCTCGATCAGCTCTACTGCAAGGAGGCACGGGTGCCGCTGCTGACCCGCATCAGGGGACCGCGCGATCTGGACCGGCTCAGCCTGGAGGAGCTGGACCAGCTGGCCGAGGAGATCCGGGGCTTCCTCGTCGACGCCGTCTCCAAGACCGGCGGCCACCTCGGCCCCAACCTCGGCGTGGTCGAGCTCACCATCGCCCTGCACCGCGTCTTCCACTCCCCGAAGGACAAGGTGCTGTGGGACACCGGCCACCAGTCCTACGTGCACAAGCTGCTCACCGGCCGGCAGGACTTCTCGCGGCTGAAGATGAAGGGCGGCCTGTCCGGCTACCCCTCGCAGGCCGAGTCCGAGCACGACGTCATCGAGAACAGCCACGCCTCCACGGTCCTCGGCTGGGCCGACGGCATCGCCAAGGGCAACGAGCTGAAGAAACGGGACAGCCGCGTCGTCGCCGTGATCGGTGACGGCGCGCTGACCGGCGGCATGGCCTGGGAGGCGCTGAACAACATCGCCGAGGCCAAGGACCGCCCGCTCGTCATCGTCGTCAACGACAACGAGCGCTCCTACGCCCCGACCATCGGCGGCCTCGCCAATCATCTGGCGACCCTGCGCACGACCGACGGCTACGAGCGCTTCCTCGCCCGGACCAAGGACATCCTCGACCGCACCCCGGTCGTCGGCAAGCCGCTCTACGAGACCCTGCACGGCGCGAAGAAGGGGCTGAAGGACTTCATCGCCCCGCAGGGCATGTTCGAGGACCTGGGCCTCAAGTACGTCGGCCCGATCGACGGGCACGACATCGAGGCGCTGGAGTCGGCCCTCGCCCGCGCCAAGCGGTTCGGCGGACCGGTCATCGTGCACTGCCTGACCGAGAAGGGCCGCGGCTACCAGCCCGCCCTCCAGGACGAGGCCGACCGCTTCCACGCCGTCGGCAAAATCCACCCCGACACGGGCCTGCCGATCGCCTCCTCCGGCGCCGACTGGACCTCCGTGTTCGGCGAGGAGATGGTCCGGCTCGGCGAGGAGCGCGAGGACGTCGTCGCCATCACCGCGGCCATGCTCCAGCCGGTCGGCCTGGACAAGTTCGCCAAGCGCTTCCCCGACCGGGTGTACGACGTCGGGATCGCCGAGCAGCACGGTGCCGTCTCCGCGGCGGGCCTCGCGCACGCCGGGGTGCACCCCGTCTTCGCCGTGTACGCCACCTTCCTCAACCGCGCCTTCGACCAGGTCCTCATGGACGTGGCCCTGCACAAGTGCGGGGTGACCTTCGTGCTCGACCGGGCCGGTGTGACCGGCACCGACGGCGCCTCGCACAACGGCATGTGGGACATGTCGCTCCTGCAGGTCGTCCCGGGACTGCGGCTCGCGGCCCCACGCGACGCCGACCAGGTCCGCGCCCAACTGCGCGAGGCCGTCGCCGTCGACGACGCGCCGACCGTGGTGCGCTTCTCCAAGGGTGCCGTCGGCCCCGCCGTACCGGCCGTGGGCCGCGTCGGCGGGATGGACGTGCTGCGCGAGCCCGGCACCGACCGGCCCGACGTGCTGCTCGTCTCGGTCGGCGCCCTCGCCCCGATGTGCCTGGAGATCGCCGGCCTGCTCGAACGGCAGGGCATCTCCACCACCGTGGTCGACCCGCGCTGGGTCAAGCCCGTCGACGAGGCCATGGCCCCGCTGGCGGAGCGTCACCGGGTCGTCGTCACCGTCGAGGACAACAGCCGGGTCGGCGGGGTCGGCTCCGCCGTCGCCCAGGCCCTCAGGGACGCGGGCGTGGACGTGCCGCTGCGCGACTTCGGTATCCCGCCGCGCTTCCTCGACCACGCCTCCCGCGCCGAGGTGATGGCCGAGATCGGACTGACCGCGCCCGACATCGCCCGCCAGGTCACCGGCCTCGTCTCCAAGCTCGACGGCCGCTTCGACCGTACGGCGCAAGCGGTGGACTCCGTGGAGCCCGCGCGCGACTAGGGCCTGTCTGACATTCGCGTCGTCGCCCGAAGGGCGGCCGCGCGGCGTCAGGTGCGTGCTCTCGGCGTGCCGGCCGCAGGCCCTTGTACTGGACGTACTCGGGTCTGGGGCCGGTGCGGCGAGTGGGGGTCCCCCCGGCCGAAGGCTGGGGGAGCGTGCATGGCGTCGCGCGGCAGACGCGAATTGTCAGATAGGGCCTAGGTCCTCCGGCTCGTCCGGGCCGGTTCCGCCGCTGTTCCCAGGTGGCGGAACCGGCCCTTCTGCGTGAACCTGCCTGTGCCGGGGCATACGCATCCCGACCCTCTCGATCATGTCGAGGACGACAAGCGTGGGAGGCAGGACAGTGAGCAGCGCGCTCTTTCGGACGAAGAACGTAGAGCAGTCCATCCAGGACACCGAGGAACCCGAGCACTCGCTCAGGAAGTCGCTGACCGCCCTCGACCTGACCGTCTTCGGCGTCGGTGTCATCATCGGCACCGGCATCTTCGTCCTCACCGGCACGGCCGCCAGGAACACCGCGGGCCCCGCCGTCTCCCTGTCCTTCGTCGTGGCCGGTGTCGTCTGCGCCCTGGCCGCCCTGTGCTACGCCGAGTTCGCCTCCACCCTCCCGGTGGCGGGCTCCGCCTACACCTTCTCCTACGCCTCGCTCGGTGAACTGCCCGCCTGGATCATCGGCTGGGACCTGGTCCTGGAGCTGGCGCTCGGCACGGCGGTGGTCGCGGTCGGCTGGTCCGGCTACATCCACTCGTTGCTCGACAACGCCGGCTGGCAACTGCCGGAGTCGCTCAGCGGCCGGGACGGCGCCACCGGCTTCGGCTTCGACATCCTCGCCGCCGCCCTCGTCCTGGTGCTCACCGCGATCCTCGTCGTCGGCATGAAGCTCTCCGCGCGGGTCACCTCCGTCGTCGTCGCCATCAAGGTCGCCGTCGTCCTCGTCGTGATCATCGCCGGCGCCTTCTTCATCCGCGGCGGCAACTACCACCCGTTCATCCCGAAGGCGCAGTCCGCGGCGGCGGCGGGCAATCTCAAGGCCCCGCTCATCCAGCTGATGTTCGGCTGGGCGCCCTCCAGCTTCGGCCTCATGGGCATCTTCACCGCGGCGTCCGTGGTCTTCTTCGCCTTCATCGGCTTCGACGTCGTCGCCACCGCCGCCGAGGAGACCCGCAACCCGCAGCGTGACGTGCCGCGCGGCATCCTGGGCTCCCTGGTCATCTGCACCGCCCTGTACGTCGCGGTGTCGATCGTGGTGACCGGCATGCAGAAGTACAACCTGCTCTCCATCAAGGCGCCGCTGGCGGACGCCTTCAAGGCCACCGGCCACCCCTGGTTCGCGGGCCTGATCAGCTTCGGCGCCGCCATCGGTCTGACCACGGTGTGCATGATCCTGCTGCTCGGCCAGTCCCGGATCTTCTTCGCCATGAGCCGCGACGGCCTGCTGCCCCGCTTCTTCTCGCACACCCACCCCCGCTTCCGCACCCCCTACCGGCCGACCATCCTGCTCGGCGTCGTCATCGCGGTCGTCGCGGGCTTCACCAGCCTCAGCGAACTCGCCGAACTGGTGAACATCGGCACGCTCTTCGCCTTCGTCGTCGTCGCCATCAGCGTGATCATCCTGCGCCGGACCCGCCCCGACCTGGAGCGCTCCTTCCGCACCCCACTGGTGCCCGTCGTCCCGATCGTGTCGGTGTGCGCCTCGCTGTGGCTGATGCTGAACCTGCCCGCCGAGACCTGGCTGCGGTTCGCGGTCTGGATGGTGATCGGCTTCGGCGTGTACTTCCTGTACGGCCGCTCGCACAGCCGTCTGGGCCGGCGCGAGGCCGCCGCGGCCGCCTCGGCCCCGCGGCCGCCGACCGGGAAGACCCCGTAACGCTCCGTCAACATCCCCGGCCCCGTATGTTCCGCTTCGGGCGGACCCGCGGGGCCGGATAGCGTGCTCCCCATGCTCGCCGTCCCGCTCGCCCCCGCACGGTCCGTGACCAACCGAACGGCGTACTGGGGCCGGCTGTCACCCGCGCTCGCCGCACTGGCCTGTCTGACCCGCGTCCCCTCCTTCGTCCGGCCGCTGTGGAACCCCGACGAGGGCTACCTCGCCGTCCAGGCGGGCCTCCTCGCCCAGGGCGGTCACCTCTACGACACGGTCGTGGACCGCAAGCCGCCCCTGCTCCCCTGGCTGTACGAGGCCGCCTTCGCGGTGTGCGGAGCGGGTTCCCTGACGCCGCTGCGGGTGCTGGCGGTCCTCGCCCAGCTGCTCACCGCGGTGCTGCTCGCCTCGCTCGCCCGGCGCCGCTGGGGCGACGGCGCGGGCTGGACGGCCGGGGTGCTGTACCTGCTGGTCTCGGTCGGGCTCAACCCCGAGGACGCGCAGGCGGCCACCTTCGAGGTGTTCATACTGCCCTGCACCGCCGCCGCCGTGTGGTGCGCCGACCGCGGGCGCTGGACCGCGGCCGGGGCCGCCGTCGCCGCCGCGTTCCTCACCAAGCAGACCGGCGGCGCGGTCCTGCTGCCGGTGGTCTGGCTGCTGCACCGCCAGGGCGCCACGCGGACCGGCCTGCCGCGGCTCGTGGCCGGGTTCGCCGTGCCGGTGCTGGGCGCGGCCCTGGTCACCGACCCGGCCGGATTCCTGTTCTGGACGGTGACCGGCTCGGCCGCCTACGCCGCCTTCGCCGGATCCGAACTCCATGTGCTCGTCCGGGCGTCGGTCAACACCGCGATCCTGGGCTGCGCCTCGGCCGGTCTGCTCGCGCCCGTCGTACGGGCCCTGCGGGTCGCCCGTACCGGTGCGACGGACCTGTGGCTGTGGCTGGCCTCCTCGGCCGGCGCCGTGGCCCTCGGACTGCACTTCTTCGGGCACTACTATCTCCAGCTCACCGCGCCGCTCGCGCTGCTGGCCACCTGGGCGCTGCGGATCCTGCCGGCGGAGCGCCGCGTGAGCGCCGTGCTCACCTCGGCCTGCTGCTGTTCCCTCTTCCTCGCCTGGGGCCTGTTCGCCCCGCGCCCCGAACTCGCGCACGCCCAGCGGCTCGCCGGCGCCCTCGAACGCCGTACCGGGCCCACGGACCGCGTCGTCGTCTGGGGGATACACCCCGAGACGTACTGGCTGGCCGGCCGCAGTCCCGCCACCCGCTATCTGACCGCCGGGCTGCTCACCAACTACAGCGGCGGCCGGGACGGCTCGCAGGTCGGTGAGAAGTTCGCCGTCGCCGGGGCCTGGCCCGTCTTCCGGCGGGAGATGGACGCGCACCGCCCGGCGCTGGTCGTCGACGACTCCCGCGGCAAGCCGTACGCCGCCGACCGCGTCCCCAGCCTGCGCCGCCTGCTCGCGGCACGCTACGAGGAGGTGGGCACGGTGGACGGGGCCGTGCTGTACGCCCGGCTGCCCAGGGAGTAGCGGGAGCGGCTCAGCCCAGCACCGCGCGCGGGCCCGCCACCTCGGCGCCCAGTTCGGTGACCCTGCGCCGCAGTTCGCGGTCGGCGGTGATCACCAGCCGGTCCCGGTCGCCGTGCTCGGCGGCCAGTTCCACGATCCGGTCGTCACCGCTGCCGGGCGCCGCCTCCACCCGTACGCCCGGCACCGGCGTCACGTCCCGGGCCGCGCCCTCGACCACGAGCACGATCTCCACCGGTTCCGCGCGGCCGGGCAGCCCCGTCTCGGCCAGCCGGTCGCGCAGCCGCTCGGCGGCCCCCGCGCGGTCCCGCCACCAGCCGTCGGGCCGCGATCCGACGACGTTCGCGCCGTCCACGATCACCAGCAGCGGGTGGTGCGGGGGCGCGGCGTCGCGGGCGTCGTCCATGCCGCCAAGGGTGCCATGCCCGAAGGCTCCGGGGCGGCAGGTCCCGTCAGGGGGACGGCTGGGGAACAGGTGCTCGAACAGCATATGATGTGCCGAGTTTTTTCAGGGTTCCCGTGCCCGTGATGCGGCGGACTTCAGGAAGGTGCACGAGGCCATGCGGAGAAGGCCGGCAGGCCCCGTGGACGCCGTCCGCCCGGCCGGGCGCACGCGCGAGGAGCAGGGACGGTTCGCGTCCGGCGTCGCGTACGGCGACTGGCTCACTCTGGGCAAGGACGGCCGGCTCACGCTGTACGCGCCCACGGACGGCGGACTGCTGAGGTGGACGGAGACCACGGCCGGCGGCCCGGCCTGGAGCGGCCCGCACTTCGTGGCGGTGCCCGGGCTCGCCGAGCTGACCGTGGTGCAGGGCGCCGACACCTATGTGCACTTCCTCGGCCGCCGGGAGCGCACCGCGGCCGACGGCTCGCGCGGCCTCGACGTCGTCCACGCCATCCAGTACCAGACCGGGCTGGCCTGCACCGACTGGCGTTCGCTGGGCAACCCGCACCCGGGCGGGGATCCGGGCCGCCCGGTCGGCGCCGTCGCCCCGGACGGCACGGTGCACGTCTTCGCGCGCGGCGCGCAGGGCGCCCTGATGCTGCGCCGGGAGGCCGCGAACGGCAAATGGCGGGCATGGGAGAACCTGCGCGGCGGCGGCATCGACGCGCCGCCCGCGCCGGTCGCGCTCGCCGACGGCAGGGTGGAGGTCTGCGCCGCCGCGGAGACCGGCGTGCTGGTCTGGCGCCAGTCCGCGCCCGGCGGCGACTTCGGCGGCCCGCGCGGGTTCGCGCTGCGGGCCGCGCCGGGTACGGTCGCCGCGGCGGAGACCGCGCCCGGCCGGGCCACGTTCTTCTGGACGGACGCCGACAGCGGTGCCGCCGCGGCCTGGCGGCTCGGCGGCTGGCCGAGCCCGCTCGGCGGGTCCCCGGCGAAGCGGCCGTACGCCGTGCTGCGCACGCCGTTGGACGGCTACGACTGCCTCGTCCTCGCCTACCGCGACCCCGACGGCTCGGCCGTGCTGGGCATGGGCGGCACCGAGAGCGAGGAGGCCGGCTTCTGGTGGTACGCGCTGGCCGAGTCCTGCCAGGGCGCTCCGGCCCTGGCCCGGGACGGCCACGGGCGCGTGGTCATGGCACTGATCGGCGCCGACGGGGTGCCGAAGGTGGCCCGCCAGGAGGACGGCGCCGGACTCTCCCTCACCCACTGGCAGACGCTGTGAGGCACTGACGGTGCCGGCCGCCCGCTCGGCGGCCGGCCGGCACCGCGGGCGTCAACCGCCCGTCGCCGGTGACTTCTTGGCGGACTCCGGGATCGTGTCGTCGGAGCGGATCGCCTTCCACAACTGCGTGGCCTGCGGCTCGGCGGCCACGACCCGGTTGGGGTCGACCTTGTCGTA
Source organism: Streptomyces sp. NPDC051452 (assembly GCF_044454765.1). Taxonomy (NCBI): domain Bacteria; kingdom Bacillati; phylum Actinomycetota; class Actinomycetes; order Kitasatosporales; family Streptomycetaceae; genus Streptomyces; species Streptomyces sp. NPDC051452. Next base: position 56,618 of record NZ_JBITEB010000006.1, read on the forward strand.
CGCCACGGGCAGCATGATCGTTTCCATGGTGGACGGGTCGACGCCGTTCAGACTGCGGCCGAACTCCGCCAGCTTGCTCAGCGAGGCGAGTTCGGAGTCGGTGGTGAGCGCGGCGGTCAGTTCGTCGGCTATCCGGTAGGTCTTGGCCGGGCTGCCCAGCAGATCCTGCTTCTTGATCTCGGACAGCAGGGCGATCATGAACTGCTGCTGCAGTCCGATACGGCCGAGGTCGCTGCCGTCCCCGATGCCGTGCCGGGTGCGGACGAACTGCAGCGCCTGCGTGCCGTCGAGCCGGTGCGTGCCGGCGGCCAGGTCAAGGCCGCTGGAGGAGTCGTGGATGTCCCGGTCGACGGTGACGCTCACCCCGCCTATGGCGTCCACCAGCCCCTTGAAGCCGGCGAAGTCGATCTCGACGTAGTGGTCCATGCGGACCCCGGAGATCTGCTCGACGGTCTTGACCACACAGGCCGGACCCGCCTGGGAGTAGATGGAGTTGAACATCACCCGTCGCGCCGAGGCCACTTGGGAGCCGTCCGCCTTGGTGCACTGCGGCCGGGTCACCAGGGTGTCGCGCGGGATGCTGATGGCGACGGCCTTCGTGCGGCCCTCGGGTATGTGCATCACCAGCGCGGTGTCCGAACGCGCCCCGGAGACGTTGCCCGTGTGCAGGGCGGCGTTGGCGCCGGCGCGCGAGTCGGAGCCCAGGATCAGGATGTTCTGGCCCGAGGTCGGCAGCTTCTGCGGGCGGTCGTCGCCGATCGCCTTGTCGATGTCGACGCCCTTGATGTTGTTGTCGAGGTCGCGGTAGAGCCAGTAGCCGACGCCACCGGCGGCCAGCACCAGGACGAGGACGGACAGCAGAACGATCCGGCCCCAGCGTCTCCTTGGGCCCTTGCCGCCCCGCGGCCGGCGCCGCCCCCCGGTCGAGGGGGCCTTGCGGGCACCCCGGGGCTCGGTGGTGGCGCTGTGCGTCATCGCCTTCGGTTCCTCTCCTCACGGGCTCCGCTTCGCGGAGGTTCGGGGGCGGTGGGGGGAGGCCGACCCTCTGAAACTATGAATGCAGTAAGAGAACTATAAGCTTTGCGACTAGGGCATTTGGGGAGTGGGTGGGGTCCGCAAGGGCCGGAGATGTATGGCACATGAATAAGTCTTGACCACAGGTAAGAATCACATAAGATGTGTCGGACCTGTGAACGCCGGTGGAGGGGGGCTTCGCCGCGCTCGCGGGCAGGGCAACGCCGGTCGGCAAGGGAGCCGACGGGGATACGCCGCTGCGAGGGGTGGACATCCGCGCGGAAATCGTTTGTTGGCGCGTCGGGTGAAATGTGCGGGTTGGAGTGCGAGTTGGCGGATCATCCGCGTCTGAGTATCGTCGTCCCCTTTCAGGACGTCGAGATCTACCTGACCGAATGCCTGGAGTCGATCGCGCGTCAGTCGTTCGCCGACTTCGAGGTGATCCTCGTCGACGACGGCTCCAGTGACGGTTCCCTGCGCATCGCGGCCGACTACTGCGCCGCGGACCCGCGCTTCAGGCTGATCCGCCAGCACGCCCACGGACCCGGTCACGCCCGCAACGCCGGGCTGCGGTCCCTGCATCCGCGCGGCGAGTTCCTCGCCTTCGTGGACGGCGACGACGTCATCCCCGAATACGCCTACGAGCTGCTGATCCGCACCCTGGAGGAGTCCGACTCGGACTTCGTCTCCGGCAACGTGCAGATGATGAACTCCACCAAGAAGTGGCAGTCGCCGCTGCACAAGGGCCCCATGCAGAAGAACCGGCGTGGCACCCACATCACCCGGTTCGACGCGCTCATCTACGACCGCACCGTCTGGAACAAGGTCTTCCGGCGCTCCTTCTGGGACCACCACGACATCCGGTTCCCCGAGGGCGTCATGTACGAGGACTCCTGGGTCAACATGTACGCCCACTTCCGTGCCGACAAGGTCGACGTCGTCACGGACGTGATCTATTACTGGCGCCGCCGCGAGGGCGGGGCCGCGCCCTCCATCACCCAGCGCTACACCGAGCTGTCGAACCTGTGCGACCGCGTCTCCGCCGTGCAGTCGGTCAGCCGGTTCCTCGCCGACCGGCGCTCGCGCCAGTACGAGGACAGCAAGCGCAAGTACGACCTCGCCTGTCTGAAGTCCGACCTGATGCTGCATCTGAAGGTGCTGCCGGACGCCGACGAGGAGTACCGGCAGACCTTCATGGAACGGGCCCGGGAGTTCCTCGACGAGGCGGACCTCTCCATCATCGGCGAACTGCCCGCGGACGCCCGGGTCAAGTGGCTGCTGGTGTGGGAAGGGCGGCTGGCCGAGCTGCTCGAGGTCATCGAGTTCGAGCGCCGCGGCGGCCCGATGCCGGTGCAGCGGCGCTTCCGCCGCTATCTGAACTACCCCTACCTGGGGGACCGGCAGGTCGGTCTCGACAAGAAGGCGTACCGGCTGGACAAGGAGTTCTCCCTGCACGGCGCGCTGACCGGTGCCCGCTGGAGCCCCAACGCCGACCTGCTCACGCTGGAGGGGACGGCGTACGTCCGCTTCATCAACGTGCACAAGAAACATATGTCGGTGAAGGCCATCGCCCTGCGCAACAAGAAGCAGGGGCGGATGGTGATCACGCCGGCGAGGACCACGTATGCGCCGCAGGCCACGGAGAACTCGGGGCAGAATCGTTACTGCTACGACTGGGCCGGCTTCGAGACCCGCATCGACACCACCCGACTGAAGCAGAAGGGCAAGTGGGTCGAGGGCACCTGGGACGTGGCGGCCGGCGTGCTCAGCCGCGGGCTGTTCCGCTACCGGGGCATCAGCCGGGGCGGCGCGGGCGGCGCGGCCAATCCGCCCTACCGGTATGTCGACAAGAACACCCGCATCCTTCCGCTGTTCCTGCAGGACAAACTGAAGCTGCGGGTCGAGGTCGTGCGCTGCCGGATCACCGGCCACCGGCTCGTCGGGGACCGGCTGGAGCTGCGCGGCGTCTACCTCGGCCCCACCGTGCCGGAGTGGGGCAAGCTCCGGGTGACCAGCATGAACGGCGCCGGACGGCACGACGCCCGGGTGACCTTCCAGCCCGGCGGCGAGGGCTGGTGCACCTTCACGGCCCGCGTCCCCTTGCGCTCCCTGGTCCCCCGGTTCCGGGCGGACGCCGAGGCGGGCGTGGAGGTCCCCCAGTCCTGGAGCATGGGCAGCAACGGCTGGAAGACCACCTTCCACGTCGAGGGCCGCAAGATGACCATGTACCCGGTCATGGCGGAGGACACGACCGACGGCTTCTACCGCATGCCCACCGCGCTGCAGACCCGCGAGGGCGACCGCGAGATCGTGGTCCACCGCAACGGCTCCGGCTACCTCGTGCTCTTCGAGCGCGCCGCCCTGCCGATCGCCACCCGGGTGGCCTGGCGGGAGGACGGCGCGCTGGAGATCGAGGGCCGCTACGACACCGCCGACCGTCTGACCCCGCAGCAGTACCGCGCCGCCCACCTGGTGGTGCGCTCGCGGGCACACGGAGCGGAACGCGACATCCCGCTGACCTGGGACCGCACCCGCTTCAGCTGTGTCCTGACCCCCGCCGCCATGCACACACTCGCCGGCCGGATCCCGCTCGCGGCCGGCCGCTGGGACTTCTTCCTGCGGCGCCAGGACCTGTCGGCGGTGGCCCGCGAAGACCGGCTCGAAGACCTGATGGTCAAGCTCGAACAGGACCACATCGGCGCGTTCCCGCAGGAGTACGAGCACGCCGAGCGCCGCTACGAACTCCAGGCGGAGGCCTACGACCGGCTGTCCCTGCTGGTCCACTCGGCCATGCCCGACCACGCGCGCGGCCCCTACCGCCAGAAGCAGTTGCGCACCAAGGCCTACCCGGCGGCCCGCCGCGAGCGGGTGCGTCCCGCGGTCCTCTTCGACGCGTTCAAGGGAACCCAGTACTCCGACAGCCCCCGGGCCCTGCACGAGGAACTCGTGCGCCGCGGCGCCGGTCTGGAACACCTGTGGGTCGTGCGCGACGACCAGGTCCAGGTCCCGGCCACGGCGAAGGCCGTCCGTATGTGGTCGCCCGAGTGGTACGAGGCCCTCGCCACGAGCAGATACGTCGTCGCCAACAACCACCTCCCCGACTGGTTCCGCAAGCGGGACGGCCAGGTCGTCGTGCAGACCTGGCACGGCACCCCGCTGAAGAAGATCGGCCACGACATCGAGGCCATCCACTTCGCCGACCAGCGCTACCTGGAGCGGGTCGAGACGGAGGTGGAGAACTGGGACATGCTGGTCTCGCCCAACAGCTTCTCCACCCCGATCCTCAAGCGGGCGTTCGGCTTCCCCGGGGAGATGGTGGAGTCCGGCTACCCGCGCAACGACATCCTGCGCAGGTCCGGCACCGAGGAGCGGGAACGGGAGATCCGCGGGCGCATCGGCCTGCCCGAGGGCAAGCGCGTCGTGATGTACGCACCCACCTGGCGCGACGACCAGTTCCACGCCCCGGGCAAGTACAAGCTGGACTTCCGGGTCGACCTCGACGACGCGCGGCGCCGCCTGGGCGCCGACCACGTCCTGCTGGTCCGCCGTCACCCCAACGTGGTGGACCCGGTGCCGGGCGCGGGCGACGGCTTCGTCTTCGACGTCTCCGACTACCCGGACATGGCCGACCTGTCCCTCATCACCGACGTGATGATCACGGACTACTCGTCCCTGATGTTCGACTACGTCAACACCGGCCGGCCCATCCTCTTCTTCACCTACGACCTCGACCACTACCGCGACACCCTGCGCGGCTTCTACTTCGACTTCGAGAACAGCGCACCCGGGCCCCTGCTGTACACCTCCGAGGACCTGGTGACGGCGATCCGGGACGTCGACCGGATCCAGGACACCTACGCCGAGCGCTACCGCTGGTTCCAGCGGGAGTTCTGCGACCTCGACGACGGATACGCCGCCGCGCGGCTCGCCGACCGCATGCTCGTCGCGGGCGGCGACCTCGCTCCCGGGGACGCGAACGCCCCGGCGGTCGGTACCGTCGACACCCGCCACGCGGCGCGGCCCCTGGCCCCCCTCCCGTGGCAGGGCCAGGCCTGGTTCTCCCCGCAGCACCGCGTCGTGCACCAGCGCCGGCCGGAGACCGGCCACCTGATGGACGCGATGCCCGGGCAGCCCCACCCCGACATCCGTACCGCACCGGCCGGGCCGCACATGCCCGAAAGCCGGACGTACGAGGGCCGGACGTACGAGGGCGTGGTTGTGTGACCGCCGGACCTGCCCGCGGGCACGCCCCCCGGTGAGCGCGCCCGCGCCGGTCCGCACCGACCGGCCGCCGACCGTCCCGTCCGGGTGGCGCGGTTCAGCGCGTCCGCACCCGCAGCACCAGGGCGTAGTGGTCGGAGGCGCCGGTGTCCCGCACCGAGCAACCGGCGCGCGGCAGACCGGTGAACAAGTAGTCGATCTTGTGCCGGGACCGGTGCGTGGGCCGGCCGTAAAGCGACGACGCGGAGGGCTGGTCGCACTCCTCGTAGGCGTGGTACGGCTCGGCCGGCCAGACCCAGGCAGCCGGGTTGTGCGCGGCCGGCGGGTCCACGTTCAGATCGCCGCCGAAGACCGTGCGCCGCGCGGGCACCGCGGAAACCAGCGCCCTGAGCTGGTCGTCCCGCAGTTCCCAGCGCGGATGGGCGCGGTCGCTGCCCGGGGGACTGAGATGGGCGACGCACAGCCGGACGTCCAGCGCCGCGACCGTCGCGCACAGGATGCCGCGGCGCAGGCCGACGGTGGGCTGCTGCGCGGCCACCGGGGCGACGGCCGAGAGGTCGTAGGCGGAGAGCAACGCCGTACCGGCGGCCCCCTGCCCGGCTCCGGCGCACCGCACCGTGCTCGTACGGCCGGCGGCGGTGCGCCAGGTGTAGGCGTGGAACGCGCTGTGCCAGGACGCCCCGAGCCGCGCGCTTACGGCCCGCACGTCACCGGCGCAGGACTCCTGGAGGAACACCACCCGGGCACCGGTGCGGGCGACCAGGTCGCTCAGCGCGCGCCGCTTGACGGCCGGACTCCCGGTGCCCTCGCAGTTCCACCGCTCCACACCGCACATGTTCCAGGTCGCCACGGTGAGGGTCCGCCCGGTGGCGGAGGAGGGGGCCTGCCCGGACATCAGGGACCACGTCAGGGCGGCGGCGAGGCCCAGCAGCGCCCCCACGGCGGCCGCACGGCCGCGCCTTCGCCATCCACCGGCCCGGACCGCCGACTCGGAGCGGGTCGGAAACATCACGTCATCATGTCCGATCAGCCGACCGTACGCCAATCCTCCGGTACGCCGCACCTGACCGGCTTCGAAGCACATCCGACAGTGGAGTGAGTACATGTCCAAAGCGCCCGCGACGGGGCGGCAACTGGTCAACGGGATCGAAGCCTCCGGTGCGTTCCCCGTCGAATACCGCTTCGCCCACGCCAAGAACGGCAACCGGCACCTCGTCGTCGTCTTCGCCAACTTCTCGGCGCCCGACGACTACGGCTGGTCGAACGGTGTCTTCGACAACGTGCGTGCCAACATCCTCTGGATCCGTGACCGCTTCCAGGGCATGAACAGCTACTACCTGTGCAAGGAGATGGACTTCTCGCTGGAGCAGTCCGTCGCCACGCTGATCTTCAACGTCATGAAGGCGCTGTCCCTCACGCCGGAGGACGTCACCATGTGGGGCGGCTCCAAGGGCGGCAGCGCGGCCCTGTACTTCGGGCTGCGCTACGGCTTCCGGAACATCGTCTCCCTCGTGCCGCAGTTCCACATCGGAACGTATGTGCAGAAGGTGCACCCCAAGGTGGCCGGCTTCATGCTGGGCGAGGGCATACCGCAGGAGAACGTGCGGGCCGTCGACGCGATCCTGCCCGATCTGGTCCGCTCCGAGGTCAACCGCACCGCCAACATCTATCTGCTCTCCTCCCCGCAGGACGAGCAGTACCCGGAACAAGTGGAGCCGTTCCTGGGCCTGTTCCAGCGGTACGAGAACTTCAACTTCATCTTCAGCGAATCGCCGTTCATCACCGGCCACACCCAGGTCACCCGGCGCAACGTGCCGGCGCTCATGGGCCTGGTGAACCTTCTCGCCGACGGCATGCCACCGCGCCTGGGCTTCGTGCGCAACGGCTACGAGGAGCCCGACCGCGACACGTCGGCCATCAGCGCCTACCTCTCCGCCACCTCCCAGGTGAAGGACGCCGCGGCCTTCCCGCCCCCGGTGGTGACGAGCCCGCCGTACAACGGGGAGGTGCCGAGGACCGGGGCCCACTTCTCCGGCGTCGCCGTCGGAGCCGTGCGCGTCAGCCTCTGGGAGCACGGCAAGTTCCTCGGCTCGCCCGCCGTGGCGCCCGACGGCAGCTGGACCTGGGAGCTGGGCAGGCCCTGGTCCCCGGGCAAGCACCTGGTCAGGCTGTTCGCGGTGGACCCGGGCGGCTTCCACTCCGAGCGCACCGAGGTCCCCTTCACGGCGAGTGACACGCCGGCCGGGGCCGCGCCGGGTCAACTGCCCGGCGCAGGGGTTGCGATGACGGGCTGGGACGGCGGCCCGGTGCCGGCCACGGTGGGACAGGGCGAGGCCGCGCCGACGGTGCTGGAACCCGTGGCCCACGAGCAGGTGCCGACCGCGCGCGTGGTCTTCACCGGGTCCTCGCCCGGGGCCGCGCAGGTGGGCTTCCGGGAGAACGGCGTGCTGCTGGGCGGCACCGCCGTCGCCCCGAACGGCGGCTGGTCCTGGGACGGGGGCTGGGAGTGGTCGGCGGGCGCGCACGTCGTCGACGTGTTCGCGGTGGACGCCTCAGGCGCCGAATCCCCTTTCACCCAGGTGCCGTTCACCGTGATGGGCGCCTCGGCCGGGGCGCCGGCGGCCGCGTTCTACGGCGGCGGCTACTGACCGGGTGAGCGGACCACGAGGAAGAGGGCCCCCGCGGTGTGCGGGGGCCCTCTTCATGTGTGCTTCAGCGGTGCTTCAGCGGTGTGGTGCGATCACGCCGGGACGGACGCCACACCCGGAGCCAGGAACTTCTTGCCGTTCACGCGCTCGGAGACACCCTCGCGGTCCAGGTACGGCGTGATGCCGCCCAGGTGGAAGGGCCAGCCGGCGCCCGTGATCAGGCACAGGTCGATGTCCTGGGCCTCGGCGACGACACCCTCGTCGAGCATGAGCCCGATCTCCTGCGCCACCGCGTCGAGCACCCGCGCCCGCACCTGCTCCTCGGTCAGCACGACGTCGCCCTGCTTCAGCAGCGCGGCGACCTCCGGGTCCAGCTCCGGCTTGCCGCTGTCGTAGACGTAGAAGCCGCGCTTGCCCGCCTTGACGACGGCCGCGAGGTTCGGGGAGACCGTGAAGCGGTCCGGGAAGGCCCGGTTGAGGGTCTCCGAGACGTGCAGGCCGATCGCCGGACCGACCAGCTCCAGCAGCACCAGCGGGGACATCGGCAGCCCGAGCGGCTCGACGGCCTTCTCGGCGACGGCGACCGGGGTGCCCTCGTCGATGACGTTCTGGATCTCGCCCATGAAGCGGGTCAGGATGCGGTTCACCACGAAGGCCGGGGCGTCCTTGACCAGAACGGCCGTCTTCTTCAGCTTCTTGGCGACCGCGAAGGCGGTGGCCAGCGAGGCGTCGTCCGTCTGCTCGCCACGGACGATCTCCAGCAGCGGCAGCACCGCGACCGGGTTGAAGAAGTGGAAGCCCACGACCCGCTCGGGGTGCTTGAGCTTCGAGGCCATCTCCGACACCGACAGGGAGGAGGTGTTGGTGGCGAAGATCGCGTGCGCCGGGGCGACCGCCTCGACCTCCGCGAACACCTTCTGCTTGACGCCGATCTCCTCGAAGACGGCCTCGATGACGAAGTCGGCGTCCGCGAAGCCCTCGGCCTTGTCCAGCACACCGGTCACCAGCGCCTTGAGGCGGTTGGCCTTGTCCTGGTTGATGCGGCGCTTGCCGAGCAGCTTGTCGATCTCGGCGTGGACGTAGCCCACGCCCTTGTCGACGCGCTCCTGGTCGATGTCGGTCAGCACGACCGGCACCTCCAGGCGGCGCAGGAACAGCAGGGCCAGCTGCGAGGCCATCAGACCGGCGCCGACGACGCCCACCTTGGTGACCGGGCGCGCCAGGTTCTTGTCCGGGGCGCCCGCGGGACGCTTGCCGCGCTTCTGCACCAGGTTGAACGCGTAGATGCCGGAGCGCAGTTCGCCACCCATGATCAGGTCGGCGAGAGCCTGGTCCTCGGCGTCGTAACCCTGCTGGAGGTCGCCGTTCTTGGCGGCCGCGATGATGTCGAGGGCGCGGTAGGCGGCCGGAGCGGCCCCGTGCACCTTGGAGTCGGCGATGAACCGGCCCTTGGCGACGGCCTGGTCCCAGGCCTCGCCGCGGTCGATCTCCGGACGCTCGACCCGGACGTCGCCCTTGAGTACCTGGGCGGTCCAGATCAGCGACTGCTCCAGGAAGTCGGCACCCTCGAAGAGGGCGTCGGCGATGCCCAGTTCGAAGACCTGCTTGCCCTTGAGCTGCCGGTTCTGGTTCAGCGAGTTCTCGATGATCACCGAGACGGCCTTCTCGGCGCCGATCAGGTTCGGCAGCAGGGCGCAGCCGCCCCAGCCGGGGACCAGGCCGAGGAAGACCTCGGGCAGCGAGAACGCCGGGATCGCGCCGGAGACGGTCCGGTAGGTGCAGTGCAGGCCGACCTCGACGCCGCCGCCCATCGCCGCGCCGTTGTAGTACGCGAAGGTCGGGACCGCGAGGCCCGCGAGGCGCTTGAACACCTCGTGGCCGCCCTTGCCGATGGCGAGAGCGTCCTCGTGCCTCTTCAGCAGCTCGACACCCTTGAGGTCGGCGCCGACCGCGAAGATGAACGGCTTGCCGGTGACACCGACGCCGACGATCGTGCCCTCGGCCGCCTCCTTCTCCACCTGGCCGATCGCGCTGTCGAGGTTGGCGAGCGACTGCGGCCCGAAGGTGGTCGGCTTGGTGTGGTCCAGGCCGTTGTCCAGCGTGATCAGCGCGAACCGACCGGCACCGAACGGCAGGTCGAAGTGGCGTACGTGCGCCTGCGTGACGACCTCGTCCGGAAACAGCTCGGCCGCGCCCTTCAGGAGTTCAGCGGTGGTGCTCACTTGTCGCCTCCGTCGAAGTGCGGGTTCTCCCAGATGACCGTCGCGCCCATGCCGAAGCCGACGCACATGGTGGTCAGGCCGTAACGGACCTGCGGCTGCTCCTCGAACTGGCGGGCCAGCTGCGTCATCAGACGGACGCCGGAGGAGGCGAGCGGGTGGCCGTAGGCGATGGCGCCGCCGTACTGGTTGACGCGCTCGTCGTCGTCCGCGATGCCGTAGTGGTCGAGGAAGGCCAGGACCTGTACGGCGAAGGCCTCGTTGATCTCGAACAGGCCGATGTCGGAGATGGACAGACCCGCCTGGGCGAGCGCCTTCTCCGTCGCCGGGATGGGGCCGTAGCCCATGACCTCGGGCTCGACGCCCGCGAAGGCGTAGGAGACCAGGCGCATCTTGACCGGCAGGTTGTTCTCGCGGGCGAAGTCCTCGCTCGCGATGATCGACGCGGTGGCGCCGTCGTTCAGACCGGCCGCGTTGCCCGCGGTGACCCGGCCGTGCACGCGGAACGGCGTCTTCAGACCGGACAGGTTCTCCAGGGTGGTGCCCGGGCGCATCGGCTCGTCGGCCGTGACCAGGCCCCAGCCGGTCTCGCCGGCCTCGGCGTTCGTGCGGCGCACCGAGATCGGCACCAGGTCCTGCTGGATCTTGCCGTTGGCGTACGCCTTGGCGGCCTTCTCCTGCGAGCGCACCGCGTACTCGTCGGCACGCAGCTTGGTGATCTGCGGGTAGCGGTCGTGCAGGTTCTCCGCGGTCATGCCCATGAACAGGGCGGACTCGTCGACCAGCTTCTCGCTGACGAAGCGCGGGTTGGGGTCCACGCCCTCGCCCATGGGGTGGCGGCCCATGTGCTCGACGCCACCGGCGATCACGGCGTCGTAGGCGCCGAAGGCGATCGAGCCCGCGGTGGTCGTCACCGCGGTCAGGGCGCCGGCGCACATGCGGTCGATGGAGTAGCCGGGCACCGACTGCGGCAGGCCCGCGAGGATGCCGGCGGTGCGGCCGAGGGTCAGGCCCTGGTCGCCGATCTGCGTGGTCGCGGCGATGGCGACCTCGTCGATCTTCTTGGGGTCCAGCCCGGGGTTGCGGCGCAGCAGCTCCCGGATCGCCTTCACGACGAGGTCGTCGGCGCGGGTCTCGTGGTAAATGCCCTTCGGGCCCGCCTTGCCGAACGGGGTGCGGACGCCGTCTACGAAGACGACGTCCCTGACGGTACGAGGCACGATGGCTCTCCTCCAGGTGCGGGGTGGCACTGCTGCGTTGCGCTGAGCGCGCGCTCAGGACCCATGCTACTTATGAGTAACGTAGCTGCACAGTCCTGCCGGGGGGAGCGGCGAACGTCACACCACCACCGGCGGCGGGATGGCTTGATTACGACGTACCCCTCGGCGCCCCCGGTCCCGGCCGGCCTGACGGGGGAAAGGCCCTAGGCGCCCGCGGCCGACAGCGCGCCGACCAGTATCGGGGTGACCAGCTCGATCTGCCACGGCCGCGCACCGTACCCGGCGAGCGCGGTGCTCACCGACTCCGCGTCCAGGTCGGCCGGCGGCTCCCAGCAGATGCGTCGCACCGAGTCCGGGGACATCAGGTTCTCCTGCGGCATGCCGAGCCGCTCGGCCAGCGCCGTCACCCCGGCCCGGGCCGCGGACAGCCGGGCCGCCGCGGCGGGATCCTTGTCGGCCCACGCGCGCGGCGGCGGCGGTCCGGTCACCTGCTGCCCGGGCTGCGGCAGCGCGCTCTCCGGGAGCGCCTTGGCCCGGTCGACCGCGGCCTGCCACTGCTCCAGCTGGCGCCGGCCCGTGCGGTGCCCGAAGCCGTTCAGCGCCGCGAGCGCGTGCACGCCGGCCGGCAGGGCGAGCGCCGCCTCGACGATGGCGGTGTCGGAGAGCACCTTGCCCGGCGAGACGTCCCTGCGCTGGGCGATCTGGTCCCGGGTCTGCCACAGCTCGCGCACCACCGCCAGCTGCCGGCGCCGGCGCACCTTGTGCATCCCGGACGTGCGGCGCCAGGGGTCCTTCCTCGGCTCGGCGGGCGGCGCGGCCGCGATCGCGTCGAACTCCTGCCGGGCCCACTCCAGCTTGCCCTGGCGGTCCAGCTCCTTCTCCAGGGCGTCCCGCAGGTCGACGAGGAGCTCCACGTCCAGCGCGGCGTAGCGCAGCCACGGCTCGGGCAGGGGCCGGGTGGACCAGTCGACGGCGGAGTGGCCCTTCTCCAGGACGTAGCCGAGGACGCCCTCGACCATGGCGCCGAGGCCGACGCGCGGGAACCCGGCGATCCGGCCGGCCAGCTCGGTGTCGAAGAGCCGGCTCGGGATCATGCCTATCTCGCGCAGACAGGGCAGGTCCTGGGTGGCCGCGTGCAGGACCCACTCCACGCCGGACAGCGCCTCGCCGAGCGAGGACAGGTCGGGGCAGGCGACGGGGTCGATCAGCGCGGTGCCGGCGCCCTCGCGGCGCAGCTGCACCAGATAGGCGCGCTGGCCGTACCGGTAGCCGGAGGCGCGCTCGGCGTCCACGGCGACGGGGCCGGAGCCGGCGGCGAACGCGGCCACCACCTCGGCCAGCGCGGCCTCGTCGACGATCACCGGCGGAATGCCCTCGCGGGGTTCGAGCAGCGGGGTCGGCGCCTCCGTCACAGAAGATCCGGCGTCGTCCGGAGGTGTGCCTCCGGTGGTGCGCAGGGAGCTGTCTGCTGCGGTGTCTTGGGCGTCGGTCACCTGTCAAGGGTATCGGTGTACGGACGGCGCCCGTCGCCGGAACGTTCCGTCGACGGGCGCCGCAGGGTCGTAAACCAGTCAGGCCGGTGAAACTTCCGGTTCACGCGGGTGAACCGGTGATGCCTTTGCCGTGGCGGTGCGTCGGACTCAGTGGATGATCCCGGTGCGCAGCGCCACGGCCACCATGCCGGCGCGGTCGCCGGTGCCCAGCTTGCGGGCGATGCGGGCCAGGTGGCTCTTCACGGTGAGGGCCGACAGGCCCATGGAGACGCCGATCGCCTTGTTCGACTGGCCCTCCGCGACCAGCCGCAGCACCTCGACCTCGCGCCCGGACAGCTCGCGGTAGCCGCCCGGGTGGCTCGGGGCACCCGGGGGGCGGCGGTGCATCCGGGCGGCGGCGCCGAGGGGGGTGGCACCGGGCCGGCTGGGCAGACCGATGTTGGTGCGGGTGCCGGTGACGACGTAGCCCTTGACCCCTCCGGCCAGGGCGTTGCGGACCGCGCCGATGTCGTCGGCGGCGGAGAGGGCCAGGCCGTTGGGCCAGCCCGCGGCGCGGGTCTCGGAGAGCAGGGTCAGGCCGGAGCCGTCGGGCAGGTGGACGTCGGCGACGCAGATGTCGCGCGGGTTGCTGATGCGGGGACGGGCCTCCGCGACGGACGAGGCCTCGATGACGTCGCGCACACCGAGCGCCCACAGATGGCGGGTGACGGTGGAACGGACGCGCGGGTCGGCCACGACCACCATGGCGGTCGGCTTGTTCGGGCGGTAGGCGACCAGGCTTGCGGGCTGCTCGAGGAGAACGGACACCAGGCCTCCTGGGTGGGGGGACGGGGGGCCGGCTGGTGGGGGAGTCAGCCGGGACGAACCGTGCTTTCAAGGTCACAGTCGTCTTCGGCAGCAAACTCGTCCGCCTTTAGAGAATGATCACGATCTAGTGAGTAACAATCCGTGCAATTCGGACACGCGATCGATCATCCGAAGATCGAGTCGGTTCGTGCGAGTGCCATTCGAGTACGGAAAGTGGCCGTATCGACAAAGACATGGTCAATAAGGCGCCCATGCGAATGATGGCGCCCCGACCGGGCCTCAGGTCACCGTGACTGGGGGTCGCGACGCTGCGGCAGGGTGACCACCGAGGCATCGCCCGGACCGGCCGGCGGCAACCCCCCGACCTGCGCCAGCAGATCGCACCAGGACGCCAGGTGGGCGGCCGTGTCCGGCACCCCGCCCAGGCCCTCGCGAGGTGTCCAGGACGCCCTGATCTCGATCTGCGAGGCGGCCGGCCGCTCCGCCAGCCCGCCGAAGTAGTGCGAGCTGGCCCGCGTGATCGTCCCGCTCGGCTCGCCGTAACCGAGCCCGCGCGCCTGCAGCGCCCCGGTCAGCCACGACCAGCACACCTCGGGCAGCAGCGGATCGGCCGCCATCTCCGCCTCCAGCTCGGCGCGCACCAGCGTCACCAGCCGGAACGTGCCCCGCCAGGCCTCGTGCCCGGCCGGATCGTGCAGCAGCACCAGCCGCCCGTCGGCCAGCTCCTGCTCGCCGTCGACCACCACGGCCTCCAGCGCGTGCGCGTACGGGGCGAGCCGCTGCGGCGCGGGCGTCGGCTCCACCTCGACCTGCGGCCGCACCCGCGCCGTGCGCAGCGCGTCGACCGCCGCCCGGAACGCGGGCGGCAGCCCACCGCCCGACCGCCCCTGCGCGGTGTCCTTCGCGTCGTCCATTCCGTCAGCGCCGTCCGACAGTCGTCCCTGAGCCGCAGCCATGCGGGGAAGAGTAAGGGGAACCGGGCCCGCGTGCAGGGAGGGACACCCCCGAAGGGCAGCCGCACTTCCGCGCCGACGGCCATGCGAGACTTGCCGTCGTGAGTGCCAACGGAAGCCCCTCGGGCCAGCAGCCGACCGCGACCTACGACAGCGCCTTCCTCAAGGCGTGCAGGCGCGAACCCGTGCCGCACACCCCCGTGTGGTTCATGCGCCAGGCCGGCCGCTCCCTGCCCGAGTACCGCAAGGTGCGCGAGGGCGTCCCGATGCTCGAGTCCTGCATGCGGCCGGAGCTGGTCACCGAGATCACCCTGCAGCCGGTGCGCCGGCACGACGTGGACGCGGCGATCTTCTTCAGCGACATCGTCGTCCCGCTCAAGGCCATCGGCATCGACCTCGACATCAAGCCCGGCGTCGGCCCGGTCGTCGAGCAGCCCGTCCGCACCCGCGCCGACCTGGCCCGGCTGCGCGATCTCGGTCCCGAGGACGTCTCCTACGTCACCGAGGCGATCGGCATGCTCACCCGCGAACTGGGGGCCACCCCGCTGATCGGCTTCGCCGGCGCCCCGTTCACGCTCGCGAGCTACCTGGTCGAGGGCGGCCCCTCGCGCACGTACGAGAACGCCAAGGCGATGATGTACGGCGACCCGGAGCTCTGGGCCGACCTGCTCGACCGTCTCGCCGACATCACGGCGGCCTTCCTGAAGGTGCAGATCGAGGCCGGCGCCAGCGCGGTCCAGCTGTTCGACTCCTGGGCCGGCGCCCTGTCCCCGGCCGACTACCGCAGGTCGGTCATGCCCGCCTCGGTCAAGGTCTTCGAGGCCGTCGCCGGCTACGGCGTCCCGCGCATCCACTTCGGCGTCGGCACCGGCGAACTGCTGGGCCTCATGGGCGAGGCCGGGGCGGACGTCGTGGGCGTCGACTGGCGCGTCCCGCTGGACGAGGCCGCCCGCCGGGTCGGTCCCGGCAAGGCGCTCCAGGGCAACCTCGACCCGACCGTCCTGTTCACCGACAAGGACACCGTCGAGGCCCAGGCCGCCGAGGTGCTGGCGGCGGCCGCCGGCCTGGAGGGCCACGTCTTCAACCTCGGCCACGGCGTCATGCCGAGCACCGACCCGGACGCGCTCACCCGGCTCGTGGACTACGTCCACACCGCCACCGCGCGCTGAACCACCGGGAGAACTACCAGGAGTAGTGGGGCCGCGCCCGCCTGCCGAACAGCAGGCCGGGCGGCTCCGGCGGGGGAGGCGTGCCGGGCTTGAGCGGCCAGGCCAGCAGCATGCCGGCCACGAAGCCCATCACATGGGCCGCGTAGGCCACGGTCCCGCCGGAGACGCCGTGCCCGGAGGAGTACATCGCCTGCAGCGCGAACCAGAAGCCCAGCACCAGCCAGGCGGGCAGTCTGAGCGGCAGGAAGACCAGGAACGGGACGAGAACCCAGACCCGCGCCCTCGGATACAGCATCAGATAGGCGCCGAGGACCCCGGCGATGGCGCCGGACGCGCCGATCAGCGGGTCGCCGGAGCCGGCGTTCAGCAGGGCGAAGCCGTAGCCGGCCGCGTAACCGCAGACGGCGTAGAAGAGGAGGTAGCGGATGTGTCCCATCCGGTCCTCGACGTTGTTGCCGAAGATCAGCAGGAAGAGCATGTTCCCGAGCAGGTGCAGCCAGCTGCCGTGCAGGAACATGGCTGTGAAGACCGACAGCGCCGGTGACTTGTCGTAGCCGGGCGGGCTCACGAGACAGCCCGGGCCGTGCGGGCCCACACCCACCCCGCCCGTGGGGACCACCCGGGGCAGCTGGTGGTGGATCAGCTCGCGCGGGATCGCCGCGTAGTGATCCATGAAGGCCTGGAGCCGGCACAGCTGCGAAAGGTCGCTGTGACCCGCCACCGATCCGGCTATACCGGGCGTGGTGATGAACACGAGGACGTTGACGGCGATGAGCGCGTACGTCACCCAGGGGGTGCGGCGCACCGGGTTCACGTCATGGACGGGTATGACCACACAGGAGTACTGCCCGCGATGCGGTGCGCGAATCGGTGAACGCCACCGCCCGGCCGCGCGTATCCCCTGTCAACCGACGTGAGGATCAGGCGATGACGAATGCCGCGCAGGTTCCGGCGATGCACGCTCTGCCCGATGGCGAGGCGGAGCTGTCCTTGGTGATACGGCTTCCCTGGGAGGATGTCGCGCGCCTCGGCCAGGAGGCGGGACGGCTCGCCTCCCAGATGCAGCGCCCGGTGACCCTGGACGAGGCGGTCGGCTACCGGCTGCGCACCACCCGGCCACCGGCCTCGCACGCCAAGCCCGCCGGCGAGCAGCCCGCGGCCATGGCAGCGAGCGCGGCGGTCACCTCGCTGCCCCGGATCAGCGGCTCGGCGTAGACCCGCGCGGGCCCGTCACCCGCCGCGCACCTTCGAGGTCGCCTTCCTCGCCGCGACCAGGACCGGGTCCCACACCGGTGAGAAGGGCGGGGCGTAGCCGAGGTCCAGGGCGGTCATCTGCTCCACCGTCATCCCCGCGGTCAGCGCCACCGCGGCGATGTCCACGCGCTTGCCCGCGCCCTCCCGGCCGACGATCTGGACTCCGAGCAGGCGTCCGGTGCGGCGTTCGGCGATCATCTTGACCGTCATGGCGGAGGCACCGGGGTAGTACCCGGCCCGGCTGGTCGACTCGATGGTGACCGTCTCGAACCGCAGCCCCACCCGACGGGCGTCCTTCTCGCGCAGCCCGGTACGCGCGATCTCCAGGTCGCAGACCTTGCTGACGGCCGTGCCGACGACGCCCGGGAAGGTGGCGTAGCCGCCGGCCGCGTTGGTGCCGATGACCTGGCCGTGCTTGTTGGCGTGGGTGCCGAGCGGGACGTACTGCTCCTGGCCGGAGACCAGGTTCAGCACCTCCACGCAGTCGCCGCCCGCCCAGATGTTCTCGTGACCGCGCACCCGCATCGCGAGGTCGGTGAGCAGGCCGCCGTGGGCGCCGAGGGGCAGACCGGCCGCGCGGGCGAGGGCGGTCTCCGGCCGGACGCCGATGCCGAGGACCACCACGTCCGCCGGGTACTCGGCGTCCTGGGTGGCCACCGCGCGGACCCGGCCGTCCTGCCCGGTCAGCAGCTTGGTGACCTCGGCGTCGTTCACCATGGTGATGCCCAGACCCTCCATGGCCCGGTGCACCAGGCGGCCCATGTCCGGGTCGAGTGTCGACATGGGCTCCTTGCCGCGGTTGACGACCGTCACCTCGAAGCCGCGGTGGATCAGCGCCTCCGCCATCTCCACACCGATGTACCCGGCGCCCACCACCACCGCCCTGCGGCCGCGCGTGCGGGCCAGCGTCTCCAGCAGGGTCTCGCCGTCCTGCAGGGTCTGCACGCCGTGCACCCCGGGGGCGTCGGCGCCGGGCAGGTCCGGGCGGACCGGGCGGGCCCCGGTGGCGATGACGAGCTTGTCGTACGACGTCCACGACTCGGCGCCGGAATCGATGTCACGCGCGCGGACCCGCTGCCCGGCCACGTCGATGGCGGTGACCTCGGTGCGCAGCCGCAGGTCGATGCCGCGCTCCCGGTGCTGCTCGGGCGTACGGGCGATCAGCCGGTCGCGTTCGGGGACCTCGCCGCCCACCCAGTAGGGGATGCCGCACGCCGAGTAGGAGGTGAAGCGGCCGCGTTCGAAGGCCACGATCTCCAGCTCCCCGGGCCCTTTCAGCCGGCGTGCCTGTGACGCCGCGGACATGCCCGCGGCGTCACCGCCGATCACGACCAGTCGTTCCCCGCCGTCCCGCCCACCGCTCATGCTCATGGGAAACACGCTACGGGGTGGGGCGGGTCCGGTCAGTCGCGGTCCGCCTCGCCGGCGGAGCCCGGCACGGGGCGGGCCGACGGCAGCGGCCCGAGCGCGGTCACGGGCGCGGCGGGCGCGGGGCGGGGCCGGCGCGGCAGCCGGGGGCGCACCACCCGCAGCCACAGCAGCGCCGACAGGGCCGCGAAGGCCGCGAACGGCAGGGCGGCGCCCAGCGCGAGGGCGATCCAGCGCAGCGTCGCGGCGAACACGTGCCAGCCCCCCGCGAGCGCGTCCACGAACCCCGGCGTGCCGTCACCGGCCGCCTCCTTGACGGGTGTCTCGGACAGCGTCAGCGTGATGGTGGCCAGCTCCGTGCGGTCCTTCAGGGAGGCCTGCCGGGCCAGCAGTGCCTCCAGATCCGCCTGGCGTCGACTCAACTCGCCCTCCAGCGTGACGACGTCGCCCAGTTTGGCCGCCCGGCCCATCAGCGCCCGGATCCGGTCGACGCCGGCCCGCTGCGACGCGATCCGGCTGCCGACGTCCACGACCTGGTCGGTGACGTCCACCGCCTTGGCGGTGCGGTCGACCAGCCGGCCCGTGCCCTGCAGTGCGGTGAGGACCTCGTCGTACCTGCCGGAGGGCACGCGCAGTACGACCCGGGTGCGCTCGTGGCCGTCGGCGTCCCGGGACGTGTCCTCCTGGCCGACGTAGCCGCCCGCGGCCTCGGCCCTCGTGCGGGCCCGGGCCAGGGCCTTGGGCACATCGCGGGTCTCCACGGTGAGGGACGCGGTGCGGACGATCGCGTCCGGGGAGGTGCCGGGCGCCGTCTTCCCTTTCTCCGCGGCGGGGCCCGACGCGCCGGAGACGTCCGCCCGGCGGCCGTGCGCGCCCGCGTCGGACTTCGCCGAGCCGCCGCCGACGTCACCCCCGCCGCCACACCCGGCCAGCGCGAGCGACGCGGTGAGCAGGACAGCGGCCAGGACGGACGGAGCGGATCGTGGGGAACGCGGTATGCGCATGGGCGGTACTCCCGGGCTCTGGGACGGATGACGTACCTACGACGGCGCGGCCGGCCGGGACGTTGGTGATCCCCGGTCCCGAAGCGGTCACGGTCCGGACTCGGCACGGCCACCGGCCCGCCGCGAGGGCGCCGCGGCTCGGCCGGGGGAGCGCCGGCGGGGTCTGAGAGAGTGGGGGCATGAGCGCAACGGGTAGCCCCGCGGGGCATGTCGTCGTCATCGGAGCCGGAATCGCCGGCCTGGCCGCCGCCCACCGGCTGCTGACACTGGGCGCTCGCGTGACCGTGCTGGAGGCCTCCGAGCGGGTCGGCGGCAAACTGCTCCCCGGCGAGATCGCCGGCGTGCGCGTCGACCTGGGCGCCGAGTCGATGCTGGCCCGCCGCCCGGAGGCCGTGGCCCTCGCCCGCGAGGTCGGCCTCGGCGAGCGGCTCCAGCCGCCGGCCACCGCGAGCGCCTCCCTCTGGACCCGCGGCGCGCTGCGGCCCATGCCCAAGGGCCATGTGATGGGTGTCCCCGGCACCGCCGCCGCGCTCACCGGCGTCCTGTCCGACGAGGGACTCGCCCGTATCGAGCGCGACGCGGACCTGCCCCGCACCGAGGTCGGCGACGACGTGGCCGTCGGCGAGTACGTGGCGGCCCGGCTCGGCCGCGAGGTCGTCGACCGGCTGGTCGAACCCCTGCTCGGCGGGGTCTACGCGGGCGACGCCTACCGCATCTCGATGCGCTCGGCCGTCCCGCAGCTCTTCCGGGCGGCGCGCGCACACGCCTCCCTGACCGAAGCGGTCCGCCGGATCCAGGCCCAGGCGGACGCGGCCCGGCAGACCGGCCCGGTGTTCATGGGCATCGAGGGCGGTGTCGGCCGGCTCCCGCTCGCCGTCGCCGATTCGGTCCGGGCGCGCGGCGGCGAGATCCTCACCGGCACGCCGGTGAGGGAGCTGCGCCGGGACACCGCGCCGGAAGCGGACACCGCGCCCGGGGCGCACGCCGCGCGGCCGGCCTCCACCTGGCGCGTCGTGGCCGGTGACCGGGTGCTGCGTGCGGACGCCGTCGTCCTCGCCGTGCCCGCCCGCGCGGCCGCCGACCTGCTGCGCGCCGAGTCCCCGGAGGCCGCCGCCGATCTCGCCGCCGTCGAGTACGCCTCCATGGCACTGGTCACCCTCGCCTACCGGCGCGCCGAGCTGGACCTCCCCGAGGGGAGCGGCTTCCTGGTGCCGCCCGTCGACGGCCGCACCATCAAGGCGTCGACGTTCGCCTCCCGGAAGTGGGGCTGGATCGCCGAGGAGGATCCCGACGTGGTCGTCCTGCGCACCTCGGTGGGCCGCCACGGCGAGGAGGAGATCCTCCAGCGGGACGACGCCGGCCTCGTCGAGGTCTCCCGGCGCGACCTGTCCGACGCCGTCGGCCTGAACGCCGCGCCCCTGGCGACCCGGGTCACCCGCTGGACCGACGGCCTGCCCCAGTACCCGGTGGGCCACTACGCCCGCGTGGCCCGTATCCGCGAGCACGTCGCCAAGCTGCCCGGACTCGCGGTGTGCGGCGCGCAGTACGACGGTGTCGGCATCCCGGCCTGCGTCGCGAGCGCGAACGCGGCGGCCGATCAGCTCCTCGGCGACCCGACGGCCGCCGAGGAGCTGACCGCCAACCCGGTGCAGAGCCTGCACGGCGGAGCGGGAGAATAGGGACCATGAGTGACGACGCCCCCATCACCGAGTCCGGCAGGATCCCCAACAAGGGCAAGCTGGCCAAGGACCTCAACGAGGTCATCCGCTACACCCTCTGGTCGGTCTTCAGGCTGAAGGACGTGCTGCCCGAGGACCGTGCGGGATACGCCGACGAGGTCCAGGAGCTGTTCGACCAGCTCGCCGCCAAGGACGTGACGGTCCGCGGCACCTACGACGTCTCGGGCCTGCGGGCCGACGCCGACCTCATGATCTGGTGGCACGCCGAGACCAGCGACCAGCTCCAGGAGGCGTACAACCTGTTCCGCCGCACCCGGCTGGGCCGCGCCCTCGAGCCCGTGTGGTCGAACATGGCGCTGCATCGCCCCGCCGAGTTCAACCGCTCGCACATCCCGGCGTTCCTCGCCGACGAGACGCCCCGCAACTACGTGAGCGTGTACCCCTTCGTGCGCTCCTACGACTGGTACCTGCTGCCCGACGAGGACCGCCGCCGCATGCTCGCCGACCACGGCAAGATGGCCCGTGGCTACCCGGACGTGCGCGCCAACACGGTCGCCTCGTTCTCCCTCGGCGACTACGAGTGGATGCTGGCCTTCGAGGCCGACGAGCTGTACCGCATCGTCGACCTCATGCGCCACCTGCGCGCCTCCGAGGCCCGTATGCACGTCCGCGAAGAGGTCCCGTTCTACACGGGCCGCCGCAAGGACATCGCCGACCTGGTCGCCGGGCTGGCCTGACGGGTGCCGCCCCCGGGCGGCCCGGCCGGTCAGGCGCTCAGCGCCGCTCGGCCTCGCCCCTGAGGGCGTCCCGCCGGGACTCCTCGCCGGCCCTCGGGGCGTCCGGCTTCGGCTCCGGGCGCGGCGCGCAGGACGCGTGCCGCGCCGGGAGGCGTCCCTCCAGCAGATAGGCGTCGAAGTAGGCGTCGACGCACTTGTTGGGGCCGCCGCCGATGCTGTGCGTGCCCGCGTCCCGCTCGGTGACCAGCACCGAACCGGCCAGCCGCCGGTTCATCTCCACCGCACCCGCGTACGGCGCGGCCGCGTCCCGCTCGGCCGCCAGGATCAGCACCGGCGGCAGCTCACCCGGCCCGGTCCGCACGTCCAGCGGCTGCCGCCGGGGCGCCGGCCAGTAGGCGCACGGCAGGTTCATCCACGCGTTGTCCCAGGTCTCGAAGGGCGCCACCCGGGCGAGCCGGGTGTTGTCGCGGTCCCACACCGCGAAGTCCGTCGGCCAGGGCGCGTCGTTGCACTCGACGGCCGTGTACACCGCGCGGCCGTTCTCCGCCTCGGTGGCCGTGCCGGGGTGCGGAGCCGCCACCCGGACCAGCGGGGCGGGGTCGCCGTGCAGATAGGCCGACAGGGCGCCGGCCCGGCTGGGCCAGAAGTCGTCGTAGTAGCCGGCCGTCAGAAACGCGTTCTGCAACTGGCCCGGGCCGACCTTCCCGCCGGCCGCCTTCCGGGCCAGCCGCTCCCGGGCGGTGTCGTAGGCGCGCTGCACCCGCCCCGGCGTGGCACCGAGCCGGTAGACGTCGTCGTGGCGCGCGATCCAGTCCCGGAAGTCGGCCCAGCGCTCCTCGAACGCGGCCGACTGGTCCAGGTTGTCGGCGTACCAGACCTTCGCCGGGTCGGGGTTCACCGCCGAGTCCAGCACCATCCGCCGCAGATGCGAGGGGAACATCGCCGCGTACAGCGCGCCGAAGTAGGTGCCGTACGAGGCCCCCATGAACGTCAGCCGGTCCTCGCCCAGCGCGGCCCGCAGGACGTCCAGGTCACGGGCGTTGTCGAGCGAGGTGTAGTAGCGCAGCCTGCCGCCGGAACGCTGGGCGCAGCCGCGCGCGTACTCCTTGGCCCGGGCCACGCGTTGCCGCTTGTACGCCTCAGACGGGTGCGTCGGCGCGGCGCTGGGCCCCTTGAAGAACCCCTTGGGGTCCTCGCAGGACAGCGGTGCCGAACGGCCCACCCCGCGCGGCGCGTAGCCGACCAGGTCGTAGGCGGCGGCGATCCGCTGCCAGTCCGGGAGCGCGCCGACCAGCGGGAAGTACATGCCGGAGGCGCCGGGGCCGCCCGGGTTGTAGACGAGGGCGCCCTGCCGGGGGACCTTGCGCTTGCTGTTGCGTGGGTCCTTCTGCGTGGCACGGGTGCGGCTCACGGTGAGTTCGATCTGCTTGCCGTTCGGGTGGGCGTAGTCGAGCGGGACCGTCACCGTGCCGCACCGCAGCTCGTCCGGTGCCTGAGGCACATCGGCCGCCGCGCACGCGCCGAAGTCGATACCGGCCGCTCGGGCGCGGGCCACGGCCACCGCGGTGCCGCGCAGCTCGGCGGTGCCGGGCACCCCGGGTGCCTCGGGGCGAGTGGGCGTGCCGCCCGCCGGGGTCGCGGCCAGGGTGGTCAGAAGCAAGGATCCGGCGGCCGAGTACAGGGCGGCAGCTCTCATCGCGTATCCCTTCGGTGCGCGGCGGCGATGGCACGACTGCCACGGCCCGGCGGCGACAGAAGGGATGTTTCGGTCGGCCGTGGGTGAAGGCAAGCACCGTCCGGCCGGTGTCGGCGCCAATGCCCCTTGTGCGCCCCCGGGAACGCCCTCACTCCCGCCGCGGCTGCTCGCGGTGGGCGAAGGCCGCGCGCAGCTCGGGTCCACCGCTCGCGCGGACGCCGCGTACGGCGACGGAGGTGAGGAACGACCGCTCCTCGCCGGCCGGCCCCCAGGTGAGCGCGTCCAGCAGCCGCTGCCCGGCCGGGGAGGCCCACCGCGAGTACGGATGCGCCTCCCAGCGGGCGAGGGCGAGACAGCTCAGGGACAGGGTCAGGGGCAGCGCGAACCACAGGGCGACCAGGAGCCGGGGCGTGTCGCTCGGGACGGGCAGCAGCAGCGCGGTCACCCCCAGCACCGCCACGCCCAGCGTGGCGGCACGCACCCGGCGCACCGCGGCCCCCACCGTCGTACCGGCGCCCTCGGGTACCGCGAGGCCCGCGCGCACCAGTCCGTCGGCCACCCGGCGCACCGCTTCCGCGCCCGCCACACGCGCTCGTACGGGAGCGATCCGGGACTGGCCCTGAGGGCCTATCGCCCCTATGACGGACCGTTCCATCTCGTCCCGGCCCAGCGGGTCCACCACCGTGGCCCAGCCGGTGTGGGCGAGCAGCAGCCGCCGCTGCCGGGCCATGGCCACCAGGGTCACCTCGGCGACCCGCGCCGGTCCGCCGGACAGGAAAGCCGCCTCGTACAACGTCAGTCGGCGCTCGGGGGCTGTCGCCGTGACGGCGGAGGCGTCCGCCGCGTCCGCGTCTGCGGCGCGGACGGCGGCCAGGCACAGCCGGACGCACGCGGTGCCGGCGAAGGCCCAGGCCAGGAGAAGGAGAAGGACCCAGAACATGACGTGTTTCTATGCCGACGACGAGGCGAAAGGCCATGCCCTGTTCACGATCCGGACAGAGAGTCGCCGGTATGTGACGTTCCGCTTTCCGCGCAGGTCAGGGAGTGCTCGTCGCGGGCGGCAGGGAGTACGTCGGGTCCGGCGGGGGAACGACCGGGACGGCGGCGCCCGGATCGACCACCGGCGGCGACGGCACGGGCGTGGCGGAGGCGGCCAGGTCGCGCGAGAGCGCGGCGAAGTCGACGTAGCCCGTCGCCTCCAGGATCCTGATGTGGTCCAGGACGGTCGTGTTGGCGTCGTCGGCGAGATCGCGGACCAGGGAGTTCTGGGTGCCGGCCCGGACCTGTGCGACCAGGGAGAACACCCGGCCGTGTGCCAGCCGCAGGATGCCGGCGAACCGGCGGTCGAAATCCTGGCCCCGGGCCGACCTCAGGGTGGCGAGCCACTGCTTCTGCTGCTCGTTGGGTTCGTTGGGCATCGGGATGCCCAACTGGATGGCGACGGTGCGGTCGTGCGCGTCGAGGGAGGTGTGCCCGTCGACGAGGTGCCGGCCCGCCGTGCGCACCGCGGGGGTGGTTCCCTCGCGCTCCGCCAGCTGTCCGGCGGGCAGTTCCCACAGCCCCGCGAGCCGGACCTTGGTGACGAAGTCCCGGTCCTGCGCGGACAGCGGGCCGTACGGGGTGGTCACGGTCCGCGCGCTCAGCACGTTCGCGCCGGCCGTGTCCTGCCGGTCGGCGTACGACCAGAGCGGGAACAGCAGCGCCGCGGCGGTCGCGGCGAGGCCGGTGATGATGAGCCCGGTCCCGCTGAATATGCCTCGGCCCTTGATCGGGGCTCGCGGTCGCATGGCGCCTCCTGTACGGCACCGCACACCGGGTGCTGGGGATGGGTGGGTGCGGCTTGGCATATTACTGCGGCGGCGGAGGGCCGGTTTCCGGTTGCGATCCGGTGCGGGGGCGGGCGCGGGGTGTGTGGTGGTTGCCGACGCCAGGCGCGACAGGCCCTAGGAGGTCGCCCCCGATGGTCGCCGCTGGAGTGCCGTGATGCGGCGCAGCAGGTCGCGGGCCGTTCTCGCCACTCGGGTGACGCGACCCGATGATCTGGGGGCCGGGCCCGCTCGGTCCAGCCACCACTCGCGGAGGGCTTCGCGGCGCTCCGGCCGGTCCTTCCCCAGGAGGTGTTCGGCGAAGTCCAGAGCGTCCCGGCGGTACCCGCCCGCCATCGGCCGCTGCCGGGCGTACGCCAGGAAGGCCGGTCGGTACTCCGCTCCCAGAATCACCGGCAACTCGGGCGCCACCCTGGCCACCACGTCCGCCCGCTTCGCCGCGAGGGCCCGCGCCTGCACCCCCATCCGTACCCGGTCGAACCCCTCCGGCACCGGCGTCCCGGCCATCAGCGCGGACAACACCGCGGCCTGGGCGACCCCGAGCCGCTCCCGGGCCGCCTCCCGCGTGCGCACACGGGCCACCGGTCGTACCCGCACCGCGACACCCCCGCCGCTCCCGGCGGTCACGGCCGTGCCCGCGGCCGCCCGTTCGCGTCCCCCGCGCACGGCGCCCGCGATCGCCGCCAGCTCCCGCTCCAGCTCGGCCGGCTCCGGGAAGTCCTCGTCCCGTTCCAGCAGGACGCCGGGCGGGTCGGTACGGGAGGCGAGGTCGGACAGGACGGCGAGCACCGGGGGCGGCACCGGATGCGCGTGACTGTCGTGCCAGACGCCGCCCCGTTCGAAACCGCCCGCGACATGGACGTAGGCGATCGCCTCCAGTGGCAGCGCGGCCAGCGCCTCGGCGGGGTCCTCGCCCCGGTTGACGTGGTTGGTGTGCAGGTTGGCCACGTCGACGAGCAGCCGTACGCCGGTCCGCTCGACCAGCTCGGTGAGGAACTGCCCCTCGGTCAGCTCCTCACCCGGCCAGGAGAACAGCGCGGCGATGTTCTCGACGGCCAGCGGCACCGGCAGCGCCTCCTGCGCGATGCGGACGTTCTCGCACAGCACGTCCAGCGCGTCCCGGGTGCGCGGCACGGGCAGCAGATGCCCGGCCTCCAGCGCGGGGGAGGCGGTGAGCGCGCCGCCCGCCCGGACGAACGCGACGTGCTCGGTGACCAGGGGAGCGCCGAGCGCCTCGGCCCGCTCGGCGAGGGCCGTCAGACGGCCCGCGTCGGGGCGGTCCGCGCCGCCGAGGCCGAGGGAGACACCGTGCGGGATCACCGTCACACCGCGCCCGCGCAGCCGGAGCAGCGACTCGGGAAGGTGCCCGGGGCAGATGTTCTCGGCCACGACCTCCACCCAGTCGATGCCCGGCATGCGTTCCACGGCCTCCGCGATCTCCGGCCGCCAGCCGATGCCCGTCCCCAGTCGCCGCATGCGCGTCCCCCTCCTGCTCGGCCTGGTGCCCGTACGTCGAGTGACGGGGGTATGGCCCCGGTGAGCGGCCCCGAACCCCGCGGGGGGAGCGTTCAGAGCAACATTTGAGGTTTCGTCCGCGGCGCCGCGTCAGCGCAGCGCCGGATGGTCGGCGACCACCGTGCAGGAACCCGGCGCGATCTCCGTGAAGCCGGCATCGCGCACCAGCGGCAGTCCGCCGCCGGTCAGCCGGGGCCAGTCGGCGGGGGCGGCGGTGCGGACGGCGAGCGGGAAGCCGGCGTCGCGCCAGGCGGCCCGCTCGGTGCCGGACAGCGCCCACCAGGCCAGTTGGGCGCCGTGCCCTGCCTGGGCCATCGCCTTGCCGGCCGACATCTCCAGTTCGGGGTTCAGCCACAGCACCGGCTGGACCGGGTCCGCCGGGGCGGGCGGCTCCGGGTCGTCCAGCTCGGTGCCCGACACCTGGAGCTTGGCCAGGTCCTTGGGCCAGCCGTCCAGCGGGATCGGCGGGAAGACCCGGACCTCCGCGGACTTGCCCGTCACCGTGATCCCGGGCAGCGTCCCGGCCCGCCGCCACTCGGCGCCCCGGGCCCGGCGGACGACCTTGCGGATCCGGGCGTCCTCCCAGTTCCGCACGGCCTCGGCCCACTCGCCGTCGCCGTGCGCCCGTTCGTCACCGAGGAGGCGGAGCACGGCCCGGGCGGCCGTCTCCAGCGCGTCGGTGCGGGCGGGCGGCGCGCTCCGCTCGATGCGGACGACGAGCGGCAGCACGAACTGCGGTGCCTCGTCGCGTGGCGTGCGCTCGGCCTGGAAGGGACTGTCACCGGAAACTGGAACGTTGCTCACGACAGCCCAGCCTACGAAGCCGGGATCACCCCGATCAACGCGCCTCCCGCGTCACCCGCGCCGCTCAGCGGTGTCCGCTGGTCTCGCCGATCAGCTCGGAGACCTTCACGAACCGGTACCCGAGCTTGCGCAGCTCCGGCACGACCCTGCGGACGACGCTCTCGGTCGTCGGGGCGGCGCTGCGGGTGCAGTGCATGACGACCACCGAGCCGGGCTTCACCCCGTCCAGCACCTGGCGGACCACCGCGTCGGCGTCGGTGGCGAACGCGTCGCCGCTCACCACGTCCCACTGCACCGCGGTCACCCCGAGCCCGCTGAGCGCGCGGCGGGACCGCTCGTCGTAACAGCCGCCGGGGAAACGGAAGTACGGCATCGGCTTCGGTACGCCCGCCTTGCGCAGGGAGGTGTACGCGCGCTCGACGTCCGAGCGCATCCGGTCCGCCCCGACCGTCGGCAGGCCGTAGCAGTCGTCGGTGAAGGCGTAGTGGCTGTAGGAGTGGTTGGCGACCTCGAACCGCGGGTCGTGACCGAGACTGCGGGCCTCGGCCGGGTACTGGTCGGCCCAGCGGCCGGTCATGAAGACGGTCGCCGGGACCTTCAGCGTGCGCAGGGCGGCGATGAGACCCGGATTGTCGAAATGCTCGCCGGAGGCCGCGCGGGGGCCCTCGTCGGCGGTCATGTCGGCGTCGAAGGTCAGCGCGACCTGCTTGCCCAGGGTGCGGGGGCCGTGCTCGAAGACCGGGGTCAGGCCGCCCGGGCCCGGGGTGAGCACGGGCGGCCGGGTGGCGGAGGGGGAGGCGGACACGGAGGGCTTGGCCACGCCCGACGGGCCCGCGGTGCCGCAGGCGGCGAGGGCCGCGCCCAGGACGCAGACGGAGGTGACGGCGGCGATACGGCGTGCGAGTGGGATCACCGGACGAGCGTAGGACCGTATGTCCATTTGTATGGTGATACGACTCGGAGTGTGGCGGTAAGGTCACCCGCGCGGCGGGCGGCGGATCACCGCTCACTCCAGTTCGCGCTGTTCCAGCGGCCGGACCGCCGGCCCCTGGAGCACCTCGCCGTCGACGCCGAAACGGGAGCCGTGGCACGGACACTCCCAGGCGCACTCGGCACGGTTGAACGCGACCAGGCAGCCGAGGTGGGTGCAGCGGGCCGACACGGCGTGCAGGGCTCCCGCGTCGTCGCGGTGCACGGCGAGCCGGTCACCGCCCACCCGGACCACCGCGCCGTCACCGGGCGCCAGGTCGTCCACCGAGGCCGGCGTCTTCAACCGGTCCCCGACGAAGTGCCGGGCCACCTTCGCCTGCGTCTTCAGCAGCGACGGAGCCTCGCGCACCACCGACTTCAGCCGGCGCGGGTCGTACAGCTCCCGCCAGGGGCTGTCGCCGCCGGTGATCAGGGAGGTGAGCAGCAGCCCGGCCATGATCCCGCCACTCAGTCCCCAGCCGCCGAAGCCCGTGGCCACATAGGTGTGCCGGGCGCCCGGGTGGAAGGGGCCCACCAGCGGGACGGTGTCGGTCGACTCGTTGTCCTGGGTGGCCCAGGCGTGCTCCAGACGCACTCCGGGGAAGTGCTCCCGGGCCCAGGCGGCGAGCCGGTCGAAGCCGGCCCGCGGATCGCCGGTACCGGGCGTGAAGTGCTCACCGGTGACGACGAGCAGCCGTCGGCCGTCCTCGCCGTACGGCGCGGTGCGCACCGAGCGGGTGTTCTCCTCGGGCGTGATGTACATGCCCTCGGGATCCGGGCCGTCGCCCAGCGGGCCCGCCACGACCAGTTCCCGGCGCGGGGACAGCCGGGAGAACAGCAGGGCCCGGTCGAACACCGGATAGTGGGTGGCGACCACGACGTCCCGGGCGGTCACCGTGTGGCCCGATTCCGTCGTCAGCCGGCAGGTCTCCCCGCCCTCGTCCAAACCGACGACCCGCGTCCCCTCGTACACCTGGCCACCGCGCGCGATCATGTCGTCGACGAGCGCCCGCAGGTACCGGACCGGGTGGAACTGCGCCTGCCCGGTCACCCGGACCGCGCCCGCCACCGGGAACGGCAGCCCGGTCCCGGTCGTGAACGTGGCCGGCAGCCCCGCCTCCCGCGCGGCCTCCGCCTCCGCCCGCACCTCCTCGACCCGCGACTCGTCCCGCACGTACGTGTAGGCGTCCCGCTCCTCCCACTCGCAGTCGATGCCCAGCTCGGCGACGAGCGCCCCCGCGTGCTCGATCGCCTCCGACTGCGAACGGGCGTACAGCCGCGCGCCGTCGGGCCCACGGGTACGCCGGAGCCGGTCGTAGACGAGGGTGTGCTGGGCCGTCAGCTTGGCGGTGGTGTGACCGGTGACCCCGGACGCCACCCGCCCCGCCTCCAGCACCGCCACCCGCAGCCCGGCCCGGGCCAGCTCGTAGGCGGTGCTGAGCCCGGCCATACCCGCGCCCACGACGGCCACATCGACCTCGGTGTCCCCGGTCAGAGCCGGGTACGACGGCCCGGGAGCGGTCCGCAGCCAGTACGAATCGGTGACTTTCCGCTGCTCGTGCATGGCCGCCGGGTACCCGGTCAGGCCTCGTTCAGCAGTCGCTCCCGGCATTCCGCCACATCGAAACCGGCCTTCGGATAGTGCGGGTCCAACGCCCGCAGCTCCTCCAGCAGAAGTCGGCTGACGGCCCAGTTCCGGTACGACTTGCGATCCGCCGGGACCAGGTACCAGGGCGCCCGCGCGCTCGCGCAGTGCTCCAGCGCCCGCTCGTACGCCTCCTGATAGGCGGGCCACAGGGCCCGGTCGTCGATGTCGCCGGGCTGGAACTTCCAGTGCTTGTCCGGGCGGTCGAGGCGACGCAGCAGGCGGCGCCGCTGCTCCTCGTAGGAGATGTGCAGGAAACACTTGACGACGGTCGTCCCGTCCTCGGCGAGCTCCCGCTCGAAGTCGTTGATCAGGCCGTACCGGCTGCCGATCTCGGCGGGCCGGGCGAGATGCCGGACCCGGGCGACCAGCACGTCCTCGTAGTGCGAGCGGTCGAAGATGCCGATCTCGCCCGGTTCGGGCAGCGCGCGCCGCACCCGCCAGAGGAAGTCGTGCGCGCGCTCCTCCTCGGTGGGCGCCTTGAACGCCCTGACCCGGCAGCCGGAGGGGTTGAGATTGCCGATGACGTGCTTGACCGTGCCGCCCTTGCCACTCGTGTCCATGCCCTGGAGTACCAGCAGCACCCGGTGCCGGTCACCCGCGGTGCCCGCCGCCCACAGCCGCTCCTGCCACCGGGCCAGCTGCCCGCCCATGCGCGCGGTGTCCGCGACGGTGGCGCTCTTGCCGCCCGGGGCGCCGGGTGTGGCGCGGGCGTCGTAGGAGGCCAGGTCCACCGGCTCGCCGGGCGGGAGACGCAGCGCCTCCCGGAGGCTTCGGACACCCTTCTTCGGCACGGCGCACTCCTTCGCTCGGTTCTCGGTTCCCACGCTCGTGCGCCGCGCCCTACGCCCGTGCCGGGCGGGGGCGGTGAGCGTCGAACGGCCGGCGCCGCCGAACCCGTAGGGGCCCGGCCCCGATCAGGTTTCCAGGAGTTCCGGGTGGACACCTCCGGGGCCGAGGTGGTGGTTCCGCTACGGCTCCGTCTCCGGGAGTGCGGCCGTTCCCCGCTGTGTCGCGTCGCCGTTCGGCCTGGGCGGCAGCGGTGCGGTGTCCAGGAGTGCGCCGGGCTCCGGCGCGGCCGCCGTCTGCGGCGACCGGGTGCCGGCGTTCGGCGCTGCGGGCTGCTGGTTGCCCCGCTCCAGGAAGTGCAGCAGTTCCACCGGGATGGGCAGGACCAGCGTGGAGTTCTTCTCGGCCGCCACCGCCATCACCGTCTGGAGCAGCCGGAGCTGGAGGGCGGTCGGGGTGTCGGCCATCTGCTGGGCGGCTTCGGCGAGCTTCTTGGAGGCCTGCAGCTCGGCGTCGGCGTTGATGATCCGGGCCCGCCGTTCCCGGTCGGCCTCGGCCTGCCGGGCCATCGACCGCTTCATCGTGTCCGGCAGGGACACGTCCTTGATCTCCACCCGGTCGACCTGGATGCCCCAGCCGACGGCCGGGCTGTCGATCATCAGCTCCAGGCCCTGGTTGAGCTTCTCGCGGCTCGAGAGCAGATCGTCCAGGTCGCTCTTGCCGATGATGGAGCGCAGGGAGGTCTGCGCCATCTGCGACACCGCGAACCGGTAGTCCTCCACCTTCACCAGGGCGCTCGCCGCGTCGACCACCCGGAAGTACACGACCGCGTCCACGCGGACGGTGACGTTGTCGCGGGTGATGCCCTCCTGCGCCGGAATGGGCAGCGTCACGATCTGCATGTTGATCTTCCGCAGCCGGTCGACGAAGGGAATGATCAGGGTGAGGCCCGGCGCGCGTACCTCACCCGCGAGGCGCCCGAGCCGGAACAGCACGCCGCGTTCGTACTGCTTGATCACGCGCGCCGCCGCGGCCAGGTAGACGATGCCGACCGAGCCTGCGGCTGCCACGGCCACCACAAGGTCCTGGACCATGGTGACCTCCTCGTGCAGAGGTCTGTTTTGTCTGTCGCTGTAACGATATGCCCGGCCAGGTGTGGAAGCCATGGACGTGATGGGCGGTGCCGTCGCCGGCACCGCCCACCCCCTCCCGACGCGGCCGTCACCCGGCCGTGGACGCGGTCATGCCGCCGTCGCCCTCGCCGACCGGGTGCGCGCCGCGGGAACCGTGAGCCTCACCGGTTCGGTGTCCGCGTCGCTGTGCCGCTCGGCCCAGCTCTCCAGGGCCGTGCGGCAGGCGTGGTCGAGGTGGTGGACGCCGGAGAGGTCCAGGCGGACCGGACGGTTGCGGGGGAGGGAGTCCAGGCTGTCCAGGATCCTCGGCAGCCGCAGGAAGGTCGCGTTGCCCACCAGGTACGCCTCGACCGGGCCCGCCCCCTTGTCGACGACCTCCAGCCTGATGTGCGACGCCTCCCAGGCCGTCTTGACCACCGCCAGCGCCAGCCCGATCAGCACGCCCTCGAACATGCTCACCGCGACGATGGAGACGGCCGTGA
The DNA here is from genome assembly GCF_044454765.1 of Streptomyces sp. NPDC051452. Classification (NCBI taxonomy): domain Bacteria; kingdom Bacillati; phylum Actinomycetota; class Actinomycetes; order Kitasatosporales; family Streptomycetaceae; genus Streptomyces; species Streptomyces sp. NPDC051452. The sequence continues at coordinate 89,263 of NZ_JBITEB010000006.1, forward strand.
CCGTCAGGATCAGCGCCTCGCCCCGGTTCTCGCGCCACAGCACCGTCAGCGTCCGGACCGGCACCAGTTTGGCTCCCGCGTGGATCAGGATGCCGGCGAGGGCCGGGATCGGGATCCAGGCGAGCACGCCCGGCAGCAGCGCCGCGAACAGCAACAGCCACACGCCGTGCAGCACCCGGGATGCCTTGGTCCGGGCGCCCGCCTGGACGTTGGCGGCGCTGCGCACGATCACCGCCGTCATCGGCAGTGCGCCCAGCAGCCCACACACCGTGTTGCCGGCGCCCTGGGCGAGGAGTTCCCGGTCGTAGGCGGTGCGCGGCCCGGAGTGCAGCCGGTCCACGGCCGCCGCGCTGAACAGCGACTCCGCCGACGCGATCAGGGTGAAGGCGAGGACCGTGCCGAGCGCGCCGACACCGGCCAGCTCGCCGAAGGCGCTCAGCGGCGGCGGCTGGACCGAGCCCAGCAGCCCCCGCACCTCGATGGTGGCCACGGGCAGGTCCAGCGCGAACCCGGCCAGTGTGGCCAGGCCGACCGCGGCCAGCGGGCCCGGCAGCGCGCGCAGCCGGGCCGGAGCGAGCCGCCACAGCAGCAGTACGGCGATCGTGCCCGCGCACACCGCGAGGGAGGCGAGTGCCCGCCCGGCGCCGAGGGCGTCCACGAAGGCGCCGGGCAGTCCGGCGATCCTGCCCAGGCCGGAGTCGGGGGCCTTGGCCGCCAGCGCCGGATAGAGCTGGCCGGCGATGAGGACCAGACCGATCCCGGCCAGCATGCCCTCGACGACGGACACGGAGATGGCCCGGAAGTAGCGGCCCAGCCGCAGGGCGCCCATGGCCACCTGGAGCAGACCGGCCGCGAGCACGATCGCACCGAGCACCGGCAGACCGAACTCCTTGACCGCCTCGAAGACCAGCACGGTCATGCCGGCGGCCGGACCGGACACTTGCAGGCTGCTGCCGCGCATCAGCCCGGTGACGATGCCGCCCACGATGCCGGTGACCAGGCCCAGTTCGGCCGGCACCCCGGAGGCGACGGCCACGCCCACGCACAGCGGGAGCGCGACCAGGAAGACCACGAGGGAGGCGGCGAGATCCTGCCTGAGATGGGGGAAGCGGGATATGAGGGTGTGCTTGCTGGTCATCGGCGCGCTCACAGGGACTCGAAGGTGTCGGTCTGCGGGCGGTGCGTCCGTACGGCGCCGGTGTGCACCTCGTAGTACCAGGCGTGCAGGGCGAGCCGGCCCTCCGTCAGTCCCCGTTCCACGCAGGGGTAGGAGCGCAGGCGCAGCAGCTGGGTCAGTACATGGCTCTGCACGCCCTCGGCGACCTCCGGGTCCTCGGCCGCGCCGGTCGGACGAGGGGTCGCGTGCGCGAGCCAGTCGCGCACGGCGGGTACGGCGGTCAGGTCGTCGCCGCGCACCAGCGCGCCGACGGCGCCGCAGTGCGAGTGCCCGCAGACGACGATGTCGCGGACGCCGAGCACCTCCACGGCGTACTCGATGGTGGCGGCCTCGGCGGTGGGGTGTCGCGAGGCGTGCGGCGGCACGATGTTGCCCGCGGTGCGCAGCTCGAACAGCTCGCCGGGGCGGGCGCCCGTGATCAGGGCCGGTACGACCCGGGAGTCGGAGCAGGTGATGAAGAGGACCTGAGGGGACTGGCCTTCGGCGAGTTTGGCGAACTCCTCAGGGCGCTGTCCGAAGACACGGGCGTTGTCGATGAGGGGCTGCATGGCTGTGGGTTCCTCCTGGCGCGCCGCACCGGCGCGTCGGGCTCGAGCGGTGTGGGGGGAGTGGGAGCCGCGCGCGGCCCGCCCCTCAGCGGCGGAAGACCTGAAGTGCCGCCTGGGTGTGGGCTCTGGCGGATCCCGGGGCGCGGTGCCACCGCGTGCCGGAGGTGTCCGACGGGTCCGCGGCGGCCGTCCGGCCGGCTATGAGCGGGTGTTCCGGCGCCCAGCCGGAGGCCGAGCCGCGCTGCCGGTCGCGTACGCGCGGGGCGCCCAGGGGCTCATCCGGGCGTCCCTCGTCGCGGACGGTGTCCGCTCCGACGCGCGGCGGTAGGGCGGGGGAGCTGATTTCGGGCGCGGCTTTGGCCAACGCCTGGCCGATCGTGTGCGCGGGTGCGAAGGGTCCCGTGGGAATGAGGAGCTGGAAGGCGAGCTGTGTCAGGGCGAGGAGCGCGAGCAGTGCCCGGGCCGTCGTACCTCGGAACATGCGCCCCCCTTCGCCACGTTCACATCTCTTGTAAGCACCAAGCACTGGTCAATGACTGGTCAAGAAATACGTTAACCGTGCGGAGGCCTTTGCAGGGTTAACTGCGCGTTACGCCCACAAGAGAGCGTGAAAAGTGCGGGTGGCGTGGCGTGAATTCGCCCTAGGAGTCGAGCAGCCCCTTGGCGTCGCGGGCCAGCGCGGTGAGCCGGGATATCGCGCGGAAGTACTTCTTGCGGTAGCCGCCGTTCAGCATCTCCTCGCTGAACAGCCGGTCGAAGGGCTGCCCCGAGGCCAGCACCGGGACCTCGCGGTCGTAGAGCCGGTCGGCGAGCACGACCAGCCGCAGCGCGGTCGACTGGTCCGGCACCGGCCGCACCCCGGTGAGGCAGACCGCCCGCAGACCGTCGGTCAGCGCCCCGTACCGGCTCGGGTGCACCTTGGCGAGGTGCTCCAGCAGCCGCGGGAAGTCGTCCAGCGAGGCGCCCTCGGTCGCGTACGCCGCCTTCGTCACCTCTTCGTCGGTGAACGGGGCCGGCGCCTCGGGCAGACCGCGGTGGCGGTAGTCCTCGCCGTCGATGCGCAGGGCGCGGAAGTGGGCCGACAGGCCCTGGATCTCGCGCAGGAAGTCGGCGGCGGCGAACCGGCCCTCGCCCAGCTTGCCGGGCAGCGTGTTGGAGGTGGCGGCGAGCGCGACGCCCGCGTCGACCAGCTTGCCGAGCAGCGTGGACACCAGGACCGTGTCGCCCGGGTCGTCCAGCTCGAACTCGTCGATGCACAGCAGGCGGTGGCCGCTGAGCGTCTGCACGGTCTGCTGGAAACCGAGCGCGCCGACCAGGTTCGTCAGCTCCACGAAGGTGCCGAACGCCTTCAGCGCGGGCTCGGCCGGGGTGGCGTGCCAGAGCGAGGCGAGCAGATGGGTCTTGCCGACGCCGTAGCCGCCGTCCAGGTACACCCCGCGCGGTCCGGCCGGGGTCTTGGGCGCCCTGCTCCTGCCGAAGCCGAGGAAGCCGCGCCTGCCGGCGCCGGAGGCGTGCGCCCCGCCGAGCCCGGCCGCGAACCCCTCCAGCACCCCCACGGCCTCGATCTGACTGGGCTGGTTCGGGTCCGGGATGTACGTCGAGAAGCGGACCGAGTCGAAGCGCGGCGGCGGCACCATCTCGGCGACCAGCCGGTCGGCGGGCACACGGGGCTCACGGGCGCACAGGGAGAGGGGGCCCGCGTCGGCCGGCGAGCCGGATGCTGGGGCGGAGGTGGAGGACGACACGGTCAACCATGCTAAGCGCCGTGTCACACTGCACCACATGCGACGCCTGTTCCCTGTGACCGACGAAACAGCAGCCCAGGCCTCCACCGGGCGCCCGCCGGAGGCCGAAGGGGCCACCGGGGACGCGGGGACGGTCGGGGCCCGGGGGGCCACCGGCGCGGCGGAGGCCGATCGGGTCGCCGGTACCGGTGCCTCCGGTGCCCGTGCCGCGTCCGGCGTTCCGGGAGCGCCCGGCGCCCCCGGACCCGCCGGTTCCGTCGATGCTCGCGGCGCCGCCCAGGCCCCCGGTCCGGTCGCGGCCGCCGGCGACCCCGGCCCCGCCACGACGGTCGGCGCGCCTGCGGCGGGGCAGGCGCGGGAGTGGAGTCTCGCGGAGTTGGCCGCGGCCTACGCCTACCCGGAGCCCGGTCCGCGGGGCCCGCGGCCGTGGCTGCGGGCCAACATGGTCTCCTCCCTCGACGGCGCCGCCCAGCACGACGGCCGCTCCCAGCCCATCTCCAGCGCGGCGGACATGCGGATCTTCGGCACGCTGCGGGCGCTCGCGGACGTCGTCGTGGTGGGGGCGGAGACGGTACGGCAGGAGGGGTACCGCCCGGCGAAGGAGCGCGCCGAGTTCGCCGATGCCCGCAAGGCCGCGGGGCAGGCCGCGGTACCCGCGATCGCGGTCGTCAGCGCGAGCCTGGAGCTGGACTTCTCCCTTCCCCTGTTCACCTCGCCCCTGGTCCCCACCCTCGTGCTCACGGGCGCCGCGGCCGCCCCCGACCGGGTGGCCGCCGCCGAGAGGGCCGGAGCCCGGGTGGTGATCGCCGGCGACGGCATGGGCGTCGAGCCCGCGCGAGCGGTACGCGCCCTCGCCGCCCTCGGCCACACCCGGCTGCTCACCGAGGGCGGCCCCCGGCTGCTCGGCCAGCTCATCGCCGCCGAGGTGCTGGACGAGCTGTGCCTGACGCTCTCCCCGACGCTCACCGCGGGGGACGCGCAGCGCATCGCCGGCGGTCCGTCGGTCGCCGTGCCGCACCGGTTCGGTCTCGTCTCCCTCCTCGAGGAGGACGGATTCCTCTTCGGTCGTTACCGTCGGTCCTGAAGTGCCGCTCCTGAGCCGTCGGTCCGGAAATGAGTGGAATATTCCATTCCGACCGGTTGTCGACAGGCAGACTTGATCCGGCAGTACCCGTGCGATCACGGGGAAGGATGGTTTCCGCAGGGGCCCGGTCCGGGCCCACGGAGGAGAAGAGGCGTTTGGTGTTCACGAGCGTGTTGATGATCGAGAAGGCCTTGACGTCCGCCGACGTGGAGTTCGTCACCACGTTGCACGGGGACGAGCCGGTCGCCTTCCATGTGCTGCTGCAGCCGCGCGGCGACCAGGCGGACCGCCTGCTGCGGGCCATCGACGACATCGCGCTCGGTGAACTCGACGACGCCGTGCGCGAAGGGGACACGCCCGAGGGCGACGAGGCCCGCAGCGTCGGCCGTCAGGCCCTCGACGTGTCGTTGCAGGCCCTGCGCGCGGCGGGCAGCCGGGCGGAGGGGCGGCTGGTCGAGGACCACCCGCTGGACGCGCTGAAGGCGCTGGTGGCCGAGGTGGGGGCCGACGAGGTGATCGTGCTGACCGATCCGCACTACGTGGAGGAGTTCTTCCACCGGGACTGGGCCTCGCGCGCCCGGCACAAGGTGGGGGTGCCGGTGCTGAAGCTGTTCTCGCACAGCAAGGCGTAGCCGTGGTCCTCCTGCGCGGAGCCCGGCACGCCAGCGCATAGGCTAGGGCTGCTCTGGCACGCACCGTCTCTGGGGAGAAACACATGGCACCCGGCCTTCCTGCCGCCATGGACCGACCGCACTTCATCGGCATCGGCGGCGCCGGGATGTCGGGCATCGCCAAGATCCTCGCGCAGCGCGGCGCCGCGGTGGCCGGGAGCGACGCCAAGGACTCGGCGACCGCCCAGGCGCTGCGGGCGCTCGGCGCCACCGTGCACATCGGGCACGCCGCGGGGCACCTCGCCGAGGACGCGAGCTGTGTCGTCGTCTCGTCGGCGATCCGCGAGGACAACCCGGAGCTGGCCCGCGCCGCCGAGCTGGGCATCCCGGTGGTGCACCGCTCCGACGCGCTGGCCGCGCTGATGGAGGGGCTGCGCCCGATCGCCGTGGCCGGTACGCACGGCAAGACCACCACCACGTCGATGCTGGCGGTCTCCCTGACCGAGCTGGGCCTGAAGCCGTCGTACGCGATCGGCGGCGACCTGGACGCCCCCGGCTCCAACGCCCTGCACGGCGAGGGGGACCTCTTCGTGGCGGAGGCGGACGAATCGGACCGCAGCTTCCACAAGTACGCGCCCGACGTCGCCATCGTCCTCAACGTCGAACTGGACCACCACGCCAACTACGCCTCGATGGACGAGATCTACGAGTCCTTCGAGACGTTCGTCGACCGGATCACCGAGGGCGGCACGCTGGTCGTCTCCGCGGACCAGGAAGGCGCCCGGGAACTCACCCGCCGCGTCGCCGGCCGCGATGTGCGGGTGGTGACCTACGGCGAGGCGGACGACGCCGCCGTACGGGTGCTCTCCGTGGTGCCCCAGGGCCTCAAGAGCGAGGTGACGGTCCTCCTGGACGGACGCGAGCTGACCTTCACGGTCTCCGTCCCCGGCCGCCATTACGCCCTGAACGCCGTCGCCGCGCTCGCCGCCGCCGCGGCCCTCGGCGTCCCGGCCGACCGGCTGGCCCCCGCGCTCGCCGCGTACACCGGGGTCAAGCGCCGGCTCCAGCTCAAGGGCGAGGCGGCGGGCGTCCAGGTGATCGACTCCTACGCCCACCACCCGACCGAGATGAGCGCCGACCTGGAGGCCATGCGGGCCGCCGCCGGCGACTCCCGCATCCTCGTCGTCTTCCAGCCGCACCTGTTCTCCCGCACCCAGGAGCTGGGCAAGGAGATGGGCCAGGCGCTGACGCTGGCGGACGCCTCCGTCGTGCTCGAGATCTACCCGGCCCGCGAGGACCCGATCCCCGGGGTGACCGCCGAGCTGATCATCGAGGCCGCGCGCGCCGCGGGCGCCGACGTCACCGCCGTGCACGACAAGGCGGAGGTCCCGGCGGTGATCGCGGGAATGGCGAAGCCCGGTGATCTCGTTCTCACCATGGGCGCGGGTGATGTGACCGACCTGGGCCCGCGGATCCTGGACCGCCTGTCGCAGTGAGTAGTAGTAAAGGGGCTGAGGCTCATGTCGTACGACGTCGAGAAGCCGGACGAGCAGTGGCGGGCGGAGCTGTCTCCGGCCGAGTTCTCCGTGCTGCGCCAGGCCGGTACCGAGCCCGCCTTCACCGGTGAGTACACGGACACCAAGACCAAGGGTGTCTACTCCTGCCGGGCCTGCGGTGCCGACCTGTTCACCTCCGACACCAAGTTCGAGTCGCACTGCGGCTGGCCGTCCTTCTACGACCCCAAGGACACCGACGCGGTCGAGCTGATCGAGGACCGGTCCCACGGGATGGTCCGGACCGAGGTGCGCTGCGCCCGCTGCGGCTCCCACCTCGGGCACGTGTTCGAGGGTGAGGGGTACGGGACCCCCACCGACCAGCGGTACTGCATCAACTCGATCTCTCTGCGGCTGGCCCCCGCCGAGGACTGACCGTCCCGGACGGCCGCCCGGGACGATGGGACCCGAGTGGCCGCGGTGGCCGAAGCGAGAGCGGGGCACCCTGTGACCGGTGCCCCGCTCGCCATGTTTTGAGACTCTGTGAGGGTGTTGGGTGTGGCGCGCTGGATCCGGTCCCGCCGCGGGCCCGTGGCCGTCGACGGCGACCGCGGTGGGTATCGCGGTGCCGGGCGGGCGGAGGAGCCCACGGCGCGGCTGGACACGCTGGGCGCCGCCCTGGCCGGGATCGGGACCACCCTGGACGAGGCCACGACCTGCGCCGAGCTGACCCGCGCCGCCGTTCGGCTGGCCGGCGGAAGCGCGGCCGTCATGCGCCGGGTGGGGGAGACCATCTCCGGCTACGACGCGATCACCGGGGACGCCGATGTGCTGCCCGACGCCCGCTGGGCCACCGCCGTGGTCCGCGAGAGGAGTTCGCCGACCGCCGGCGTCGGCACCGAGCCCTGGCTGGAGCACCCGGCCGGCAGCGGGACGGGAGGCGCCCTGTGCGCGCCGCTGACCAGCGGGGACGACATGTACGGCGTCCTGGTGTGGGCGCGCGAGGGACGACCGCCGCGACGGTTCGAGGCCGAGCGGCTCGTCCTGCTCGCCGAGCGCGGTGCCTCCCACCTGCGGCACGCCCGTGCCTACGAACGGGTCAGCCGGACCGCCGGCGATCTCCAGCGCGCCCTGCTGGCGGCACCGGGCCGCCCGCACCCCAACCTGGACGTCGCCGTCCGCTACCTGCCCGTCGGCGGGAGCGCGCTGGTCGGCGGCGACTGGTGCGAGACCGTACGCCTGCACTTCGGCCGCACCCTGCTGGTGGTCGGCGATGTGATGGGACACGGTCTGGAGGCCGCCGTCGACATGAGCGCCTACCGCTCCTCGCTGCGCTACATCGCCTCGGCCGATCTGCCCCCGCACCGGGTGCTGCGGCAGATGGACGACATCGCCGCCGGGGAGGACGAGCGCCGGCCGGCCACCTGTCTGCTCGCTCGCGTCGACCCGGGCCGGGGCCAGGTGACGCTGGCCAGCGCCGGCCATCTGCCGCCCGTGCTCATCACCGAGGACGGTGCGGCCTCGCTGCTGCCCGTCCCGGTCGGGCCGCCGCTCGGCACCGGACTGGGCGGGTACGAGTCGGCCACCCACGCCCTGGCACCCGGCTGTACGCTCGTGCTGTTCACCGACGGACTCGTGGAGCGCCGCGGCGAGGACATCGACCACTCGCTCGCCCGTCTGGCCGCCCTCCGCTTCACCGGCGGCAACGGCGTCGACGAGGTGCTGGAGACGATCGTCGGTCGGCTGGACGCGCGCCGCGCGGAGGACGACGTCGCGGTCCTCGCGGCCCGGCCGCACCCGCGCAAGGACGAGGAGCCGCCACCGCCCGCTCTCCCGCCAAAGTCCTGAAACACTCGCGGTCTAGACTCTTTCCGCAACGGGCTGCGCCTCGAAGACCGTGGCCGATAACGGGCGGAATACCGCCAAACCCGAAGGGTATTCGGCGTTTTGATACGGATAGACTCAGTCACGAAGCGGTATCCGGACGGCACGGTCGCGGTCGACCGGCTGTCGCTGGACATACCGGACCGCGCGATCACGGTCCTCGTCGGGCCCTCGGGGTGCGGTAAGACGACGACCCTGCGCATGATCAACCGGATGGTGGACCCCAGCGAGGGCAGCATCCTCCTGGACGGCGCCGACATCCGGCAGCAGCCGGTCAACACCCTGCGCCGTTCGATGGGTTACGTCATCCAGAACGCCGGGCTCTTCCAGCACCGCACCATCCTCGACAACATCGCCACCGTGCCCCGCCTGCTCGGCTGGAGCAAGCAGAAGGCGCGCTCCCGGGCCGCCGAGCTGATGGAGCGGGTCGGGCTCGACACCGCGCTGGCCAAGCGGTACCCGTACCAGCTCTCCGGCGGCCAGCAGCAGCGCGTCGGCGTGGCCCGCGCGCTCGCCGCCGACCCGCCGGTGCTGCTGATGGACGAGCCGTTCTCCGCGGTCGACCCCATCGTGCGCAAGGGCTTGCAGGACGAACTCCTGCGCATCCAGGACGAACTGGGCAAGACCATCGTCTTCGTCACCCACGACATCGACGAGGCGATCAAACTCGGCACGATGGTCGCCGTCCTGCGCACCGGCGGCCGGCTCGCCCAGTTCGCACCGCCCGCCGAACTGCTCAGCGCGCCCGCCGACGCGTTCGTCGAGGACTTCCTCGGCGCCGACCGCGGCATCCGGCGGCTGTCCTTCTTCCCGTCCGAGGGGATCCGCCTGGAGACCGAGCCGATCGTCGGCATCGACGCGGACGCCGACCGGCTCGCCGCCCGCGCCGCCGCCCCCTACCTCCTCGTCACCGACCCCGACGGCCGGCCCCTCGGCTGGGCCGAGCCGGACCGGCTCACCGCCGGCGCCATCGACCCCGGGGAACTCCTGGCGTGCGGGCGGCCGTTCGTGCCCGGCACCGACTCGCTGCGCACCGCGCTCGACGGCGCCGTGCTCTCGCCGACCGGCTGGGCCGTCGCGGTGGACGGCGAGGGCCGCGCCGTCGGCGTCGTGTCCCAGCAGGTCATCGGCGAGGCGATCCGCGACGCCCACAGCCGAGTCACCGGACGGACCGACGTGAAGGCCGGGCGATGAACGGCTTCTTCGACCTCCCGAGCGACCTCCAGCACAGCTACCTCGGCCTCGTCGGCCTGCATCTGCGCGAGGCGCTGCTGCCGGTGCTGGCCGGCCTGCTCGTCTCCCTGCCCCTGGCCCAGCTCTGCGTGCGGTTCCGCTGGATCTACCCGCCCGTCCTCGGTGTCACCACGGTGTTGTACGCCGTTCCCTCGCTGGCCTTCTTCGTGGTGCTCATCGACTACTTCGGGCAGAGCGAGACCACGGTGATGATCCCGCTCGCGGTGTACAGCCTGGTGGTGCTGGTGCCGGCCATCGTGGACGGCGTCCGCTCGGTCCCACGGGAGACCCTGGCCGCCGCCCAGGCCATGGGCTTCGGCCCGGTGCGCCGCTACCTCCAGGTCCAACTGCCCATCGCCGTGCCCGCGATCATCGGCGGCCTCCGGGTCGCGACCGTGTCCAGCATCTCCCTGGTCAGCGTCGGCATGCTCATCGGCAACCAGGGCGCCCTCGGCAACATGCTGTACGACGCCAACGTCTACCACCGGCCCGCCCTGGCCGTTAACTCGGTGCTGACCATCGCGGTCCTCGGCATCCTCGCCGACGCCGTACTGGTCCTGATCCGGCTCCTCCTCACCCCCTGGATGCCACGCAAGGGGGCCACCCGATGAACGTCCTGGACTTCGCCCACGCCTTCTTCACCGACAGCGCCAACTGGCACGGCTACGACGGCATCCCCACCCGGCTCGTCGAGCACGTGCACTACTCGCTCGAAGCCCTGCTGCTCGCCGCCGTCATCGGGCTGCCCGTCGGCCTGGTCACCGGGCACTACGGGCGCGGCGGCAACGTCCTCGCGCTGATCGCCACCGCCGGCCGGGCGCTGCCCAGTTTCGGGCTGCTGGTGCTGATGTTCATCTGGATCGGGTTCGGCCTCGGGCCGGTGATGATCCCGCTGGTGGTGCTCGCCGTACCGCCGATCCTGGTCACCACCTACGAGGCGATCCGCTCAGTCGACCCCTCGCCGGTGGACGCCGGGCGCGGCATGGGAATGTCCGAGGCGCGCGTGCTGTGCCAGGTCGAGGTGCCGGTCGCGCTCCCGCTGATCCTGAGCGGCCTGCGCACGGCGGCCATCCAGATCATCTCCACGGCCACCATCGCCGCCTACGTCAGCCTCGGCGGTCTCGGCCGCTACATCATCGACGGCCTCTACCAGCGCAACTACGAGAAGGTCGTCGGCGGTGCCACCCTGGTCGCGGCTCTCGCGCTCGCCACTCTCGCCTTGTTCTGGGCGGCGTCCCGGCTCGCGGTGTCGGCCGGAGTACGCCGAAGCGGCTGACGAGCGCCCGGCAGGCGTTCGGCGCGGCTTTCATCAAGAACTCGTTACAAAGGGCCCGCTCAAAGGGCACGACTGGTCACAGACCCCGACGTATCGGTGATCTGATGCTCTTGACCGACCGAGAACCGGCTGGATTGGATCGACGCGTGACTTCCACAACCCACATCAGCAGGCACATCCGGAGCAACCGAGGCGCGGCGGTGGTCGCCCTCGCGGCAGCCACGGCTCTGCTGACGGGCTGCTCCTCCGACGACGGCAAGTCCGACAACCCCCTGACGGGTGGCAAGGCGAGCGGCGACAGCGTCGTCGTCGGCTCCAACAACTTCTACGAGAGCACCCTGCTCGCGGACATCTACGGCGAGGCCCTCAAGGCCAAGGGGATCAAGGTCACCTACAAGCCGAACATCGGCAGCCGCGAGACCACCTACGGTCTGCTCAAGAACGGCTCCGTCTCGGTGCTGCCCGAGTACAACGGCGCCCTGCTCGCCTACCTCGACCCCAAGGCGGCGCCGAAGAGCACCGAGGCGACCACCGAGGCCATCACGGCGAAGCTGGGCTCCAAGCTGACCGTGCTGAAGCCGTCGCCGGCCCAGGACAAGGACTCGGTGACGGTCAACGCGGACACCGCGAAGAAGTACCACCTCACCGGGAAGTCCTCCATAGCCGACCTCAAGGACATCGCCAAGGACCTGGTCATCGGCGGCTCGCCGGAGTTCCAGACCCGCCAGCAGGGTCTCGTGGGGCTGAAGTCCGTGTACGGCGTGGAGTTCAAGTCCTTCAAGGCGCTGGACGTGGGCGGCCCGCTCACCCAGGCGGCACTGAGCAAGAACGCCGTCCAGGCCGCGGACATCCTCACCACGGACCCGAACATCGCCAAGGAGAAGTACGTCGTTCTCCAGGACCCGAAGAACCTCTTCGGCTTCCAGAACGTCCAGCCGCTCGTCTACAAGAGCGCGCTGCCGCAGAAGGGCGTCGACGCGCTCAACGCCGTCTCGGCCAAGCTCGACACCACGACCCTGCTGAAGCTGGGCGCCCAGATCCAGGTGGAGCACAAGGACCCGCTGGACGTCGCCAAGGCCTGGCTGAAGTCCGCCGGTCTCGCCTGACCCCGTCGCCCCGTGTGCGCGGCCCCGGCGGCGCACCAAACGACCGTCGGCACGACGTGGGTGCCCGCAGCCCCGGGAGCACCCACGTCGTGCCGGGCGGCGACGTCAGAGGTCGAACTCGTGCGGCGGCAGGTCCAGCGTGAAGCACGCCTCGCGCACCACCGCCTGCTCGGTCTTGTCGAAGTCGCCGTCCGCGCCGCCGATCACGATCCCGATCTGGATGACGGCCCGCGCCTCGGCGGGCTTCTTCTTCGCCTTGGCGATCTCCTGCAGCACGCTCACCTTGCCGAAGGCGAAGTCGGTCGTCAGCTTGTTCAGGTTCTCCTCGAAACGGCGCCGCAGGTCGTCGGCCGGGAAGTTCTGCAACACCTCGTTGGTCCCGATGAGCTGGGCCACCCGCTGCCGCTCCGAGGGGTCGACGGTCCCGTCGGCGGCGGCCACGAGCGCGCACATCGCCATGCTGGCGTCGCGGAACGCGCCGCTCTTCAGGTCGTTCTTCTTCGCCACCAGCTGCGTCTGCATCTGCGACGCCGACTCCTTGACGCGGTCCCACAGGGCCATGTGCACTCCTTGTCATCCCGGCCGGGTGCTGCCCCCAGCACCATGGAAACTCGCGGCACGACCGGGAAGTTCCGCAGCACCGGACCAGATCCCCGGCCACAGACGCGGCACAGCGAGCTCCCGCCGGGGGTGACAGTCGCGACAACTCGACCTCGCCGGGCCGATCCGCGCCCGCCGCGAGGGCCTGGTCGAGGAGGCCACGGGCCACTCAGGGCTGCTTCCATACAAGCGTGTAGCGCCAGAACAACCGCCGTCGGAGCCGAGCGCCGGGCAGGACGGCTCCGGCTTCGCGGAGGATGTCGTCGAAGGTCATGTCCGCTGGGCGAGTCGGGGCGGTCATGGAGACGGGCCGCGGCGAGGGGCGACCCTTGTTCTTCAGCCACCCCATGGCGGCGTTGGCTGGGATGGCGACGGCACCGAGCAGGTGGTCTGCCGGAGTCTGGGCGCGGGACAGGCCGACGATCACCAGGGTCCCTCCTGGCGCCAGATGACGGCGGAAGCGGGTGAGCGCCTGGGTGAACGGCAGGTGGTGGATCGTGGCGACGCACGTGATGACGTCGTAGGGGCCGGCGGGGAAGTCGGCGATCGCATCCGCGACGGTGAAGGTGACGGGGAGCGCGGCAGGAGTCAGCTTCCGGGCCTGGGCAGTGATCATCGGATCGGAATCGACGGCCTTCACGGCGTCGGCTCGTTCGGCCAAGAGCCTCGCAAGATCACCGCTGCCCGAACCGACGTCCAGGGCGCGGTGGAAGCGCCTCGGCAACTGCCGCAGGATCCAGCGATGGTAATGGGTGTTGTGATCCCAGGGATAAGCGGAGTTGAACCGTTCGAGAGCTCGCAGGACACGAGGCGACAGGATCTTCATCGCCCCAGTGCATCAAGCCCCTGCGGCCTGCACACCGCGTTCCGAGACAAGGATCAGCCGCTCCCGGACTGCCGCACGCGGTCCGGGGAGGCGAGTCGGCACACACCTACCGAACCGCCCCGAGTCCTGTATCGGCCCGGCCGTCCCGGTGGACGGGGGCGGTCGAGGTGTCAGGCTGCTTCTTCCACTTCCTCCGGCAGGGATTTCCTCGCCGCCGCCCGCTCGGCTCGTGCGCGTTTGCGGCGCCTGCGCCGGCTCAGGCGGGGTTCCTGGTCCGGGAGCCAACCGAAGGCGAGGCAGCTTCCGGTGGCGCCGAGGAGGAGGCCGATGAAGAAGCCGCCCAGGTTGGAGGTGAGCCAGGTGCCCAGGGAGAGCAGGATCCCGGTGATGGAGTAGAAGAGGCGCTGCGCGGGGTTGACGAGGATCAGGACGCCGAGCAGCAGCATCAGCGTCGGCAGCAGATAACCGGCCAGGCCCTGCATGCCGATGTGCATCACGACCTTCAGCGAGGCCTTCTCGGTGAGCAGGATCTCGCCGCCGCCCAGGGCGAGCAGCAGCCCGCCCCAGAACGGCCGGCGGGCCCGCCATCCGCGGAAGGCGAGCCTTGGCCCCTGACGAGGACGCTCCGGCACGCCGATCAGCACCCCGAGCTGCTGAAGCCGAGCTTGAGGCCCGGCAGCTTGAACACCCCGGCCGTCGTCGCGTAGTTGACCTGACGCAGGTTCGCGATGCGCACGGTGTCGGCCTGCTGGCTGAAGACGCCGATCGGGCCCTTCACCCGCGCCTTGTCCAGTGTGCTCGCGTCGTTGCCGATCTCGATGTGGTTGAACGACGCGTCGCCCGACAACTCGGTGGAGTCGGTGGTCAGATCGGTCGCCGACACCTTCTCCTTGCCGCCGCCCGCCCGGATCAGCAGGTTGGTGCCGCCCAGGTCGACGCTCTGGCACAGCTTGGTGAGCGTGGCGTTCCTGATCGCGGAGGTGACGACGAGTACCTGGCCGCCGGTGTCGCCGGCGTTGGGGCTGCCGTCCGCCATGTTGTCGAGCGCGCCGAACTGCTCGAAGCCGGTGCCGTTGAGTTCGGTCGCGGTGACGGTGAACGGCATGCCGGAGATCGCGAACTGCACGCCCAGCGCACCCTGCGCGGTGAGAACCGCGAGGCCGGCCGCGATGAGGGTGGCGGGCACCGCCATCACCGCCGCCCGGCGCGCCCGGACGCGTCCGCGCCTGTCGCCGACGCCGCTTTCGGTCTTCGGTGCTTCGGACGGTGAACCGCTACCCGGGTTCTCGGGGATGTTGCCTTCGGACGAGACGTCCGGGGACGAGGCCATGTCTGCTCCCATGGGCATAAATCAATGCGGGTTGGGCTTCAGTGGCGCGGTGTCCTGGCGCGGACAGCGGCTGTCGCGCACGCTCCTCGCACTCCCGGCGGATGCAAGGGCTTTCTCGTTACGCGACAGTAGCCTTTGAGGAAGTTACCGCCGGTTACAACAAGGGGTCAAGGGAGATGTGAAAATGGGGTGTCGGATGTGCGTAGCTGACGTTTCCTGAGAGCAACTCGCCCTCGACGCCTTGACGTTGATGGTTGACGAGGTTTACAACTTCCCGTGTTTCCCGGATCCGTGGCGCCGGATCCGCCGAGCGGCACCGGCCGCGTTCCCGGCCCCGTCACGGCAGCCGTTCGCGTCGCCCCGCAGCAACCGCTCACCTCGGCTCACGCCGGTTCACGGTGACCTCACGTCGGCTCCGGCCGCCCGTGCGGGGTCACCGTCCTTTCTGTCCGGCCCACCGGCCCCCCGGCCTTGCCCCGAGGCTCGTCGGCCCGGTGCCCGGCTCGCCGCCGTCGCGTGTCCGTCGCGTACGGAGAAGGCGCGACGTCCCCGCGTCGGCGGCATCGCTCGTACCACCGCACGGTCCGCACAACCGCACGGCCGCACCACCCGCACGGTCCGTACGACCCGGCCACCCCCCATCGCACTCGTCCGAACCCCACTCAGGAAAGAGGCACCCGCATGCGTACGCGATCTCTGCTCGCCCTCGCCGGTACCGCCACCGCGCTCGCCCTCACGGCCGCGGCACCCGCCTTCGCCGGCGCATCAGCCGGTTCCGTCCTCACCAAGGGCAGCGCCGGCGGCACCGCCGTCGCGGTCGGCGACACCCTGACCGCGCCCCTGGCCTCCGGCACGGCCGCCACGTTCTACTCCAGCGCGACCGGCACCAGTGGCGTCAAGTGCACGGCCTCCCAGTTCACCGCCAAGGTCACCGGCAACCCGACCGCCCCGGGGACCGCCACCGAGTCCGTCACCGGGCACACCTTCGACAGCACCACCTGCACCAGCAACGTCACCGGCGTCCTCGGTGTCAACGGCATCACCATCGACAACCTGCCCTACTCGGCGACGGTCGCCTCCAGCGGCACCCTGAGCGTCCAGCCGCCGAGCGGCTCCGTCATCCAGGCCACGGTCAAGCTGCGCACCCTGCTGGGCAGCGTCACCTGCGTCTACCAGGCGCCCGGCCTGACCGGGAAGGCCGCCAACGCGGACAACAGCATCACCTTCACCAACCAGCAGTTCACCAAGAGCTCCGGCTCGTCGCTGTGTTTCGCCAACGGGTACTTCACGGCCAAGTACGCGCCGGTCACCGACGGCGGTGTCAACGTCTTCGTGAACTGATCACGAGGAGCGGGTAGTTCAGCGTCGTCGTAGACGCAGCGCGAAGGCGGCGCCCCCGGTGAGCAGCAGCACCGCGGCGGCGCCGCCCGCGAGCAACGGGGCCGAGGGCCCCGAGCCGTCGTCTGTCGACTCCGCCACCGGAGCGCTGCCGGCGGCGGCGTTCCGCTTGCGTGAACTCGCGTTGGCCGAGGCGGCACTCGGGCGCGGGGCGGGCGTACCATGTCCGGACGCGGCGCCCGTCGGGGCCCTCCCCGGCGCCCGCTTGGGTCCTGACGCCCCTTCCGCCCCCGATGCGCCCGGCGTTCGTCCGCCGGTCGGGAAGTCGACGTCGGAGCAGGAGTAGTACGTGTCCGTCGTGCTGGTGTTCCGCCAGATCGTATACAGGATCTGACGCCCCGTCCGGTCCTTCGGCAGCGTCGCGCCGATGTGGTACGCCCCCTTCTCCAACGGGGGGTCCGTGACCTCGGCGAAGGGACGTTCCGGCAGGTCGGACCAGTTCAGGGGCTTGGCCGGGTCGTAACCGGGCTTCGTCAAGTACAGCTCGAACTTACCCGTGTGCGCGATGGTCGAGGCGTACGTCATGGTCAGCCGGGCGCCGGGCGTCAGCCGTGTCGCCGGCCAGTCACGCCGGGGCAGATCGAGGCCCCGGTACGCCGGCAGTCCGCCGCTGCACAGTTCGCCGTCCGCGATCACCTGCCGGTCGCGGCCCGCCACCCCGGCCACCCGCAGGTTGTCCCACGCGGTGAACGGGCCGCCGTTCGCCGCGATCGCCGCCCGGCAGGCCGCGGAGCGTGCGGCGGCGCCGCCCTCCGGGGAGCAGGCGTACACCCGGCTGACCGGATCCGTGGGAGCGCCGTGCGCCTGGGCGGGCCCGGCCGCCAAGGAGAGCAGCAGGAGCGGGGCCGCCGCGGCGGCGGCCACGGCGCTCGGGCGGGCGGTCATCCGAGTCATGCGGGACGTCTCCTCGGCGGGGGCGGGAACAGGGCGTGCGGTGTCCAGTACGGCGCCCACGTCCGCCGTGTTCATCCGGCCGGCCTGTCGGCGCGGGACGCAAAGCACAGACTGCCCGGGCTGTTTCGCACCATCCGCGCAGCCTCGACGAGGGTTCACGCGTCCTGCGGCGCCGGACGCGTGAGCGGTGCCGCTGCACCGCCGTTCCGGGCGCCGACTCCCTTCGACGCGCCGTGAGTTATCGTGTGGACAGGCGAAAAACAAACCGCATGTCCCGTTCGTTCAAGGCGCAAGGAAGGGTCAGACGATGGCGAGGCAATTACGCGCTGAACAGACCCGGGCAACGATCATCACGGCCGCCGCCGATCTGTTCGACCGGCACGGCTACGAGTCCACCAGCCTGAGCGACATCGTCGCCCACGCCAAGGTCACCAAGGGCGCGCTGTACTTCCACTTCGCCGCCAAGGAAGACCTGGCCCACGCCATCCTTGAACTTCAGGCCGCGGTGGCCCAGCAGCTCGTCGCCGACGTCGAGAGGCGCGGCTACTCCTCGCTGGAGACCCTGATGCGCACCACCTTCGGCATCGCCCGGCTCGCCGTGGAGGACCCGGTGCCACGGGCCGGACTACGGCTGGCCAGCGCGGACATCGCCGTACGGCCGCCGCTGCGGCACCCCTTCACCGAATGGCTGGAGTTCGCCACCCGGAAGTTCGGCGGAGCGGTCCGGGAGGCCGATGTGCACGGCGATCTCGACGTGGGCGCCATCGCGCACTCCCTCGTCTGCTTCTTCGTCGGCACCCGGGTCGCCGGCCGCACGATCGAACCCGTGGGGCGGCTGCCGCGCCGGGTCGCGGAGATGTGGCACCTGATGATCCGGGGCCTGGTCCCGGTGCACCGCCGCCCCCGCTACGTCACCCTCGCCACGCAGCTGGAGCGGGAGATCAGAACCGTCTGACGCGCGCGGTACGGTGACGGACATGCCCGACACCCCCCTCGCGCCCGTGCTCCTCGGCAACACACCGGGCTCGTTCCCGCACAGCGTGCTGGCCGAGCGGCACCCCGCGATCATCGGACAGGTACGCGACGCCTTCCCCTACGGGCCCGGGCAGCACCGCGCGCTGGACGAGCTGCTGGCCGCCTGTGCGGACGGGGTGATCGAGCCGCTGCCCGCCGACGCCCCGGACCGTGACCGCTGGCGGCAATGGGACCTGCCCGACCACGAGGGCAGGTCCTGGTACGACGTGCCGTGGCTGTGGGCCGAGAGCTACTTCTACCGCAGGTTGCTCGACGCCGTGGGCTACTTCGGCTCCGGCGCCTGGCGGGGTGTCGACCCCTTCCGCCCGTTCAAGCGCGCCGAACTCGACGCGCCCGAGACCGACGAGGAACTGGCCGCCCTGGACGCCCTGGGAGAGCTGCCGGAGCAGGAACGGGCGCGCGCCCTGCTGCACGGATCACTGTGGGGCAACCGCGCCGACCTCGGTTTCCGGCTCTCCGCCGCGGGCGCCGAGGCCCGCGAGCCGGTCCCCGCGCTGGTCGCCGACGACAGCGACATCCTGTGGTCGCTGCTGCCACCCGGCGGGGCGGGCACGCTCGTGCTGGTCGCGGACAACGCCGGCCGCGAACTCGTCCCCGATCTCCTGCTGATCGCCCACCTCCTCGCCGAGAAGCGGATCGCGCGGGCCGTGCTGCACGTCAAGCCCTACCCGTACTACGTCTCCGACGCCACCACCGCCGACGTGGTCGACGCTCTGAACCGGCTGCGGGCGGCGCCGGGCGCGGCCGGTGTGTACGGGCGCGCGCTCTGGACGGCGATGGCCGACGGCCGGCTCGACGTGACGGCCCACCCCTTCTCCTGCGCCCCGCTGCCCTTCGCGCGCATGCCGGACGACCTGCGCGCCGACTTCGCCGGGGCGACACTGACGATCGTCAAGGGCGACCTCAACTACCGTCGACTGGTGGGCGACCGGCGGTGGCCGCCCACCACGCCGTTCAGTGAGGTGACCGCCGGCTTCCCCGGCGCGGTCGCCGCACTGCGCACCCTGAAGTCCGAGGTGATCACCGGGCTGTCCGTACAGACCGAGGCCGCCCTGGTGGCGGCGGAGGATGAGCGCTGGCGCACCAGCGGCACCCACGCGCTGATCCAGGTCCGCCCGTCACCCGAGGCGCAGCGGCAGTGACTTGACCCCGTTGATGAAGTTGGACACCAGTCTCCCCGGCGGCCGGGCGAGCCGCGGCTCCGGCAGCAGGCGCAGTGCCTCCTCGTAGAACAGGCGCAGTTGCAGCCGCGCGAAATGGGCGCCCAGGCACACGTGCGGGCCGTTCCCGAAGGAGACGTGCGGGTTGGGGGAGCGCGCCGGATCGAGCCGGCCGGGGTCGGTGAAGACCCGCTCGTCCCGGTTGGCGGAGGCATGGAACACCACGACCTTGTCACCGGCCCGGATCCGCCGCCCCGCCAGCTCGGTGTCCCGCACGGCCGTACGGCGGAAGGTCAGCACCGGCGGATGCCAGCGCAGCAGCTCCTCGACTCCCGTACGCAGCCCCACCTTCCCCTCGCGCAGCAGCCGGTACGCCTCCGGGTGCTCGACGAGGGCCAGCAGCCCGCCGGGAGCCGCGCCGCGCACCGTGTCGTTGCCCGCCACCGTGAGCAGGAAGAAGAACATCTCCCGTTCGGCGTCGGCCAGTTCGTCCTCGTGCGCGAGCGTCGTCAGGATGTCGTCGGCGGGATGGCGCCGTTTGTGTGCGGCCAGCTGCCGGGCGTACCCGAACATGTCCCGCAGCAGCGCCGGAGAGCGCGGGTTCACCGGCTCGCCCGCCCCGTCCAGCACCGCCAAACCCGCCTCGTCCGGGTCCTGGTAGCCGATGACCCGCTGCGTCCAGTGCAGCAGCAGACCCCGGTCGCTCTCCGGAACGCCCAGCAGATCGGCCAGGTTGAGCAGCGCGTACTCGTCGGTGACGGCGGCCACCACATCGACCGTGCCGTCCCCGTCCCGCGCCCGCCGCACCGCCCCGGCGAGCAGCGCGCGCGCCCGCCCCCGGGCGACCGCGGCGAACCGGTCCACGCGCGCGGGGGTGAACGCCCGGCTCACCAGCCGCCGTAGCCGGCCGTGCCCCGGAGGATCCTGGTTGAGCATGGTGCGGCGGATGAACGGCAGGTCCTCCGGATCGGGGTCCCGGATCTGGGTCGCGCCGAGGTACGAGGAGAACGCCGCCGCGTCCTTGAGTACGCGCACCACGTCCGCGTGCCGGGTCACCGCCCAGAACCCGGGGCCGGCCGGCCAGCCCAGCACCCGCGGTTCCTCCTGCCAGGCGACCGGATGGTGGTCGCGCAGGACGCGGTAGTCGTCGTAGGGCACCCCGACGGCGTACCGGCGGGGGTCGAACACGTCGGGCACCGGGGGAGCGGCTCGGACGCTCACGCCTGTTCGCCGATGACGGCCGTCTCCAGCGCGTCCCCGGCAGGCGCGGTGTCCGCCCGCAGGAAGTCCTCCACCACCCGGATCAGTTCGAGCGGGGTCTCGTCCATCGCGTAGTGCCCGGCGGACGGCAGCTCGGCCAGTTCGGCCCGTGGATACCAGGACAGCCAGGTCGCCCGCAGGACCGCCGGCGACAGGGCCGGGTCGAGTGCCCCGGCCACGGCCAGCGCGGGCACCTCGCTGCCCGCCACGTCGGCGTGGAAGTCCTCGCCCGCCCACGAGTCGAGCCACGCCCGGAACGCGCCGGCGTCACTGCGCTCCAGCGAGCGGTCCACCATCCGGTCCAGCCAGGCGGCCGGCCGGCGGCCCCCGGTGGTGAAGTCGATGATCGCGCGCCGGTTCTCCGGCCGGTGCGCCGCGTCCGCGAACAGCACGTCCTGCCCGTCGGGCAGCGGCATCCCCGAGGCCGGCACCGGGGAGACGCCCGCGATTCGGCGCAGCCGGTGCGGGGCGACGGCCAGCAGCCGCTGCGCCACCGCCCCGCCCATGGAGTGCCCGATCACCGAGAACCGCTCCCAGCCGAGCAGATCGGCCAACCGCACCAGGTCCAGGGCGGCTTCGGCCGTCGTGTACGAGCCGACGGCGTCCCGGGCCGCGCCGTAGCCGCGCAGGTCGACCAGGGCGTAGGTGAAGGCGGTGCGGTCGAGATCCGGCAGGACGGCCGCGAAGGCGGACCGGTCGGCGAACCAGCCGTGCACGGCGAACACCTTGTGGGCGCCGTCGCCGTGCACCTCATGGGGCAGTACGAAGGAGGTCATGGGCCTACCGTGGCGCCCGCGGGACGGCCACGGCAAGAGCGCCGCCCGAGCCGACCGGCAGCACACGCGAACGGCCCTGGGGCCGGTGTTTCGGAAGCAGTTCACGCGATGGTGTGATCATGTGCGGCGCCGTGGATGGGGCCGAGGGCCCACGGGTAGGGCCCGGCCATGACGCAGCCGTTCGAACTCCCGCACTTCTACATGCCGTATCCCGCGCGGCTCAACCCCCACCTCGACGAGGCCCGTGCCCACTCGACGCGGTGGGCACGCGAGATGGGCATGCTGGAAGGGTCCGGGATCTGGGAGCAGGCCGACCTGGAGGCGCACGACTACGGGCTCCTGTGCGCCTACACCCACCCCGACTGCGACGGCCCCGCCCTCTCGCTCGTCACCGACTGGTACGTGTGGGTCTTCTTCTTCGACGACCACTTCCTGGACATGTACAAGCGCACCCCGGACCGCGCCGCCGGAAAGGCCCACCTGGAGCGTCTGCCGCTGTTCATGCCGCTCGACCCGTCGACTCCCGTGCCCGAGGCCGCCAATCCGGTGGAGGCGGGCCTGAAGGACCTGTGGGCGCGCACGGTGCCTTCGATGTCCGTGGACTGGCGCCGCCGCTTCTCCGTGGCCACCGAGCACCTCCTCAACGAGTCGATGTGGGAGCTGTCCAACATCGACGAGGGGCGGATCGCCAACCCGGTCGAGTACATCGAGATGCGCCGCAAGGTGGGCGGCGCCCCCTGGTCGGCGGGGCTGGTGGAGTACGCGACCGCCGAGGTGCCCGCCCGCGTCGCGGGCACCCGCCCGCTGCGCGTCCTGATGGAGACCTTCTCCGACGCCGTCCACCTGCGCAACGACCTGTTCTCCTACCAGCGCGAGGTCGAGGACGAGGGGGAGAACAGCAACGGCGTGCTCGTCCTGGAGCGGTTCTTCGACTGCACCACCCAGCAGGCCGCCGACACCGTCAACGACATCCTCACCTCGCGTCTGCACCAGTTCGAGCACACGGCGCTCACCGAAGTCCCGGCCGTCGCCCTGGAGGCGGGCCTCGCCCCGCACGAGGTCGCCGCGGTCGCCGCCTACACCAAGGGGCTCCAGGACTGGCAGTCCGGCGGCCACGAGTGGCACCTGCGCTCCAGCCGGTACATGAACCAGGGCGCCCGCAGCGGCTCGCCGTGGCAGGCCCCGAGCGGTCCCGGCACCTCGGCCGCCGACGTCGGCGCGCTCCTCGCCGGCGCGGCCCGGGACCGCCTGCGCGCCTACTCGCACGTGCCCTACCAGAAGGTCGGCCCCTCGCTGCTGCCAGAGTTCCACATGCCCTACCGGGTGGAGCTGAGCCCCCACCTCGACCGGGCCCGCCGCAATCTCCTCGCCTGGACGCACCAGGTCGGGATCCTCGAGGAAGGCGTCTGGGACGAGGAGAAGCTCGCCGCGTACGACCTCGCGCTCTGCTCCGCCGGCCTGGACCCGGACGCCACCCCCGAGGCCCTCGACCTCAGCGCCCAGTGGCTCGCCTTCGGCACCTACGGGGACGACTACTACCCCCTCGTCTTCGGCCACCGCCGGGACCTGGCCGCCGCCCGGCTGACCACCGCCCGGCTGTCGGCGTGCATGCCCGTCGACGGCGAACCGGTCCTCGTCCCCGGCAACGCCATGGAGCGGTCGCTGATCGACCTGTGGGCGCGCACCACGGCCCGGATGGCGACCGGGCAGCGGCGCACCCTGAAGACGGCCGTCGACAAGATGACCGAGAGCTGGGTGTGGGAGCTGTCCAACCAGCTGCAGAACCGTGTCCCCGACCCCGTCGACTATCTGGAGATGCGGCGCTCCACCTTCGGCTCCGACCTCACCCTCAGCCTGTGCCGGATGGGCAACGACCCCGCGGTCCCGCCGGAGGTGTACCGCAGCGGCCCGGTGCGCTCCATGGAGAACGCGGCCATCGACTACGCCTGCCTCCTCAACGACATCTTCTCGTACCAGAAGGAGATCGAGTACGAGGGCGAGATCCACAACGCGGTGCTGGTCGTGCAGAACTTCTTCGGCGTGGACTACCCGGCCGCGCTCGGCGTCGTCCACGACCTGACGACCCAGCGCATGCAGCAGTTCGAGCACGTCATCGCGCACGAACTGCCCGTGCTGTACGACGACTTCCAGCTGTCCGGGGAGGGGCGGGCGGCCATGGACGGCTACGTCCTCGACCTGCAGAACTGGCTGGCCGGCATCCTCAACTGGCACCGCGAGGTGGACCGCTACAAGGCCGAGTGGCTGGGCCGCCGCGCCCACGGTTTCCTGCCCGACCGCGCCCCGGCGCCTCCCACGCTGCCCGCGTCGCCCGCCTTGCCCGTTCAGCTCGTCGGCTGACCTCGCGCCGGCCACGGCCCCGCGCCGGCCACGGCCCCGCGCCGGCCACGGCCCCGCGCCGGCCGCGGGGCCGCGGCCGCTCACGCCATGATGTCGCCCCGTATGCCCGGAAGCCCGCCTCAGGGCCGCCGGGGCGACCGCGCCGCGCGGCCGACGGCCGCCCCGCCGGCGCCCGGACCACCGGCTACGGCACCGACCCGTCACCGGACGGCTCCGGCTGGAACAGCGTGGCCAGGAAGAAGGGATGCCCCCCTCCTCCTCGGCCGCCCCGGACCGCGGCTGGGGGCCCTCGGTGACGCCCGCCGACTCGAGGCGGCCCCCCGGCTGCCGCCCCCGCCGGCGGCCGGACCACCGGCTACGGCACCGACCCGTCACCGGACGGCTCCGGCTGGATCAACGCGGCCAGGAAGAAGGGATGCCCCCCTCCTCCTCGGCCGCCCCGGACCGCGGCTGGGCGCCCTCGGCGACGCCGGCCAGCTCGACGCGGCCCCCCGGCTGCCGCCCCCGCCGGCGGCCGGACCACCGGCTACGGCACCGACCCGTCACCGGACGGCTCCGGCTGGATCAACGCGGCCGGGAAGAAGGAGTGCCCCCCTGCCCCCTCGTCGGCCGCCCCGGACCGCGGCTGGGCGCCCTCGGCGACGCCCGCCGGCTCGAGGCACTCGACGCGGCCCTCCCGCTCACCCGGCCGCGCGCGGCGGTCGGCGGTGGCGCGTTGCGACTCGCCCCGCGCTACGGGGGCGCCGATCCGTGCGCCCTCACCGCCCTCACGGCCGCCGGGAGCCGTACCCGGTGCCGCGCCGGTCGGCCGCCGCGCCGGGGGCGAGGTGATCGTGTCTCCACCGCCATGGCTACCCCACGCGACCCTTCGGCCAGTCTCACTCGTTCGTGTCTCGTCGCGACCCGGCGCCCCGGGTAGAGCACCAGCCGGAGGCGAGCGAACCATGGAACAGACTGCGTTGCGTCCCAAGCCGATGCCCGGCCAGGACCGTCGGGACGAGGACGACACCCCCGCCCCGGCCCGCCGTCCGCACGCCGCGCCCCGACGCGCGCGGCGGCTGCGGACCCTGCTGTGCGGCTTGTTCGCCGGCACCGTCCTGCTGCTCGCCGGCGTCGGCATCGGCTCCGTCGGTGCCACCGTGATCGGCATGAGCAGACTCGCCGAGCTGCGACGCCAGGCCCCGCCGCCCGCCCCCTGGGCCAAGGCCACCCCCGCCACCACCCTCGACCCGGTCTCGGCCCGGGCCGGGGCGACCCTGGGCGTGGAGGCCGTCGACGCCGAGAAAGCGGGGGCGGTGGTGATCGCTGTGCACGTGCCCGGACCGGGCTACACGGCCGGCCTCGTCCGTGGGGACGTCCTGCTGCAGTTCGGCGCCACCCGCGTCGACACCGCCGCCGACCTCGTCCGGGCCGTCGCCCACGCGCGGCCCGGCAGGGGCGTACTCCTCACCGTGCGTCACATCAGCGGCGGCTACCAGCAGTTGACGGTGGTCCCTGGGATCGTGACCTGAGCGCGGCCGGCCCACGGGGTCGCCTCCCACCGCCCGCGCGCGTGACCGCCGTCGGCCGGTGACACCGGGATTTCCACGGATCTCCGCCCGCCACCCCGGCCGACCCGCTGGTGACCGTCCGCCCCGCGCGCCATGATGGCCCCAGGGCGCGTCCCCGCACGGGACGGCCCAGCACGTTTCCCCACCCCGCGCCCGGAGGCCCGGATGACCGGCAGTACGCCCGCGCCCTTCACCGCAGCCGACTACGGTGCCCGCATGGAGCGTGCCGCGCGTTCGGCCGCCGAGGCCGGTCTCGCGGGGCTGCTCGTGGCGCCGGGACCGGACATGGTCTGGCTGACCGGGTACACGCCGACCGCCGTCACCGAACGGCTCACCCTCCTCGTCCTCGTCCCCGGCAGCGACCCCGTCCTCGTCGTGCCCGCCCTGGAGGCCCCGGACGGCGAGAGAGCCACCGGTGACGGTGGGCCGGCCCTGCGCGACTGGACCGACGGCAAGGACCCCTACGCCGTCACCGCCGCGCTCCTCGACGGCCGGGGCCGGTTCGGTGTCAGCGACAACACCTGGGCCATGCACCTGCTGGGCCTCCAGCGGGCCCTGCCCGATACCTCGTACGCCGCTCTCACCGACGCCCTGCCCATGCTGCGCGCGGTGAAGGACGCGACGGAGGTGGAGCTGCTGGCCGCCGCCGGCGCGGCAGCCGACGCGACGTTCGAGGAGATCCGCGAGGTCCCCTTCGCCGGCCGCCGCGAGTCGGACGTCGGCCACGACCTCGCCGACCTGCTGCGCCGCTTCGGCCACTCCCAGGTCGATTTCACGATCGTCGGTTCCGGACCCAACGGCGCCAACCCGCACCACGAGGTCGGCGACCGCGTCATCCGGCCCGGGGACATGGTCGTCCTCGACTTCGGCGGCCTCAAGGACGGCTACGGCTCCGACACCACCCGTACCGTGCACGTGGGCGAGCCCACCGAGGAGGAGCGCCGGGTCCACGACGTCGTGCGCGCCGCCCAGGAGGCCGGCTTCCGGGCCGTACGGCCCGGCGCCGCCTGCCAGGAGGTCGACCGCGCCGCGCGCGCGGTGATCACCGACGCCGGGTACGGCGCGTACTTCATCCATCGCACCGGGCACGGCATCGGCGTCACCACGCACGAGCCGCCGTACATGATCGAGGGCGAGGAACAGCCCCTCGTGCCCGGGATGTGCTTCTCCGTGGAGCCCGGTGTCTATCTGCCCGGCCGGTTCGGTGTGCGCATCGAGGACATCGTCACGGTCACCGCCGACGGGGGCCGCCGTCTCAACAACACCACCCGTGAGATGGTCATAGTGGACTGAGAGACCCAGGAGACTCATCCACGACGACACCCGGAACGGCACACGCGCGACCCATGACCCAGGCATCGACACCCACCGCGGACACCGTCCGCAGACTGGTCCGCTCGCTGCTCGACGAGGGCACCGGCGGCACCGGCGGGCCGAAGGTGCGGCCCGTCGGGGAAGGCCATGAGTACACCTGGTGGGTCGGCGCCCGCCATGTGCTGCGACTCGCTCCCGACCGCGCGGCCTCCGTCCGCCGCCGCCGCGAACTGCGGCTGCGCGACCTGCTCCGCTCCCATCTGCCCGTCGCCCTCCCCACCAGCGTGGCGCACGGCGACTGGGCGCCCGGCCTCGCCTTCACCCTGGACGCCCTGGTGCCCGGCGGCACGGCCGAGGAGCACGACGTCTCCGCCGTCGGCGAGGCCGACCTCGCCGGACTGCTCACCGGACTGCGCGCGGTGCCCGTACGACAGGCCGAGGCGATCGGGGTGCCGCGCGGAGCCCCGCGCTCCCTGGAGGCGCTGCGCCGGATGGCCGTGCACGCGGCCGAACGGCTCGCCGCGGCCGACGAGTTCGACGCCGCCCGCCTCCATCAGCTCACCCCGCCCGGTGCCGCGCAGCTCGCCACGCAGCCCGGCGCCGCCGTCCTCACCCACCACGGTCTGACCGGCGAGCACGTCGTGGTCAGCGCCGACGGGCGGGTGCGCGCCGTCCTGGACTGGACCGAGGCGGTGATCGGCGACCCGGCCGAGGACATCGCCGGGCTTGCCGTCTCCGTGGGCTCGCCAGCGGCCGTGCGCGCCGCCACCCTGGCCGGCTACGGCCCCCGCCCCTGCCTGCGCGGCCTGTGGCTCGCCCGCTGCGACACCGTCATGCGCCTCACCGACCACCTCGACGGCCGTACAGGAGACACCGTGGCCCTGCTGCGAACCCGGCTGCGGCGCGCCTGGGAGCCGATCCTGCTGGAGCGGGTGACGGCCTTCGAGGGCGACGAGCCGGAGCCGTGACGCCCGGAGCCGTGACGCCCGGAGTCGTGACGCCCGGGGCCGACGGCCCCGCCGAGGCGCGTCGCCCGCGCGCGTGGTCCCGGCGCCGCGCCCGCCTCCGAGCCGTACCGCCCCTCTCGCCCCCGCCGCCCCTCACGTCTGCGTCAGCACTACACAGGACTCGCCGGGCAGCTGGAGGAGGCCGGTCGGGCCCGGTGCCCCGACCGGTTCCCACGCGGCCAGAACCTCCACCCGGCCGGTGCCCAGCGGGATCTCCGCCGGGTCCTTGGCCAGGTTCACCGCCACCCGTACGTCACCGCGCCGGAAGGCGAGCCAGCGGGCCTTCTCGTCGTACGCCACCTTCGTGTCGGCGAGATCGGGATCGGTGAGGTCGGGCTGCTCGTGGCGCAGGGCGATCAGCCTCCGGTACCAGTCCAGCACGCGCGCGTGGGGCTCGCGTTCCGGCTCCGCCCAGTCAAGGCAGGACCGGTCCCGGGTCGCCGGGTCCTGGGGGTCGGGCACGTCCTCCTCGGCCCACCCGTGCGCCGCGAACTCCCGCCGCCTGCCCCGCCGCACCGCCTCGGCCAGCTCGGGATCGGTGTGGTCGGTGAAGAACTGCCAGGGGGTCCCCGCGGCCCACTCCTCGCCCATGAACAGCATCGGCGTGAACGGCGCCGTCAGCGTGAGCGTCGCCGCGCAGGCCAGCAGGCCGGGGGAGAGGGTGGCGGACAGCCGGTCGCCCTGGGCGCGGTTGCCGATCTGGTCGTGGGTCTGGCTGTAGCCGACCAGCCGGTGCCCGGCCACGCGCGCGCGGTCCAGCGGACGGCCGTGGCGCCGGCCCCGGAAACTGGAGTACGTGCCGTCGTGGAAGTAACCGCCGGTGAGCGTCTTGGCGAGTGCGGCGAAGGGGGCACGCGCGAAGTCGGCGTAGTACCCCTGGGCCTCCCCGGTCACCGCGGTGTGCAGGGCGTGGTGGAAGTCGTCGTTCCACTGCGCGTCGAGCCCGAGGCCGTTCTCCGCGCGCGGGGTGATGAACCGAGGGTTGTTCAGGTCGGACTCGGCGACCAGGAACAGCGGCCGCCCCGACTCCTCGGCGAGTGCGTCCACGGCCGCCGACAGCTCCTCCAGGAAATGACGGGCGCGCGTGTCGTACAGCGCGTGCACCGCGTCCAGGCGCAGCCCGTCGACGCGGTAGTCCCGCAGCCACGAGAGCGCGCTGCCGACGAGGAACGCGCGCACCTCGTCCGAGCCGGGCGCGTCCAGGTTCATCGCCGAGCCCCACGGAGTGTGATGCGTGTCCGTGAAGTACGGCCCGAACGACGGGAGATGGTTACCGGACGGACCCAAGTGGTTGTGCACGACGTCCAGGACGACCCCCAGACCGAGTTCGTGCGCCCGGTCGACGAACCGCTTCAGCGCCTCGGGACCCCCGTACGGCTCGTGCACCGCCCACAGCGACACCCCCTCGTACCCCCAGCCGTGCCGCCCCGGGAAGGGACACAGCGGCATCAGCTCCACGTGCGTGACACCCAGCTCCACCAGGTGCTCCAGCCGTGCGGCGGCCGCGTCCAGGGTGCCCTCGGGCGTGTACGTGCCGACGTGCAGCTCGTAGAGCACCGCACCCGGCAGCCCGCGGCCCGCCTCCTGCGCCGTCCGCCACGCGTACCGGCCGTGGTCGACGACCGCGCTCAGGCCGTCGGGGCCGTCCGGCTGGCGGCGCGAGCGCGGATCGGGCAGCACCGGACCGTCGTCCAGCGCGAACCCGTACCGGGCGCCGTCCCCCGCCTCCGCCTCTCCCGTCCACCAGCCCACGCGCACGGTGTCACGCGCCAACGCGCGCTCACCGCCCTCGCAATGGAGCGTCACTCGATCTGCCTGCGGTGCCCACACCTCGAACTGCACGGACGGTTCCCCTTCGTCTGCTGACCGTGATGTCCCGCGTCTCATCGTGCCGCCCGCGCGGGCGATCCGCTTTCGAATCCGCCCATTCCCAGCGGGTGTCGCGCAACGACCCGCGCCCGCACACCGATTCCGCGTCTTCTGGACACTCGCGGTTCACTGCCCGACAATCACTCGCGTGACGTCGTCCTTCGAGTTCTCCACCTACCCCGCTCGCCTGTCCGACGTGGAGCGGGACAAGGCGCTGCAGGTGCTGCGTGACGGCGTCGCCATGGGCCGGCTGTCGCACGACACGTTCGTACGCCGCATGGAGCTGGCGCTCGCCGCGCGCCGCTCCGACGAGCTCGCCGCCCTCGTCGCCGACCTGCCCCGGGAGAACCGTCTCTCCCGCGCGGTGCTCGGCTCCGTCGAGGCCGTCTCCGGGTTCACGGTACGGCTGCGTCGCGCCTGGCAGGCCGAGCGGCTGCCCAAGCTGCTGCTGCCGCACCCCGCGCACGGCGGGCCGCTGCGCATCGGCCGCGACCCGTCCAGCGGGCTGCGGCTGAACCACGAGACGGTGTCCCGGGCGCACGCCGAACTGAGCCGGCAGGGCGGCCTGTGGGTGCTGAAGGATCTCGGCTCCACCAACGGCACCACGGTCAACGGCCGCCGGGTGACCGGCTCGGTCGTCGTCCGCGAGGGCGATCAGGTCGCCTTCGGCAGGATGGCGTTCCGGCTCTCCGCGACCCGGGTCCACGGCGGGGCGTGAGCGCGGCGGCCGGTCGAGCGCGCGTACGCACCCTCCCGATCGGGTGAGCGGGACTGTGGAAGCGGGGCCGCCGTGCCGATGCAACGGGCATGACGCACCTCACCAGAGCGACAGCGACGGCCGGCGCCCTGCTGGCGGCCGCCGGTCTCCTCGCCGCATCCCCGGCCCGGGCCGAGTCCCGTGCGGCCGTCCCCGGCAACTGGCTCTATCTGACGGTCACCCGGGGCGACGCCCACTCCGGCGACACGCGCGGCACCCTGCTGCTGTGCGATCCGCCGCAGGGCCACGCGCACGCGGCCCAGGCCTGCGCCGAACTGGCCGACGCCGACGGGGAGATCGACCGCATCCCGGCCCGCGGCGGTTTCTGCTCCATGATCTGGGCCCCGGTCAGGGCCCAGGCGCGCGGGGAGTGGAACGGCCGGCCGGTGCGGTTCCAGGAGACGTACTCCAGCCGGTGCGTCATGACCGCGCGGACCGGCTCGGTCTTCGCTCTCGACGGCTGAGCGCCACCGCTCCCCGCCGCCCGGAGCCCCGTACACCCGCGCGGCCCCCGTACGACTCCCGCGGCGTGCGCGGCCCATGCGGTGGGGGCGCCCGCCGTGCGGCTTCACGGCATCTGCTCCCGGGCCTGCTGCGCCGCCACCAGCACCGTCCGGGACTGGTGTTCCACCTGGTGCTCCAGCGGCACCCAGCGGGCCCTGAAGCGCGCCGCGAACGAGTCGCACCAGTCGGCGACGAGGTGCTCCAGACCCGGCGCCGCGCCGTCGTCCGCCTCCCGTAGCACCCGCAGCAGCATCGCCGCCGCCCGCAGCGGCAGACGGCGCCCGAAGGCGTCCACGCTGCCGACGTAGGCCATGGTCGTGCCGGCGGGCGCGGTGTGGGTCCAGTCCGCCGCCAGGCCCGGAATCAGGTCCAGCGCCCAGCGCGCCGCCCGCAGCAACGGCCCCTCGGCGTCGTGCAGCCGGGGCAGGGCCTCGGCGAGGATCCGCTCCACCTCCAGCGAGTCCCGCAGCAGCCGCCGGGCCAGGCGCCGTATCGCCGCCGCCGGTGCCGGGTGCGGTGCCGGATCGTCCACCAGGTCGCTCGCCCACATCGGCACCTCCACCACGGCCGTCAGACCGCCGTGGCGGTGCGTGTGGTACCAGGTGCTGCGCCGCGCGTCGTCCGGCATGCTCGGGTACGCGACCCCCGACTCAGGGCCCGGCATCACATGCACCCCCGGCCCGGAAGCCGGCCAGCCCGCCGCGTCCGAGGCGCCCGTCTCCACCGGGATGTGCAGCTGGGCCGCCGACTTGGCGAACGGTTCCGCGAGGCCCGGCACGTCCCGCGTCAACTGCACCCAGCTGCCGCCCAGATCGGTGCCGTGCAGGGTCACCTGGAGGTAGGGGCGCACCTCGTCGATGACGGCGGTCAGCGCCCGGGTCTCGGGCGGCAGCCGGTCCGGCGGCAGCACCGACGGCGACCACTCCGGCTGCTCCGCGCCCGTCGGCCGGTAGAAGCCGAGGTGGTAGTCGAGCAGACTGCGCGGCGCCGGGGTCGTGTGCAGGCTCGCCCCGTCCGGATCCGCGCACAGCAGGAAGTGCCAGGACGTGTCCGTCCGCAACTCCCTTTCGGACAGGACCCGTTCCGCGAGCACCCGCAGCGTGGAGCCGCCCGTCGGCTCGTTGGCGTGCGCGCCCGCCACCACCAGCACCGACCGCTCGGCGTGCCCCACGGACAGCAGGTGCAAGGGTCTTCCCGCGCGCGAGCTGCCCACCTGCCGCAGCGTGCACAGCCCGGGCGCCCGCGCGGCCAACGCGCACGCGAAGGAGACCAGTTCGGGAACACTGGGGTAGCGCAGCTCCGGCAGGAGACTCACCCCCGACTTGGTTTCCGACCGGCTTCGCACTCCAAGTCCCGCACGGGATGGGTGAACTGTCAAGCATGCGCGTGCCGTCACCGCGGGCGCCCGGACGCAGTGACCGGCGGGCTCGCGCGCCACTGCGTTCCGTGGGCTCACTACTGGTGCAGGCCGCGTCTTGGAAGCGCTCCCTGGCCGTCTACGCGCGCGTGTCGCCCACCGGGGGCGCCGAGGCCTTCGTGGCCCTCCTGCGCGCCACATGGGCCGCTCCAGGGGTGTCGGGAGCGGACGAGGCCTCCACCTCGTCCGCGGCCCCGGACGGATGAGCCACAGGCGCGGGCGTCCCGGCGGCCCGGCGGCCACGGCGTCGGGCCGCCGAGCCGCCGGTCGCCGCCCCCGGCTCAGCCTTCCGTGACGCCTTCCGTGACGCCTTCCGCGACCCGTTCCAGCAGGGCCACCGGGCGTTGTTCGAAGAGGTCCGCCACGCGTGCGTGGCCGGTGAACTCGCGGCCCGGGGCGAGTACGTCCGCCCAGCGGCCCGGCGGCAGCGGCAGGCGTGTCTCCTGCCAGCCGCCCGCCTCCGCGAGCCGCAGCGACAGTCGGGTGACCGCGGTGATCACCTCGCCCGAGCGGTCGAACGCCAGACAGTGCCCGGCCGCCGGGCCCTCGGCGGTCAGCGGGGCGTATCGCGCGCTCACGCCGAAGGCCTCGGGCCGCCGGGCCCGCAGCCGCAGCGCCGCCGCCGTGAGCGCGTCCTTCTCGCCGGGCGCCTCGGGCGGGTACGGCACCGGCCGACGGTTGTCCGGGTCCACCAGCGCCCGATACTCGCTCTCCGTGCCCTGGTACACGTCCGGCACCCCCGGCATGGTCAGGTGGACCAGCGCGGTGCCGAGGACGTTGGCCCGCACATGCGGGTCCAGCGCCTTGCGGAACGCCGCCACCTGCTCGCCGGGCGCACCGCACGGCCCCGCGGCGACGAAGGCCGTCACCGCCTCCTCGTACGGCGCCTCCTGCTCCGTCCAGCTGGTGTACATGCCCGCCTCGCGCACGTGCTTGAGCAGCGCCGCCCGCACCCGCTCCTCCTCGGCCGGCCCCAGCCCGAACACCGTCTGCCAGGCCGCCCAGGCCAGCTGCCCGTCCGGTACGCCCCCCTCGGACCGGGTCACCTCGGCGAGCAACCGCGCCCAGCGCTCCGGGCACTCGGTGAGTACGGCCAGCGCGGCCCGAACGTCGGCGCTGCGCTTGGTGTCGTGCGTGGTGACGACCGTGCCGGTGCCGGGCCAGTCGCGCTGCACGCGCGCGCAGTACGCGTGGAAGTCGTCCGGCGACACACCGGGACTGCCCGGGTCTCCGCCCACCTCGGTCGTCGACAGCAGCGGCACGTACCGGTAGAACGCCGTGTCCTCCACGGACTTGGCGCGCAGTG
Source organism: Streptomyces sp. NPDC051452 (assembly GCF_044454765.1). Lineage (NCBI taxonomy): Bacteria > Bacillati > Actinomycetota > Actinomycetes > Kitasatosporales > Streptomycetaceae > Streptomyces > Streptomyces sp. NPDC051452. Next base: position 122,781 of record NZ_JBITEB010000006.1, read on the forward strand.
CCGACGCGGTCTGCGCGAACCGGGCGCGGAACTCCACCCGGTCGGCGTGGTCCGGCGCCGACGGGCCGCCGGGCGGTTCGACCAGCAGTCGGCGTACGATCCCGACCGCCTCCGCCTCCTCGGCGACGACGAAGGCCAGCCGGGCCTCCTGCGCGGCCTCCTCGGTGACGACGGCGGAGGCGTCACCGGCCGCGTACGGCCGGTAGACCCGCATCCGCACCAGCAGCTCCTCCAGGGCCGTGCGCAGCGCCCAGGGCGCCCGGTCGCGCAGCGCGAGATCCGGTGAGGCGGCGCACAGCCGTACGGCCACCCGGGTGAGCCGGTCGGTCTCGGTGGCCAGCTCGTGTGTGAGCACCTTGTAGGCGGCCCGGCGGACCGTGGCCTCCCAGTTGCCGCCGCGGTCGGTCTGCGGCGCCGCGAACGCCCGGTAGCGGCCGAGCAGCTCGTATGCCCCGGTGCGGTCCGTGAACAACCCGTCGACGTGCCGCAGGGCGTCATAGCCCGTGGTCCCGGCGACCGGCCAGGTCTCCGGCAGGTGTTCGCCGTCGGCGAGGATCTTCTCCACCACCGTCCAGCGACCGCCGGTGGCCTCGTGCAGCCGGGCGAGATAGCCGTCGGGGTCGGCGAGCCCGTCGGGGTGGTCGATCCGCAGCCCGTCGACCACGCCCTCGTCGAGCAGCTGGAGGATCTTGGCGTGGGTGGCGTCGAAGACCTCCGGGTCCTCCACCCGCACGCCGATCAGCTCGGAGATGCTGAAGAACCGCCGGTAGTTCAGCTCGGTGCGCGCCAGCCGCCACCACACCGGGCGATACCACTGGGCGTCGAGCAGCTCCGGCAGGGGCAGCCCCGCGGTGCCGGCCCGCAGCGGGAAGACGTGGTCGTGGTAGCGCAGGACGTCGCCGTCGACCACGAGGTGGTCGCGCTGGGAGCGGAGCGGGCCGCCCAGCACCGGCAGCAGCACCCGGCCGTCCTGCGCCGCCCAGTCGATGTCGAACCAGCGCGCGTACGGCGACTCGGGCCCCTCGCGCAACACCTCCCACAGGGCGTGATTGTGCCGGGGAGCCATGGCCATGTGGTTCGGCACGATGTCCACCACCAGGCCGAGGCCGTGCTCCCGCGCGGTCCGCGCCAGCGCGCGCAGCCCCTCCTCACCGCCGAGTTCCTCGCGCACGCGCGCGGGGTCCACGACGTCGTACCCGTGCGTGGAGCCGGGGACGGCCTCCAGCACGGGGGAGAGGTGCAGGTGTGAGACGCCGAGCGACGCCAGGTACGGTACGGCCGACTCGGCGGCCGCGAAGGGAAACGCGGGCTGGAGCTGCAGCCGGTAGGTGGCCGTGGGCACCCGTGGTCCGGGTCGCGCAGAAGTCATGGGAACCTACGTACCCAGCCTGCCGTCTTTCGTGTCATCAACGCCCGCACGGACCCCCGCACGCGTGCATGGTTTCGGACGACGGGAAGCGCGGGGACGGACGCGACGGGCAGGGCGGGGGCGGGTACGGCGGGGGCCGGCGCCGCCGGTGGACGGGGCCGGGGCCGTACCCGGGACACGTACCGCCAGGTGAGCGCCCTGACCGGTCCGCCGCTGCCGGGCGTGTCGTTCCTCGGGCGGCTGCCGACGGCCATGGCGTGCCCCGCCACGGCGCTCATCACCCCCATGGCGGTGTGGACGACCCGCGCGCGTGCCCGACCGGCGCGCCGGCACGGACACCCGCCCGTCCGACCGGCTCCCGCCGCCCCTGCCCGGCGGGGTACGGCACCGGGCAGGGTCCGGTGCCGTACCCCGCATCCTCTACGCCGGCCGCTGCAGCACGGTGAGACTGCGGTCCGGCAGGGTCAGGTGGTCGCCCGCCGCGACCTTCGGGCCGGTTCCCGGTGGGACGCCGTCCGCGCGGGACGTGTCGACCACGACCTGCCACTGCTCTCCGTGGTCGACCGGCACCTGGAAGTCCAGCGGCTCGGGGGAGGCGTTGAACATCAGCAGGAAGGAGTCGTCGGTGATCCGCTCCCCGCGCGGGCCCGGCTCGGAGATGGCGTTGCCGTTGAGGAAGACCGTCAGCGCGGACGCCGGCGCCGAGTCCCAGTCCCGCTGCGCCATCTCACCGCCCTCGGGGGTGAACCAGGCGATGTCGGACAGCTCGTCGTGCGTTCCCTCCACCTGGCGGCCGTGGAAGAAGCGGCGCCGCCGGAAGACCGGGTGGTCCCGGCGCAGCCAGACCATCGCGCGCGTGAACTCCAGCAGACCCTGGTCGTCCTCCTCGGGCCACCGCACCCAGGAGATCTCGTTGTCCTGGCAGTAGGCGTTGTTGTTGCCGCGCTGGGTGCGCGCGAACTCGTCACCGTGGCTGATCATCGGCACGCCCTGGGACAGCATCAGCGTGGCGATGAAGTTCCGCATCTGGCGGGCGCGCAGCCGCAGCACGTCCGGATCGTCGCTGTCGCCCTCCTCCCCGCAGTTCCAGGACCGGTTGTGGCTCTCGCCGTCCCGGTTGTCCTCGCCGTTGGCCGTGTTGTGCTTGTCGTTGTAGGACACGAGGTCGTGCAGGGTGAACCCGTCGTGACAGGTGACGAAGTTGATGGAGGCGAGCGGGCGGCGGCCGTCGTCCTGGTAGAGGTCGGAGGAGCCGGTCAGCCGGGAGGCGAACTCGGCCAGTGCCCGCGGCTCGCCCCGCCACAGATCCCGGACGGTGTCCCGGTACTTGCCGTTCCACTCGGTCCACAGCGGCGGGAAGTTGCCCACCTGGTAGCCGCCCTCGCCGACGTCCCACGGTTCGGCGATCAGCTTCACCTGGGAGACCACCGGGTCCTGCTGCACCAGGTCGAAGAACGACGACAGCCGGTCCACCTCGTGGAACTGCCGGGCCAGCGTGGCCGCGAGGTCGAAGCGGAAACCGTCGACGTGCATCTCGGTGACCCAGTACCGCAGCGAGTCCATGATCAGCTGGAGCACGTGCGGGGACCGCATGAGCAGCGAGTTGCCGGTGCCCGTGGTGTCCATGTAGTAGCGCGGGTCGTCGGTCAGCCGGTAGTACGAGGCGTTGTCGAGCCCCTTGAAGGACAGCGTCGGGCCCAGGTGGTTGCCCTCGGCGGTGTGGTTGTAGACGACGTCGAGGATGACCTCGATCCCGGCCTCGTGCAGCGCCCGGACCGCCGACTTGAACTCCAGGACCTGCTGGCCGCGGTCGCCCCAGGAGGCGTACGCGTTGTGCGGGGCGAAGAAGCCGATGGTGTTGTAGCCCCAGTAGTTGTTCAGGCCCATGTCGACCAGCCGGTGGTCGTTGACGAACTGATGGACCGGCATCAATTCCAGGGCCGTCACCCCCAGCTCCGTCAGGTGTTCGATGATCGCCGGGTGGGCGAGCGCCGCGTACGTGCCGCGCAGCTCCTCCGGGAGGCCCGGGTGCCGCATGGTCAGGCCCTTGACATGGGCCTCGTAGATCACCGTGTGGTGGTACCCGGTGCGCGGGGGCCGGTCGTCGCCCCAGTCGAAGTACGGATTGATCACCACGGAGGTCATGGTGTGCGGCGCCGAGTCGAGGTCGTTGCGCCGCTCCGGCGCGCCGAAGTGGTAGCCGTACACCTCCTCGCCCCAGCGGACCGAGCCGCTGACCGCCTTGGCGTACGGGTCGAGCAGCAGCTTCGCCGAGTTGCAGCGCAGCCCGCGCCCGGGGTCGTACGGGCCGTGCATGCGGAATCCGTACCGCTGTCCGGGCATCACGCCCGGCAGGTACGCGTGCCGCACGAACGCGTCGCTCTCGCGCAGTTCCACCGCCGTCTCCGAGCCGTCGTCGTGCAGCAGACACAGCTCTACTCGGTCCGCGGCCTCCGTGAAGACCGCGAAGTTGGTTCCGGCGCCGTCGTACGTGGCGCCGAGCGGATACGCCTCTCCAGGCCAGACCTGCATGGGCACGACTCTCCCAGGTGCGCCGCCCCCCAGGGGCCGCGTTGACTGCCGAGTCCCCCCCGAAAGTGGGGGAACCTTCCGTGACTTACGTCCCTCTTACCCAGCGACCAGTGTGTACGGCGGCTCTTGTACCCGCCGTGCGCCGAACCAGTGGGGCAATCACGTACTCCCGGGGATGTGTGGGGGAGTAGGGGGAAGATGTGCGCGAGATAGTGCACCGCCACCTGGGCAAGGTGGTGGCCGGTGCGGCCCTGGCGGTGGCGGGGACCGCCGCCATGGTCGCGATCACCCTGCCCGGCACGGCAGGAGCGGACGAAACGGGAGGCAGCCGGGGCGGCGCGGCACAGGCCGCCGCCTGGGCGGGACATGGGCCGGGCGCGGCCCCGCCGGGCGTCGTCGAGCAGGCGCCGGCCGAGGGCGCGAAGGGCACGGGGCGCGATCCGCTGACGGACGACGAGATCCGCCGCGTGGAGAAGATCGCTCTCACCGGGCCGTCGGCGGCCGCGGGCGAGACCGTGGACGGCCGGCACGGTCTCCAGCGGCTCGGCACCGACCTCGCCGACCCCGAGGCGAACGAGCTGGACGACCCGAAGGCGCCCCGCCGGGCGGACGTCACCTTCTACGACTACAAGACGGACCGGCTCATCACCAAGACGGTCGACCTGGCGACCGGCAAGGTCGAACGGTCCGGTAGCCAGCACGGCGTGCAGCCGCCGCTGAGCCGTGAGGAGAACGCCGAGGCGGCGCGGATCCTGCTGGCCGACCCGCTGGGCGCGGGCCTCAAGGCGGACTACAAGGACGCCACCGGCCACGACCTGACCTCCCCGGACCAGCTCCTGCTCAGCAGTGCCGTCTACCGCGCCACCCCGGGCGGCAGGCCCGCCGCGCTCGACGCGTGCGGCGAGCACCGTTGCGCGCGGCTGTTTCCCAAGGTGAAGAACGGCCCCTGGATCGACGCCCGGTGGCTGATCGTCGACCTGAGCGCCCGCAAGGTCGCCGAACTCGACGGCCACTGAGCCCCGTCCGCCCCTTCACCCTTTCCGACGTGCGCGTTCTGCAAGGGAGCCACTTCCTCATGCGCGAAAACAGAATCACCCGTACCCGTACCCGTATCAGCGGTGCCCGCGGGCGGGTGGCCACCGGTCTCACCCTGGCCGCGCTGGCCGCCGGCGCGACGGCCGGCGCCGGACCGGCCGTCGCCAGGCCCGCCACGGCGCCCGTGGCATCCGCCGCGGCCGCCGACTGCAGCGCCGCCTACCGGATCGAGCAGAAACTCTCCACCGGCACCACCTGGCGGATGTGCTGGCGCTACGACAGCAAGGCCGGGCTCACCCTGGAGCACGTCTCCTACCAGCCCAAGGGCGAGAGCAGGCCCATCAAGGTGCTCAACAGCGCCCGCCTGGCCCAGATCGACGTGCCCTACGACAACGGCAGCGTCGAGTACGACGACCTGACCGGCTTCGGCTTCGCCCAGGGCCTGGTCGACCTGGCGCCGGGCGAGTGCCCCGGCGGCACCATCAAGACCGTCAAGGTCCCCCAGGGCGACCCGCGGCACCCGAACGTCAAGGGCCTGTGCACCACCACCCGTTCGCGCGGCCACGCCTACCGCATGCAGCAGGACGCCACGAACAAGGTCTACCAGGCGCAGGGCAAGGACCTGCTCGTCTACACCGTCAACAAGGTCGGCTGGTACGAGTACATGACCGAATGGCGGTTCCAGGACGACGGCACCGTCAACATGAACGTCGGCGCCACCGGCAGTCTCTCCCCCTACGACTACGACGCCCGCGACGGCCGCGGCTGGCCCATCGGAAAGGGCGCCGACGCCTACGCCACCAGCCACAGCCACAACGTCTTCTGGCGCCTGGACTTCGGCCTCGACGGCTCCTCGAAGACGAAGATCGAACAGTACGACTCGACGGTCAAGGCGCCGGCCGGGCCGCAGCAGGCCCCCACCACCAGGACCACCCGCACCAAGGTCACCAGGGAACTCGCCGGCGACTACAAGACCTACCGCTGGTGGCGGGTGGTCAGCGCGACCGGCAAGAACAAGGACGGGCACGCCCGTTCGTACGAGATCGTCCCCGGCGCCACCACCAAGTACCCCGGCCGCAGCTTCACGAAGCACGACATGTACTTCACCGAATACAACCCGTGCGAGAAGTTCGCCAGCAACAATCCGGGCAACTGTCCGGCCGGGGCCGGCAAGTCGGTCGACAAGTGGGTCAACGGCCAGACGCTCACGCACCCGGTGGTCTGGATGAACGTGGGCTTCCACCACATCGCCCGGGACGAGGACCAGCAGCCCATGCCGATCCACTGGCAGGGCTTCTCCATAGCCCCGCGGGACGTCACGGCTATGAATCCGCTCACCCCGGCCGATCTGGCATGGCAGAACGGGCACTACGAGCCGCGTAGTTGAGAAATCCGACCTGTCCATCCGGCTGCACCGCCGACCGCTCGCGGAGTACCCTTCCTTGATCGTTGAGACGGGAAAGGCCCGGGGGGCGGAAGGCGGTGCACGGGTGGGCTCGGGAGGGCTGGAGCTGCCCCCTGGTGACGAGGGTCACGAGGGAAACTCCACAGACGTCCCGCCCGGCGCGGTGTCCCTGGCCCGGCCGATGGACGCGGGGACCATCGGGCCGGAGCTGGACTGGGACGCCGACGCCTGGCGCGAGGTGCGCACCCGCGCCCAGCGGGCGGGCCGGGCCTATATTTGGCTGAACCTCGTCGAACAGCGGCTGCGCGCCGTCGTGGCCGCCGTGCTGCGGCCCGTCTACGAACCCGTCCACGGCGACGACTGGGTGGTCGCCGCGGCGGGGCCGGCCGGACAGGAGTGGGTGCAGCGCGCGGTCGCCGTCCGCGAAGTCAGCCGTCGCAAGGGCTATCTGCTCGACCCGGCCGACGACAACGTGCTCAGCTTCCTCACGCTGCCCCAGCTGCGCGAGCTGGTGGTGCAGCACTGGCCGTGCTTCGAGCCGTACTTCGACGAGCGCCGCGACCTCGAACTCGCCCTGGACGAGCTGGAAGTGACGCGCAACGTCGTCTCCCGCAACCGGGCCCTGTCGCAGGCGGTGCTGGGCCAGGCCGAGCGGGCCTCGGCCCGGCTGCTGGACATGCTCGGCGCGGGCGGTGACGTGCCCTCCGCGCGCCGGCTGCCCGTGGACGCCGTCGAGGACCTGGTCGGCGACCGCTACGCCGACGTCGTCGCCGTCCACCCCGACCGGGTGCGGCTGATGCGCCAGTTCCCGGCCGAGGACATCTTCGACGGAGCCCGCCGCCTCGACGCCATCGGTATCGGCCTCAACCTGCTGGTGCAGAACTTCTCCGGCCGCCGGCTGCTCCGGCTGGCCGAGTCCGGCTGCCGGGTGCGGCTGCTCTTCCTCAACCCGGCCTCCAGCTCGGTCAAGCGGCGCGAGCGCGAACTCGGGATGAAGCGGGGCGAACTGAGCCGGTCGGTCGAGATGAACATCCTGCACATGCGCCGGGTGCGCTCCCGGCTGCGCGACCCGGGCGCCTTCGAGATCCAGGTGTACGACGAGACACCGCGCTTCACCGCCTACCTCGTCGACGGCGACGGTGCCGACGGCATCGCCGTGGTGCAGTCCTATCTGCGCGGGGCCCGGGGGATGGAGTCGCCGGTCCTCGTGCTGCGCAACGGTGGTCGACTGATCAAGTCGGACGATGCGGTCAATGCCGGCCTTTTCCCGACATACCGCGAGGAGTTCGAGCTCGCCTGGGCGGACTCGCGCCCGGTGTCCTGACCCCTTGCCGAGCGAGCCGGACCGGCCGGACGGCCGGTCCCGCACGCGGGGGCGAGCGGAACGCGGTCCCCGGATTGTCAGTGCCGCGTGCGAGGGTGAGAACCACTGGGGGAAAGCACCACGAGAAGGGGGGCCGCCCATGGGCTGGCACCGGGAGCTGCTGATCGGCTTCGACCTGGAGACGACCGGGACCGATCCGCGCGAGGCACGCATCGTGACCGGCGCGGTGATCGAGGTCCGGGCCGGTGAGCCCGCCGGACGCCGGGAGTGGCTGGCCGACCCGGGCGTGGAGATCCCGGCCGACGCGGTCGCCGTGCACGGCATCACCACCGCGCGAGCGGCGGCGCAGGGCCGTCCGGCCGACCAGGTCGCCGACGCCATCGCGGGCGTACTGGTCTCCTACTGGCAGGCCGGTGTCCCGGTCGTCGCCTACAACGCGGCCTTCGACCTCACCCTGCTCTCCGCCGAACTGCGCCGCCACGACCTGCCGTCGCTCGCGGACCGGCTGGGCGGCGCGCTGCCCGCCCCGGTCATCGACCCCTACACCATCGACCGCTGGGTCGACCGCTACCGCCGCGGCAAGCGGAACCTGGAAGCCGTCTGCACCGAGTACGGCATAGCGCTCGACGCGGCGCACAACGCCTCGGCGGACGCCCTCGCCGCGGCCCGCCTGGCCCACGCGATAGCCGACCGCCACCCGAAGATCGCGTCCCTGGGCGCCGCCGAACTGCACCAGCGGCAGATCGAGTGGTACGCGGCCTGGGCGGCGGACTTTCAGGCGTTCCTGCGCCGCAAGGGCGACGCGGACGCGGTGGTGGACGGCGTGTGGCCCCTGCGCGAGCCGGCGGACGAGCGGGTCTGAGAGAGCGGGTAGACGGTCCGGGCGGTACCGGGTCGGACGGGTACCGGCCGATGCGGGTACCGACCCCAGGGGGCCTGCCCGGACGCGTGGCGGCTCAGAACGGATACCAGCGCACCGTCTCGTCCCCGGCCCGCAACGACGCCACCCGCCGCCGGAACTCCGCCAGCGCCATGGGGTTGGACGGCGCGTGCTGGGCCACCCAGGCGCAGCTGGCCGTCTCCCGGGCGCCCCGCAGCACCGAACAGCCCTCCCACTCCCGCACGTCCCACCCGTAGGCCTCGGTGAACGCCTCGTACGCCTCGGTGGGCAGACCGTACCGGTCGCGGGAGAGCGCCATGACCACCAGATCGTGCTCGCGCAGATCGGTGGAGAAGGTCTCCAGGTCGACCAGGACCGGCCCGTCCGGCCCGATGTGCACATTGCGGGGCAGCGCGTCACCGTGGATCGGTCCAGGCGCCAGACGTGGCGTCAGCGCCGCCGCGGCCGCCGCGAAACCGTCCCGGCGCTCACGCAGGAAGGCGGCGTCCGCCGGGTCGATCGCCTCGCCCGCGAGCCGCAGCCAGCGCTCCACACCGCCCAGCAAGGCGCGCGGCGGCAACACGAAGGGAGGAGTGGGCAGTGCGTGCACGATCCGCAGCAACCGCGCCAGATCCCGCGGCTCGGCCGGCCGCACCGGCTCGGGCAGCCGATGCCACACGGTCACCGGATGCCCCTCCACCAGCCGGGGCCGCGGCTGAGCCGCCCGCACCGCCGGCACGCCCTCCTCGGCGAGCCAGCCGGCGATGTCCAGTTCGCGCCGGGCCCGCTCCAGCAGCTCGGCGTCGCGGCCCACCTTCACCACCAGGTCACCGGCGGCGAACACCGCGTTCTCGCCGAGGGCGAGCAGCCGCGCCTGCCCGGCCGCGCCCGCCGGCAGCACCCCCGCGCCCGCCAGTACGTCCCGCGCCCGTGCCTCGTCCATCGTCATGCCTCCGTGCCGTCTTCCCGCGCGCCGACCTCCCGCGCGTCCTCGCGGGCGGTCCTCGCGACGCCGTCTTCCCGTGCCGGCCCCGGGGTGGTCCGCTCCCGGGGTCCGCGGGTCCGGGTCCGGGTCGTTCCCCGGTCAGTCTCGCATTCGCACAGGTCGGCCCGTGTGCGCGGTCCCTTGACGAGGTCTCGGGCCTTTACAACCATGAACACGCCAACCGGTGCCGGCAAAGGGGCTGATTCCGTGACAGCAGTGGCCGAAACGCGGCGGCCCGCCCGTCGCCGGAGCGGCGATCACGGCGCCTGGTTCCTGGTGTTGCCCGCCCTCGTCCCGATCCTCGTGCTCAGTGTCGGCCCCCTGCTCTACGGCGTCCTGCTCGCCTTCACCGACGCCCAGTCCGGCCGCACGGCCGCCACCCGGTGGATCGGTGCCCTCAACTTCCGGGACCTGCTGCACGACACCCTCTTCTGGGAGTCGTTCCGGATCGGGCTCGTCTGGGCGGCCGGAGTCACCGTGCCCCAGTTCCTGCTCGCCCTCGGCCTGGCCCTCCTGCTCGACCGGGACCTGCGCCTGCGCACGGTGGCCCGCGCCCTGGCGATCGTGCCCTGGGCGATGCCCGAGGTCGTCGTCGGCATCATGTGGCGGCTCGTCTACAACCCGGACGCCGGCGTGCTCAACGAGACCCTGCGCGACCTCGGCATCGGCAGCGGCCGGGACTGGCTGAGCGGACTGGCCACCGCGCTGCCCGCCGTCATCGTCGTAGGCGTCTGGGCGGGCCTGCCGCAGACCACGGTCGCCCTGCTCGCCGGACTGCAGAACGTGCCGCGGGAACTCCACGAGGCCGCCGCCGTGGACGGCGCGGGCGCCTGGCGCCGCTTCCGCGCGGTCACCTGGCCCGCACTCCGACCGGTGGCCCTCGCGATCACCGCGCTCAATCTGATCTGGAACCTCAACTCCTTCGCCCTGGTCTACGTCCTCACCAGCGGCGGACCCGGCGGAAAGACCCGGTTGCCCATGCTCTTCGCCTACGAGGAGGCCTTCCGCTACGGCCAGTTCGGCTACGCGGCGGCCATGGGCTGCGTGCTGGTCGCGGTCGTCGCGGTCCTGCTCGCCGTGTTCCTGGCAGGCCGGCTGCGAGGCGGTGACGACGCGTGAGGTTCCGCCGCACCGCCCGCGCCGGTCAGTACGCCGCCCTGCTCGGCTATCTGCTGTTCCTGGCCTTCCCCCTGCTGTGGCTGCTGTCCACCGCGCTCAAGTCCCCGCGCGAGCTGGGCAGTCTGCACCCGACCTGGATCCCGCGCCACCCCACCCTGGCCAACGTCCGGCAGGCCTTCACCGAACAACCGCTGGCGCACGCCGCCCTCAACTCCCTGCTGGTGGCGCTCTGCACCGCCGCCGTCGCCGTACTCGTCGCGACCCCGATGGCCTACGTCATGGCCCGGCGGCGCACCCGCCTGGCCCGGGCCGCCACGGGCTGGGTGGTGGTCAGTCAGGCGTTCCCCTTCGTGCTGCTGATCATCCCGCTGTTCCTGGTGCTGAAGAACCTGCGCCTGATCGACTCCCTGACCGGGCTGGTGCTGGTGTACGTGGTGTGGGCGATGCCGTTCGCGCTGTGGATGCTCGTCGGCCACGTCCGGGCGGTGCCCGTCGAACTGGAGGAGGCGGCGGCCGTCGACGGCGCCGGACGGCTGCGCACCCTGGTGTCGGTGACGGCACCGCTGCTGGCGCCGGGCATCGCGGCGACCGCGCTGTTCGCGTTCGTCACCGCGTGGAACGAGTTCTTCTTCGCGCTGGTGCTGCTCAAGAGCCCCGGCAGACAGACCCTCCCGGTCGTCCTCACCCACTTCATCGGCGCCGAGGGCGTGGCCGACCTCGGCCCGCTGGCCGCGGCCGCCTTCCTCGCCACCCTGCCCTCCGTGGCCGTCTTCGCCCTCGTCCAGCGGCGGATCGCCGGCGGCCTGCTCACCGGGGCGGTGAAGAGCTGATGAGGACCCCCGCCAAGGTGCTTCTGGCGCTCCTGCTGCTCGTCGCCGGCTGCTCCTCACCAAGGCACGCCGGCGGCCCGATCACCCTGCGCTTCCAGTCCCTGGCCTGGCAGCCGGAGTCCGTCGCCGCCAACAAGGACCTGGTGAGGCAGTGGAACGCGACCCACCCGGGCGTCAGGGTCGAGTACGTCCAGGGCAGTTGGGACAGCGTGCACGACCAGTTGCTCACCTCCTTCGAGGGCGGTCAGGCGCCGGACGTCATCCACGACGCCTCCGACGACCTCGCCGACTTCGCCTACGGTGGCTACCTCGCCGACCTGACCGGCCTGCTGCCCGCCCGGCTCCGGTCCGACATCCCGAGGCGCGGCTGGCAGGCGACGACCTTCGGACACGGCGTCTACGGCGTTCCGTTCCTCCAGGAGCCCCGGGTGCTGATCGCCGACGCCGCCCGGCTGCGCGCCGCGAGGGTCCGCATCCCGACACCGGAACACCCCTGGAGCTGGGCGGAGTTCCGGCAGGTCGCCAAGGAGCTGAGCGGGCCCGGGACATACGGGGTGGCCTGGCCGCTCAAGGAGCCCGTCTCCGCCACGCTCAACCTGTCGCTGTCGGCGGGTGGCCGGCTCTTCCACCGGGGTGCGGACGGCAAGGTCGCCGTGCGCTTCACGACCGGCGACGAGGTCGTGCCGCGCACCGTCCACGAACAGGTCGCCGTCGACCACAGCGCCCCCGCCTCGACGCTCGGCAGCGGCGGCTCCGACACACTGCCCGGCCTCTTCGGCGGCCGGTACGCGATGGTCCCGCTGGGCTTCTCCTACCGCCAGCAGATCGTGCGGCAGGCTCCGAAGGGATTCAGCTGGGAGGTACTGCCCGCCCCGGCCGGCTCCGACGGGCTCACCCAGGGCGTGTCCCCGCAGACCCTGTCCGTCTCCGCCGACTGCCCGCACAAGAAGGAGGCGGCCGCCTTCATCGACTTCCTGCTGCGGCCCCGGAACATGGTCCGCCTCGCGCTCGGCGACTGGATGCTCCCCACCGGCACCCGGGCGCTCGCCGATCCCGCCCTGCACACCGCGAAGTACGGGTGGGCGACCGGCACCGCCCTCGCCGCCCGGCTCCGCACGGCGCCCGCGCAGTCCGTCCGCGGCTACCCCGAGTGGAAGGACAAGGTCGCCACCCCCGCCTACCAGGAGTACTACAGCGGCGCGATCTCCCTCACCGAGCTGCGCCACCGTCTGCAGAGGGACGGCAACCTGGTCCTGGCCCGCTATCAACGCTGAGCCGGCGAACCGTCCGGCAGGTGCGTGGCCCGGCACGGAAAACGAGGTAGACGAGACGTCTCGTCTTGCGTAGGGTCCTTCCCATGACCACGACCTCGCCCCGGACCACGCCCGCGCGAAGCGCACTCGCCACGCCCCCCGCCACCCCCGCCCACATCGCCATGTTCTCCATCGCCGCCCACGGCCATGTGAACCCCAGCCTGGAGGTGATCCGGGAGCTGGTGGCCCGCGGGCACCGGGTCACCTACGCCGTCCCGCCCGCGTTCGCCGACAAGGTGGCCGCCACCGGCGCCCGCCCGGTGCCCTACACCTCGACGCTGCCCGGCCCCGACGCCGATCCCGAGGCCTGGGGTTCGACCCTGCTCGACCATGTCGAACCGTTCCTGGCGGACGCGATCCAGGCGCTCCCGCAACTGATCGAGGCGTACGAGGGCGATCGGCCCGACCTGGTCCTGCACGACATCGCGTCCTATCCGGCCCGCGTCCTCGCCCACCGCTGGGGCGTCCCGGCGATCTCCCTGTCCCCGTGCCTCGTCGCCTGGGAGGGCTACGAGGAGGAGGTCGCCGAGCCGATGTGGGCCGAGCCGAGGAAGACCGAGCGCGGGCGGGCCTACTACGCCCGGTTCGCGGCCTGGCTGGCGGAGAACGGGATCACCGAACACCCCGACTCCTTCGTCGGCCGTCCCGCACGCTCGTTGGTGCTCATCCCCAAGGCCCTCCAGCCGCACGCCGACCGGGTCGACGAGCGGGTCCACTCCTTCGTCGGCGCCTGCCAGGGCGACCGGAGCGAGCAGGGCGACTGGCAGCGGCCCGCCGGTGCCGAGAAGGTCGCCCTGGTGTCCCTCGGCTCGACCTTCACCAAGCAGCCCGGCTTCTACCGGCAGTGCCTGCGTGCCTTCGGGGACCTGCCCGGCTGGCACCTGGTCCTGCAGATCGGCAGGCAGGTGGACCCGGCCGAGCTGGGGGACCTGCCGGACAACGCCGAACTGCACTCCTGGGTGCCGCAGTTGGCGATCCTGCGACAGGCCGACCTGTTCGTCACGCACGCGGGCGCCGGCGGCAGCCAGGAGGGTCTGGCCACGGCCACCCCGATGATCGCCGTACCGCAGGCCGCCGACCAGTTCGGCAACGCCGACATGCTCCTGGCGCTCGGCGTCGCCCGGCGGCTGGCCACCGAGGAGGCCACCGCCGACCGCCTGCGCGAGGCCGCCCTCGCCCTGGTGGACGACCCCGAGGTCGCCCGTCGACTGAAGGCGATCCAGGCGGACATGGCCCAGGAGGGCGGCACCCTGCGCGCGGCGGACCTCATCGAGGCCGAGCTGCCCGCGGACCGCCACCGATAGCGGACCGTCTCCGACGGCCCGCGATGCCGAACCGCCCGGTACCGGCCGGGTGTCGAAACCGCCGGGGACGGGGCGGGGCCCGTCGATCCCCCCGTGGAATCGACGGACCCCGCCCCGGCCGGGAGGCGTCAGACCGGAACCCGCTCGCCCTCCTCGGGCACCGGCCGCGCGATCGTCTCGGGCGCCTCGTCGTGGGTGAGATCCGGCAGTCGGTGCAGCCACCTGGGCAGATACCAGTTGCGCTCACCGAGCAGCGCCATCACCGCCGGCAGCAGTACCCCGCGGATCACGGTCGCGTCGATGAGGACGGCCGCCGCCAGACCCACACCCATCTGCTTCATGGACTGCATGGACAGGGTGCCGAAGATCGCGAACACGGCGACCATGATGACCGCGGCGCTGGTGACGACCCCCGCCGTGGTGACCACCCCGTGCCGGATCGCGTCCCTGGTGTCCCGGCCGCGCAGCCGTGCCTCGCGGATCCGGGAGACCACGAACACGTGGTAGTCCATGGACAGCCCGAACAGGATCACGAAGAGGAACAGCGGCAGCCAGGTCACGATCGCGCCGACGCCCTCCGCGCCCACCAGCGAGGCACCCCAGCCGTGCTGGAAGACGGCGACGAGCACACCGTAGGCGGCGGCCACCGACAGCAGGTTCAGCACGATCGACGTGATCGCGATGGTCAGCGAGCGGAACGACAGCAGCATCAGCAGGAAGGCGAAGACGACCACGAACGCGAAGACCGGGACGACCGAGCCCATCAACTGGTCGTTGAAGTCGTGGTTGCCCGCGACCTGTCCGGTCACCGGTGCCCGCACGCCGTCGACCTTGCCGAGCGTCGCCGGGCGCACCTCGTCGCGCAGCTTCTCCAGACTCCGGGTCGCCCTGTCCATGTCCGAGCCGCCGACCAGCGGTACCGACACCAGGGCCACGTTGCGCTCGTCGTGCAGCTTGATGTCTATCGGGCCGCGCGAGGCGCCCGAGGCGATCGCCTCCTTCTTGAAGTCCGCCAGCGCCCGGCGGACCTCGGGGGCGTTGATGTCCTTGGCCTGGACGACGACCTGGGCGGGTTCGCTGCCGCCCGGGAAGGCGTCGTTGACCCGGTTGTAGGTCTGCACCATGGGGAGCGAGTCGCCGAACTCCTGGTCCAGCGTGAGCTGCTGGGTCTTCATGCCCACCGCGGGCGCGGCGATCGCCAGCAGCGCGCCGGCCGCGACGACGACCGACACCAGCGGCCTGGCCAGCACGACCCGCAGGACGGCCGACCAGAACCGGCTGCCGTCCTGCGCGCCGCGCTGCCGGCGCCGGCGCCCGAGGAACGGAAGGCGCCCCTTCTCGACCCGCTCGCCGAGCAGCGACAGCAGCGCGGGCAGGACCGTCACCGATCCGACCATGGCGACCGCCACCACCATCAGCGAGGCCAGGCCCATCGCCTCGAACTCGGCGAGGCCGGTGAACAGCATGCCCGCCATCGCCACGCACACGGTGACGCCGGAGACGACGATCGCCCGGCCACTGGTGGCGGCGGCGATTCGCAGCGCGGTGTCCGCGTCCCGCCCGGCGGCCCGTTCCTCCCGCTCGCGGCGCAGATAGAACAGGCAGTAGTCGACGCCCACGGCCAGACCGACCAGCAGCATCACGGAGTTGGCGGTGTCGCTCATCGGCTGCAGATGGCTCACCAGGCCCATCAGGCCCATCGTCGCCATGATCGCGGTGATCGCGAGGGCCACCGGGAGCAGCGCGGCCACCAGCGCCCCGAAGGCGATCAGCAGGATGCCGAGGGCCACCGGCACGGCCGAGTACTCGGCCTGCTGGAAGTCGTCCCCGAAGGCGTCCTGGTACTGCTTCTGCATGCTGGCGCCGCCGATCTCCTCGATCCGCAGGCCCTCGTGCCGCTGCTGCACCCCGGCGACGGCCTTCAGCACCGGCTCGATCCGGTCGGCGGCCGTCTTCGCGTCACCGCGCAGGTCGAACCGCACCAGCGCGCTGCGGCCGTCCCGGGAGACGGTGTGCGTGTCGTACGGTGAGGTCACCGCCGTGACCTCGCCGGTGCCGTCGACGGCCTTGACGACATCGGCGACGGCGGCCCGGAACGCGCCGCTCGTGGCGGTGACGGCACCGCCCTCGGACTGGATCAGGACGGTCTCCCCGGCCGGCTCCTTGATCCCCGCGTCGTCGATGATCCGTGCCGCGGTGTGGGTCTCGCCCGTGAGCTGATTGCCCTCGTCCACGTCGACCCGGCCCGCCGCCGAGCCGAGTCCCATCGCCAGGACGACGAACAACACCCATATACCGACGGCCGCCCAGCGGTGCCGGGCGCTCCAGCCGCCGGCGCGGGCGGCCAGTCCCCGCACCTGTGTCTTCCCCATGGCGGGCATCCCCCTCGTGTGCGGTGACGGCCCCCTGCCGCCACACCTGCGCTTGCTCCGCTACGACGGTAGGGGGCCGGAGGGGGGCGTCTCGTCGTGCTGCCCGGTGAGGTGCGGCGGCCCCGGCTCACCACTGGGGAGGACGGCGGCCCCTTACATCTATCGCCGGTTCTCCGGGACACCACTCAGGGGCGCGGTCCGGTGATCCTCGCTCTGCCGCTCACCTCGCCGCCCATCCGCGTGTCCGATCCGCCGACAGAGATCCACTTTGTGATTACGGAACCTTGTTGAACAAGTCACAGCTGCGTGTAGGAGTTGATCCGCACCGGGGTGATCGGCCAGAGTTTCGCGCAACCGGCACGCGCCGGTCCCGCGGTCGTCGTGCCCGCCCCCACGGGGCACGGCGACCGTTCTAGGGTGGCCGGATGACCACCTATGCGGCGCTGCTGCGCGGAATCAATGTCGGCGGCGGCAGAAAGCTCCCCATGGCCGAACTGCGCACGCTCATGACCGGGCTCGGCCACACCGGCGTCCGCACCCATCTGCAGAGCGGCCAGGCGGTCTTCACCACCGACGACGGTGACACACAGTCGCTGGCGGAGCGGCTGAGCCGGGCGATCGAGGAGCGCTTCGGCTTCGCGGTCGACGTGCTCGTGCGCGACCACGCCTATCTGAGCGCCGTCGCCGAGGCCTGTCCGTTCCCGGCCGCCGACCTCGAAGCCAGGCAACTGCACGTCACCTACTTCTCCGCGCCCGTCACCCCCGACCGGTTCGCGGAGATCGACCAAGCCGCCCGTCTCCCCGAGGAGTTCCGGCTCGGCGACCGCTGCCTCTACCTGTACGCCCCGGACGGCCTCGGCCGCTCCAAGCTCGCCGAGCAGCTGGGCCGCCCGCGGATCACCAAGGGTCTGATCGCCACCAGCCGGAACTGGAACACCGTGCTCAAGCTCGTCGAACTGACCGCTCCCCAGGCCTGACGCTCCGGTCCCCGACCGGCCGGCCCTCACCTTCGGTCGGCCTTCACCTTCGGCCGGCGTTCACCTGCGTTCCCCTTCGGCGCGGACGGCCGGATCAGGGCCGCCAGCCGAGCCGGGCTCGAAGTGGCCGATAACCGTCCCTCCGTCGGCCCGGGTGCCGTCGCGGGTGTGACGCGCGGGCCGGGACCGGCGCAGAACGAAGAGCCACCGCGGTCCGACGCCACAGGGGAGCGCCGGATCGCGGGGCCGTTACCACGTGCCCGCCGTCGACGGGCCCGGCTCGTCGAACTCCGCGAAAAGTCCGGCACCTTCTTCCTAGGCTGAAGCGCGCGCAACGGCCGAAGCGGAACGGACGAAGGAGACGGGCGGCCCATGACCCTCACGCAGCCGCAACTCTCGCCGTTCCCGGCGGCGTCCGGTGCCCGGTCAACGCACACCGGTCACCCGGATGGGTGGCGATTTTCGGCCCACTCGGCGCCGTCACCACCGCACGGGCCGACCCGGCCAGACCAGGGCGCCGATCAACGCCCGCCCCGCCGTCACCCGGACGCCGCACGCGTACGGACCCCCCGCGCGCGAACCACCGGGATCGGTAACGTCAGCGGCCCGGGCCCGCCCGCACCGAAGCCGCGGCGCCCCCGGCCCCGACGGCTGCTCAGGACCGGTAGCCCCCTGACGAACACATGCGAGGACACCACATGAGCACGTACAACTTCGGACACGTCAACGGATCGGCCGGCTTCGGCGACATCAACGGACCCGACCTGGAAACCCTCATGGACGTCGCCGACCGGCTCACCGCGACGCTGCACGCCGAGTACCCCGAACTCGTCGACCAGGGCGAGAGCATCCAGCACGAACTCGGCCTGTCCGCCGAGGACGGACTGCCGCCCAACCGCGGCCGGATCCGTTCCGCGCTGGAGAACATCGCCATCAGGGCGGCCGCCGGCACCGGCAGCCTCACCTTCACCCAGCACCTCACGCACGCCCTCGGCCTGTGACCGCACCGGGCCGGCCCGAAGGCCAGCGCCCTGCTCAGGCGCCGAGCGCGGCGAGTGCCGGCCGACGGGCGGCGTCGTAGCGGCGCAGCAGCAGTCGCGCCACCTCGGGGGCCGGCCCCAGTACCTCCGCCAGCAGGTCCGCCTCGGCCGCGCCCCGCGCGATCCGGTCCGGCAGGAAGCCGGGGGCCAGGACATAGGGCGCGACGGCGACCCGCTCGCAGCCGAGGGCGCGCAGCGCGCGCACCGCGTCCTCGGTGCGCGGCAGGGACGCCGAGGCGAACGCGCACCGCACGGCGCGCCAGCCGGTGCGCCGCCACTCCCGCGCGACACCGCGGACCACCGCGATCGCCGCCGGGTCGCTCGACCCGGCCGCGGCCAGCACGACCCCGGTCGAGGACCGGTCGGCCGGCGTGAGTCCCGCCTCGGACAGACGCCGTTCCAGTGCCGACAGCAGCAGCGGGGACGGGCCGAGCACCTCCGCCTGCCGGATCCGCAGCCGCGCCGGCGCCTCCCGTAGTACGGCCGGGATGTCCGACTTGGCGTGGAAGGCGCGGGTCAGCAGCAGCGGCAGGGCGACCACGTCCCGCACCCCCTCGGCCGCCAGCGACTCCAGCAGCCCGCGCACCGAGGGCACGCTGAAGTCCAGGAAGCCGGTCTCCACCCGCAGCCCCGGCCGCAGCGACCGTACCCGCTCCACCAGGGCGTGCACGGTCGCCGCATGCCGCGGATCACGGCTGCCGTGGGCGATGACGAGGAGAACGGGCTGTGTGGACACGAGACCTCAGCTCTTCACCAGCAGACCGCGACTGCGCAGCACCCACCGCTCCAGCGGGCTGAAGATCAGCAGGTCGATCGCGATACCGACGAACAGGATGAGCAGGATCGCCTCGAACACCATCGCCATGTCGCTGGCGGTGCGGGCGTTCTCCAGCAACTGGCCGAGACCCACGCCCAGATCGGGGAACTGGGCGATGATCTCCGCGGCCATCAGCGAGCGCCAGGAGAACGCCCAGCCCTGCTTCAGGCCCGCCACATAGCCGGGCAGAGCCGCGGGAAGGGTGACGTGCCAGACGCCCTTGACGCCCGTCGCGCCCATCGTGCGGCCCGCACGCAGGAAGAGCGGCGGCACCTGGTCGACTCCGGACACCAGGCCGTTGGCGATGGAGGGGACCGCTCCGAGCAGGATCACCGCGTACATCATGGAGTTGTTCAGTCCCAGCCAGATCACGGCCGGGGGCACCCACGCCACCGAGGGCAGCGACTGCAGTCCGGACAGGATCGGGCCGATGGCCGCGCGCACGAACTTCACCCGGGCCACCAGCAGACCCAGCGGGGTGCCGATGAGCAGCGCGAAGAAGAAGCCCAGCAGGCCGCGCGAGACGCTGGTCCAGATGTAGCCGACCAGGTCGCCGCGCAGCCAGGCGTCCTGGAACGCGTGGCCCACCGCCGCCGGCGAGGGGAGCTTGGCCGGGTCGTCGACCACCGGGTACAGCAGGGTCCAGGCGACCAGGACCACCGCGACGGCGACGATCGGCGGCAGGATCTTGCCGACGAGCGTCTGCCGGAGCGTCGGCCGGCCGGTGGCCGTGGTCTCCAGCGCGTCCAGGCCCGCCTCCACGCTCCCGGCGTCCGGGACCGGTGTCGTCTCAGTGCTGGCCATGACGGCGGATCTCCCCACGCAGTACATCGGTGATCTCAAGGGACAGTTCGGCCACGGGCGCGTCCTCGATCCGGCGCGGCTGCGGGATGTCGACCGTCCACTCGCGCGCGATCCGGCCCGGGCGGGAGGACAGCAGGACGACCCGCTGCGCGAGCCGGACCGCCTCGCGCACATTGTGTGTGACGAACAGGACCGACACACCCGTCTCCGCCCAGATCCGGGTGAGCTCGTCGTGCAGTACGTCCCGGGTGATGGCGTCCAGCGCCGCGAAGGGCTCGTCCATCAGAAGGATCTGGCTCTCCTGCGCCAGCGCCCGGGCCAGCGCCACCCGCTGACGCATACCGCCGGACAGCTCGTGCACCCGCTTGCCGTACGCGCCGCCGAGCCGGACCAGTGCGAGCAGCTCCTCGGCCTTGCCACGCCGCTCGGGCTTGGGAACTCCCCTCAGCCTGAGGGCGAGTTCGATGTTCTTGCCGGCGGTCAGCCACGGGAAGAGCGCGTGTTCCTGGAACATCAGGGCCGGGCGGCCGTCCGTGGCGATGGAGCCGGCCGTCGGCCGGTCGAGGCCGGCCACCAGGTTCAGCAGTGTGGACTTGCCGCAGCCCGAGGCCCCCAGGAGGGTGACGAACTCGCCCGGCGCGACATCGATGCTGATGTCGTCCAGGACGAGCTGCTGTCCGCCCGGCGTCGCGAAGGACTTCGAGACATGCTCGAGGCGTGCGGCGTACTCGACCGACTCGGCGGTCTTGGTGAGAGTCGTGGCCATGGTCGTCACCTCCTGGGAACTCATCGGGACTCGCGTCAGCTGCTGCCGAGACCGGCGGCGTCGACCGGGCTCGCGCCCTGCGCCTTGAGGACCTTGTTGAGAAGCGTGAGGTCGTAGATCCCCTTCAGGTCCGGCTTCTTCAGCAGCCCGGCCTTGACCGCGTGGTCGGCCTCGGTGCGGAGCGTGGAGGCGAGCGGGTCGTCGATGAACTGGATCGACTTCCAGGCCGGGTCCAGGACGGCGGCCGGCAGCGCCTTGCCGGAGTCGGCCTCCAGCTGCTTGTTCGCGGCGGCCTTCGCCTCGTCCGGGTTGGCGTTGATCCACTTGTTGGCCTCGACCGAGGCCTTCAGGACGGCCTCGACCGCCTTCGGGTGCTCCTTGAGGAAGGCCTGGCGGACGATGATGTTGGTGATCACGAACTTCTTGCCCGGCCACAGCGTCGACTCGTCCAGCAGCACCTTGCCGCCCTCGGCGACCAGCTTCGACGCGGTCGGCTCCGGCACCCACGCACCGTCGACGGACCCCGACTTGAAGGCGTCCGGCGTGATCTTGTTGTCGGTGCGGACGACCGTGACGTCACCCTTGCCGCTCTGTGCGTCGACCTTCCAGCCCTGCTCGGCGGCCCAGTTCAGGAACGCCACGTCCTGGGTGTTGCCCAGCTGCGGGGTGGCGATCCGCTTGCCCTCCACGTCCTTCAGGGACTTGATCTTGTCGGGGTTCACCACGAGCTTCACACCGCCCGACGCCGAACCACCGATGATCTTCAGGCTCTTGCCGTCGGACTTGGCGTAGCCGTTGATGGCGGGGGAGGGGCCGATCCAGCCGATGTCGATGGACCCGGAGTTCAGCGCCTCGATCTCCGAGGGACCCGCGTTGAACGTCGCGTACTTGGCCTCGGTGGCGCCCAGCTGCTTCTGGAAGAAGCCCTTCTGGTTGGCGACCAGGGCGGTTCCGTGGGTCAGGTTGCCGAAGTACCCGATCTTGACTGAGTCGAGACCGTCGATCTTCTTGGCCCCGGCGGCGACCTTGGCGGTGTCGTTCTTCTTGGCGTCGGACCCGTAGCCGCAGGCGGCCAGGGTGAGCAGGGGCAGCGCGGCTATCACCGCGAAGGTACGGCGGAAGGTTGTTGTTGCAGGCACGGGAGGTGTTCCTCTCGGAGGCCCGGCGGTCACGGTCTCTCAGGTCGCGGCCGGGAGGTCGGCAAGGGTCTTCGTCGCTTCCTCGACGTCGGGTGGGGGGACAGGGCGCGCAAGCGGTGCGCGTACGTCAGCGCACACATCGCGCGACTCCCCCCTGCCCGCTGCCGAGGACGCCGCTGCCGACGCGGCCGCCCTCCTTGGCGAACGATGAGTAGACATCCGTCGTCTTCACGTTCAGAAGTCCCAACCCTCTTCCTCGGCCACGTCCTTGACGAGCGCGGGTGACGCGAACGACTCGCCGACCATGCCCGCGGTGAGCGTGGTGCCGTCGGCCGGGTCGATGAGGATGAAGGAGCCGGTGCGCCGCGAGTCGGCGTAGGAGTCGGCCGGCAGCGGCTCGGCGGTGCGGATCTTCACCCGGCCGATGTCGTTGGCGACGAGCTGTCCCGGGTGCGGGTGCAGGGACAGGTCGTCGAGCGTCAGCCGGGACGGGATGTCCCGCACGATCGCCTTGACCGTCCGCGTGCCGTGCTTGAGCAGCACCCGGTGCCCGACGGTCAGCGGGGCGTCGGCGACATGGCAGACGGTCGCCTCGATGTCCTGCGTGGTGGCCGGCGCGTCCTTGGTCGGCACGATCAGGTCACCGCGCGAGACGTCGATGTCGTCCTCCAGCAGGACCGTCACCGACTGCGTCGTCCACGCCACGTCGACCGGCTCGCCCAGCAGGTCGATGGCGGAGATCCGCGTGGTCCGCCCGGACGGCAGGACCGTGACCTGCTCGCCGACCCGGAAGGTGCCGGCCGCGATCTGGCCCGCGTACCCCCGGTAGTCGGGGTGCTCCGCGGTCTGCGGCCGTATCACGTACTGCACGGGCAGCCGGGCGTGGCAGTGCGCCAGGTCGTGGCTGACCGGCACGGTCTCCAGGTGCTCCAGCACGGTCGGACCGCCGTACCAGTCCATGTGCGCGGACGGCTCCACCACGTTGTCCCCGACCAGTGCCGAGATCGGGATCGCGGTGACCTCGGGGACGCCCAGCTCGGTGGCGTACGCCGTGAACTCCTCGGCGATCGCGGCGAACACGTTCTCCTCGTACCCGACGAGGTCCATCTTGTTGACGGCGAGGACGACGTGCGGGACGCGGAGCAGGGCGGCGATCGCCGCGTGCCGGCGGGTCTGCTCCACCACGCCGTTGCGGGCGTCGACGAGGACCACCGTCAGCTCGGCGGTGGAGGCGCCCGTCACCATGTTGCGGGTGTACTGCACATGGCCCGGGGTGTCGGCGAGGATGAACCGGCGCCGGGGCGTGGCGAAGTAGCGGTAGGCCACGTCGATGGTGATGCCCTGCTCGCGCTCGGCGCGCAGGCCGTCGGTGAGCAGCGCGAGGTCCGGGGCCTCCTGGCCGCGGCTCGCCGAAGCGCGCTCCACGGCCTCCAGCTGGTCGGTGAGGATCGACTTGGAGTCGTGCAGCAGACGGCCCACCAGCGTGGACTTGCCGTCGTCGACGGAGCCGGCGGTGGCGAACCGCAGCAGCGTGGTGGCCGAGAGGGCCTCGGTCGTGATCGTGCTCATGCTTAGAAGTACCCCTCGCGCTTGCGGTCTTCCATCGCGGCCTCGGAGAGCTTGTCGTCGGCGCGGGTGGCGCCGCGTTCGGTGAGCCGGGAGGCGGTGATCTCGGCGATGACGGCGTCCAGCGTGGTCGCGTCGGAGTCGACGGCGCCCGTGCAGGACATGTCGCCGACGGTCCGGTAGCGCACCAGGCGCTTCTCGACGGCCTCGCTGTCCTTCGGGCCGCCCCACTCGCCGGCCGTCAGCCACATGCCGGCCCGCCGGAACACCTCCCGTTCGTGCGCGAAGTAGATCTCCGGCAGCTCGATGCCCTCCCGGGCGATGTACTGCCAGACGTCCAGCTCGGTCCAGTTGGACAGCGGGAAGACCCGGACGTGCTCGCCCGGCGCGTGGCGCCCGTTGTACAGGTTCCACAGCTCGGGGCGCTGGCGGCGCGGGTCCCACTGGGAGAACTCGTCGCGCAGGGAGAACACGCGCTCCTTGGCGCGAGCCTTCTCCTCGTCGCGGCGCCCACCGCCGAAGACGGCGTCGAACCGCTCGCTCTGGATCCGCTCCGTCAGCGGAACGGTCTGGAGCGGGTTGCGGGTGCCGTCGGGCCGCTCCTTGAGCACACCGCGGTCGATGTAGTCCTGGACGGAGGCCACATGGAGGCGCAGCCCATGTGCGGCCACCACACGGTCCCGGTACTCGAGGACCTCGGGGAAGTTGTGTCCGGTGTCCACATGCAGCAGCGAGAAGGGGACCGCGGCCGGCCTGAACGCCTTCAACGCCAGGTGCAGCATGACGATGGAGTCCTTGCCGCCGGAGAACAGGATCACCGGCTTCTCGAACTCGCCCGCCACCTCACGGAAGATGTGCACCGCCTCGGACTCCAGCGCGTCCAGGTGCGAGAGCGCGTACGGGCTGTCCGTGCCGTCCGTGACCTCTGCGCTCGCGGTCATGCCAGTCCCCTCTCGGTCAGCAGCGCGTGCACGGACGCGGCGGACTCCCGAACCGTCTGGTGCTGCGACTCGATCCGCAGATCGGGCGTCCGCGGCTCCTCGTACGGATCGTCGACCCCGGTCAGGCCGGTCAGCTCGCCCGCGGCCTGCTTGGCGTACAGCCCCTTCACATCACGCTCGCTGCACACCTCGACCGGCGTCGCCACATGGATCTCCAGGTACGGCGTGGCGTTCTTCGCGTGCCGCTCCCGCACCGCGTCCCGGCTGTCCGCGTACGGGGCGATCACCGGCACCAGCGCCTTCACGCCGTTGCGGGCGAGCAGTTCGGCGACGAAGCCGATGCGCTGCACGTTGGTGTGCCGGTCCTCCCGGGTGAAGCCGAGGCCCGCCGAGATGAACGCGCGGATCTCGTCGCCGTCGAGCACCTCGGCCCGGTGGCCCTCGGCCCGCAGCCGGTCCGCCAGCTCGTGGGCGATGGTGGTCTTGCCGGCGCTCGGCAGACCCGTGAGCCAGACGGTGGCTCCGGTCGTCACGTGGTTCTCCTGAGTCTGATCGTTCGTCATCCGTGCAGTCCGCACTCGGTCTTGCCCCGGCCCGCCCAGCGGCCGGCGCGCGCGTCCTCGCCCTCCAGGACCCTGCGGGTGCAGGGGGCGCAACCGATGGAGGGGTAGCCGTCCATCAGCAACGGGTTGGTGAGCACGCCGTGTTCGGCGATGTAGGCGTCCACGTCGGTCTGCGTCCAGCGGGCGATGGGGGAGACCTTGACCTTCCGCCGCTTCTCGTCCCAGCCGACGACCGGGGTGTTCGCCCGGGTCGGGGACTCGTCGCGGCGCAGGCCCGTCGCCCACGCCTGATAACCCCTCAGTCCCTCTTCCAGGGGCTGGACCTTGCGCAGCTTGCAGCACAGGTCCGGGTCACGGTCGTGCAGCCTCGGGCCGTGCTCGGCGTCCTGCTCGGCGACCGTCCGCTTCGGCGTGAGGGTGATGACGTTGACGTCCATCACGGCCTCGACGGCGTCCCGGGTGCCGATGGTCTCCGGGAAGTGGTAGCCGGTGTCGAGGAAGACCACGTCGACGCCCTTGGCCACGCGCGAGGCGAGGTGGGCGACGACGGCGTCCTCCATGGAGGAGGTGACGCAGAACCCCTTGCCGAAGGAGTCCACCGCCCACCGCAGGATCTCCAGGGCGGAGGCGTCCTCCAGGTCGCGGCCCGCCTGCTCGGCGAGGGCCTTGAGCTGCTCGGTCGTGCGGTGCCGTTCCTGAGCCGTCGTCATGACCCGCTCTCCCCCTCGTTGTCGGCTCGCTGCAGACCCCGGGACAGCAGCCCGAGGAACTTCAGCTGGAATGCGCGGTTGCATGCCCCGCATTCCCAGGCGCCGTGACCCTGCTCGTTCGGACGCAGGTCCTCGTCACCGCAGTAGGGGCAGTAGAAGGGTGCGGCTCGCTCGCTCATGACAGCGCCTCCTCGGAGGCCCGCGACGCCCAGGCGGCGAACCGCTCGCCTTCCTCGCGTTCGGCCTGGAACCGCTTCAGCACCCGCTCGATGTAGTCGGGCAGCTCCTTCGAGGTGACCTTCAGCCCGCGCACCTTGCGGCCGAAGCCGGGCTCCAGCCCGAGCGCGCCGCCCAGATGCACCTGGAAGCCCTCGACCTGGTTGCCGTCCCCGTCCAGGACCAGTTGGCCCTTGAGACCGATGTCCGCCACCTGGATACGGGCGCAGGCGTTCGGGCAGCCGTTGAGGTTGATGGTGATCGGCTCGTCGAAGTCCGGGATGCGGCGCTCCAGTTCGCTGATCAGCGAGATGCCGCGCGCCTTGGTCTCCACGATGGCGAGCTTGCAGAACTCGATGCCGGTGCACGCCATGGTCCCGCGCCGGAACGGCGACGGGGTGACCGTGAGTCCGAGCGCCTCCAGCCCCGCGACGAGCGAGTCGACCTGGGCCTCCTCGACGTCCAGCACGATCATCTTCTGTTCGACCGTGGTGCGGACGCGGCCCGAGCCGTGCGCCTCGGTGACGTCGGCGATCTTGGTCAGCAGCGTGCCGTCGACCCGGCCGACGCGCGGCGCGAAACCGACGTAGAAGCGGCCGTCGTTCTGCCGGTGCACACCGACGTGGTCACGCCAGCGCTCCACCGGCTGTGCGGGGGCCGGGCCGTCGAGCAGCTTCCGCCCCAGGTACTCGTCCTCCAGCACCTGCCGGAACTTCTCCGCGCCCCAGTCGGCGACCAGGAACTTCAGCCGGGCCCGGGTGCGCAGGCGCCGGTAGCCGTAGTCGCGGAAGATCGAGATGACGCCTTCGTGGACGTCGGCGACCTCCTCCAGCGGGACCCAGGCGCCCAGCCGCACGCCGATCTTGGGGTTGGTGGACAGTCCGCCGCCGACCCACAGGTCGAAGCCGGGACCGTGCTCGGGGTGGTCGACGCCGACGAAGGCGATGTCGTTGATCTCGTGCGCCACGTCCAGCAGGGGCGAGCCGGAGACCGCCGACTTGAACTTGCGGGGCAGGTTCGAGAAGGCCGGGTTGCCGACGATCCGGCGGTGGATCTCGTCGATGGCGGGGGTGCCGTCGATGATCTCGTCCGCGGCGATGCCGGCGACCGGGGAGCCGAGGATCACGCGGGGGGTGTCACCGCAGGCCTCGGTGGTCGACAGGCCGACGGCCTCCAGCCGGTTCCAGATCTCGGGCACGTCCTCGATGCGGATCCAGTGCAGCTGGATGTTCTGCCGGTCGGTGATGTCGGCGGTGCCGCGCGCGAACTCCTGCGAGATCTCGCCGATGACCCGCAGCTGCTGCGTCGACAGCCGTCCGCCGTCGATCCGGACCCGCAGCATGAAGTACTTGTCGTCCAGCTCCTCCGGCTCCAGGACCGCGGTCTTGCCGCCGTCGATCCCGGGCTTGCGCTGGGTGTACAGCCCCCACCAGCGCATCCGGCCGCGCAGGTCGTTGGGGTCGATGGAGTCGAACCCGCGCTTGGAGTAGATCGTCTCAATGCGTGTCCGCACATTGAGACCGTCGTCGTCCTTCTTGAACTGCTCGTTGCCGTTGAGCGGGGTGAGGTGACCCACGGCCCACTGACCCTCGCCGCGGTGACGGCTGACCCTGCGGCGGGGCGCGGAGGCGTCGGGGTTCGGTGGGGTGGCGGCCATGGTTCTACGTCCTTCGGGACAGGCGGAAAGCGGCTCTGACCTGCACATTCAAGCGCACGCCGACAGGGTGGCGCGGCCGTGCGCGAGCGGAATCAGGTGCGGGGATCTCGGCGGTGCTGAAGTGTCAGCTCGCCGGACAGATGGCGCTGGACATGCGGCCGAGATCGACGTGCCGCCGACTCACCAAGGCAATTCCAGTTCCGGACATGGCGAAAGCGTGTCACGGCGATCTGAACAGAGTCCAGCTTCGTCCGGCATTCGGACATCCGGGTCTCGAAGAGCGAGACGGGCGTGTCGTCGCTCACATGCGCTGCGCGGAGGCTTGTCCCGCCAGCTCAGGCGGGGTATGCGCCGGGCCACGGCCCGGGCGTCGCCACCTCGGGCTCCAGCTCCACCTTGGTGTCGAACAGCTGGAACCCGCGCCGCAGATAGTTGTCCATCGCGTGCTCGCCGTCCTTGCTGCAGGTGTGCAGCCACACCCGCTTGGTCGGCGTACGCCCCGGCCAGCGCTCCGCCAGGTCCCAGGCACGCGCCGCGCCGTGCGTCAGCAGGTGACCGCCGACGCGCCGGCCGCGGAAGGCGGGCAGCAGTCCGAAGTAGACGATCTCGACCACACCCTCGTCCTGCGGCTCCAGCTCCACATAACCCGCGGGGGTGCCCCGGTCGTAGGCGACCCAGGTCTCCACGCCCGGCCGTTCCAGGTACTCCCGCCACCGGGCGTAGCTCCAGCCGAGCCGGTCGGTCCAGCGGATGTCGCCGCCGACGGAGGCGTACAGGAAACGGCTGAACTCCGGGGAGGGCACCTCGGCGCGCACGATCCGGACGTCGCCCTCGGGCGCGGCGGCGGGCAGCAGATCGGCCGACGACGTCTGCTGCAGGGACCAGGTGGTGACAGGGGCGCTGCTCATGCGGGCCAGGGAACCATCTCCCGCGCCGGTCTGTCGATCGACCGGCGCACACACCGCGCTGAACCGCGGGGCCTCGGAGGATGGGTTCGGCGACCGGTCGCGCGGCCCGGCGGCCCGGCCGGTCAGTTCAGCGATCGGTCGAGCGAGGCGAGCGGCAGGGCGAAGAGCATCCGGTCCGACAGGGACCACACCTCACCCGTCTCCTGCCAGAAGGAGAGGGAGCCCGCCGACCGTGCCCAGCAGTGGTGCGAGGCGTCCGCGCCACAGTGGGCGGCCCGCGCCCCCTTGCCGTCCTGCCGCCACAGAGCGCCCCGACCGTCCCGCGAGCTGGGCAGTCGTCCCACATACCAGGACGCGGTGTCCGTTCCGGGCCGCCGGTACGACAGCACCCCGCGGATGCCGGCCGCCCGGGTCCGGTAGGCCTCCACCGCGTCCGCCCGTCCGGCCCGGTCGGTGGCGAGCAGCCCGCCGCGTGCCGGGTCGGAGCTGAACGCGTACCGCCACAGCCGGGCCTTGCGGTCGCCGTCGGGTGCGGTCCACTCCGCGGCGACCAGGCTGTCCGGCGAGGTGCCGCGGTCCAGGGCGAGCGCGCCGGGGCAGGGCGGCCCGGAGGCCGAGCAGCGGCCGGAGGTGAAGCGGTAGGAGCCGACCGCGGGCATCACGTACCGATAGCCGTCGGCCGACCAGCCGCCGGGCACCCGGCCGATCGCGGGCCCGTCGACCGTGGTGCGCTGGATGCGGTCGAGGTCGTAGACGTAGAGCGCCTCGGCACCGCCCGTGGACGTCGTGACCAGCAGTTTGTTGTGGTGCCAGACCATGCCGGAGACATCGGAGGTCAGACCCCGGTAGTCCCGGCCGCCCTGGACCGGTATCACCAGCAGCACCCAGCGGTAGGCGAGCCGCCCGGGGTCGTCGGCGTCGACGAAGGCGACCCGGGCGAGGCCCCGCTCGGTGGCGCGGCCGGTGGTGGCGCTGTGGGTCCAGCCGGCCAGGACGACCCGGTGCCTGCCCCACACGCCGTCCTCGTCGGCGTCGCCGGAGGTGGTCACGGAGGCCGGCCGCCAGGCGCCGGACGTGGTGTCCGCCGGGTCCCAGCAGTAGGCGCGGGCGGGAGAGGGGGCGACGGGCAGCGACGCGCGGTCGTCGGCGGAGCAGGCGGACCCCTCGCGCAGGGCGCGGTCGGTGTCGTCGATCACGGTGCTCACGCCGGCCGCACCGCCCATCGCGGCGGAGAGCCGGTCCAGGGCGCGGGCCGGGATCAGGTGCTCCTGGAGTCGGAGCGGAGCGGTGTCCGCCGCGGCGGACAGTGGCTTGAGAGCGCCCGGGTCCCCGGTCACCTCGGCCTGGGACACGCTGATCAGGGTGGCCGTCGCGGTGAGCGCCAGCGCGGTCCCGGTCAGTACCGCGCGCAGCGCCGCGCCCCGTCTGCGTCGGCGGTGTCTGCCGCGTTGCTTCATGCTTCCTCCCGAGCGGGCCAACTGCGGCGTGCGATCCGTATGTTGATCGGGGAGCAGGTGGGGAGGCCCGTAGGGGATGCTACGGCAGCAACGGGCCGCGCAGGGCGAAGACCCCGCAAATATGCGGAAGACACACGCAGGGGGCAGGCGTACGGCTCTCACGCGCCCGGGCGGCCGCCGGCTGTCCGCCGGTCGTCCGCCGGCGCCGCCCTTCCGTCCGCCACCGCCCCTCTGTCCGTCCTCGCCGGCGCCACCCGTCTGTCCGCCACCGCCGGTGCCGACGACCCGGGCAGCAGGTCACGAGGGTCCTCGGGGAGCAGCACCGCGATCTCCGCGTCGCCGCTCAGGCGGTAGGGCCGGTGCGAAAGCAGTTCGCCGAGATAACGCCGGACGCGCGAGATCTCCGCCCGTACGGTCACCGTCCTGGACGGGTCGCCGAACAGGTCCCGTGCGAGGCTCGCCGCACCGCGCCCGGACGGGTGTTCGGCGAGCAGGAATAGCAACTCGGCGTGGCGGGGACTCAGTTCACGCGACCAGGAACCCGCCGACGTCTCGACCGTCAGCACACGCCGGCCCGGCCGCGTGAGGTCCAGCACGATCCGGGCGGCGCCGGACGCGGACGGTTCGCCCTCGGCCCGCAGCAGCCAGCCCCCGGCCAGCGGCTCCACCGCGCACGCGCCGAGCACGGGCAGCCACCGGCGGCCCGGAACCAGCGACTTGGGCAGCCCGACCCGCCGCACGTACGGCATCCCGGTCACCGCCGCGGCCCAGCCGTCGCGGTCCACCACCAGCGCGCGCCCGCCCAGCCGGGCCAGCACGGGCGCCGACGTCGCCCGCAGCCGCTCCAGCGAGGCCAGATGCAGCTCCCGCAGCCGCGCCTCCGCCAGCTTGGCCACCGAGTCCACCCAGGCCAGGGTCGCCGGATGCACGGTCGCCAGCGGTCCGCTGACGTCCACGACCCCGATCAGCCTGCCGTCCCGGGGATCGGTGACCGGTGCGCCGGTGCACGTCCAGGAGGCGTGCGAGCGTACGAAGTGCTCGCCGGCGAAGACCTGCACGGGTCGTCGTACCACCGCCACGGTGCCCACGCCGTTGGTGCCGACGACGTCTTCCCGCCAGTCCGCGCCGAGTTGCAGACCGAGGCCGTCGGCCTTGCGCAGCACCGGCCGCGACCCTTCGCGCCACAGCACGCGCCCCTCGGCGTCCGCGACGACCATGATGTGCTGGGCGACGTCGGCGACCGAAAGCAGACCCTGGCGCAGCACCGGCAGGGCATGCCGCAGTGGTGACTCCTCCCGTCTGCGCCGTACCTCGTCGCGGGGCAGCAGGCTCGATCTGACGTCGTGATCGGGGTCGACCCCGTTGCGCAGCATCCGGCCCCAGGACTGCTCGATCACCGGCCTGGGCGCGATAGGCGCACGCTGTCCCGCGAGTGTGGCCTCGCGCACCTCGTGCAGCACACGCGCTGCCTGCGCCGTGTCCAGGGCGGCCAGGCGCGTCATGCTCAGCGCCACGTCCAGCGCCGCGTCCGTCGGCGGGTTCACCACTGGGGCCTCCCGGGAAGGGGCATCGAAGACGCTTGTCAAGTCGTCCGGGTGGCGGTTTCCGGTCCGACTGTGCCTCTCATACTGCCGCTCCGGGCAGGCCGGAGGCACACACTCCGCGCATGTGC
Source organism: Streptomyces sp. NPDC051452 (assembly GCF_044454765.1). Lineage (NCBI taxonomy): Bacteria > Bacillati > Actinomycetota > Actinomycetes > Kitasatosporales > Streptomycetaceae > Streptomyces > Streptomyces sp. NPDC051452. The sequence goes on from NZ_JBITEB010000006.1 coordinate 154,482, forward strand.
GCCGACAAGTTGCAACCTCTTGCAACCCTGGTGAACCGCCGTACGGTGGCCGAGACTTGACTGTGGCGCCGTCTGCGGGCGGCGTCCGCGGCCTTCAACGGGCCCAGGAGGCGGGGGTGGTGCCGTGTCGGCGCAGCACCACCCCCGCCGGGGGCCGATCGGCCGGAAGTTCGCCGGTCGCTCTCCCGGGCGCGGACGTGGACGCGGGGGCGTGGAAGCGCCCGGCAAGCGCGGGCGCTCGCGCCTCCTCGAGCCGGTGGTGAGGCTCGGGAGAACGCGGAAAGCAAGGCTTCGCGCCCCCTTCAGGCCGACCGGACGGCGGGGCGGCAGGGCGGCAGGGCGGCAGGCCGAAAGGGCCAACAGGCCGACAGGCCGACAGATGGCGGCGCGGCCCGTGCTCAGGGGTTCGGGCGGGCCCTGTCCACCACCCGGGCCAGATCCAGGCCCGCCGGCAGGGTGCCGAAGGACGCGCCGTGGTCGCCGCCCAGCCGGGAGGCGCAGAACGCGTCGGCGACCTCCGGCGGGGCGTGCCGCACCAGCAGCGAGCCCTGCAACGCCAGGGCCAGCCGCTCCACCAGCCGCCGGGCCCGCCCCTCGACGCCCTCCAGGTCGGCCAGTTCGGTGAACAGGGCCTTCACCGCCCGGTCGAGCCGGTGATCGGCGCCGTGCGCCCGGCCGATCTCGGTGAGGCAGGCGTCCAGCGCTGCCGGCTCACGCCGCAACGCCCTCAGCACGTCCAGCGCCTGGACGTTCCCCGCGCCCTCCCAGACGGAGTTCAGCGGCGACTCGCGCACCAGCCGGGGCAGGCCCCATTCCTCGACGTACCCGTTGCCGCCCAGGCACTCGGCGGCCTCCACGGCCACCGGCGTACACCGTTTGGTGATCCAGTACTTCGCGGCCGGCACCGCGAGCCGCAGGAGGGCGCGTTCCTGTTCACCGCCGTCGTCGTAGGCGGCGGCGAGCCGCAGCGCGAGCGCGGTCGCCGCCTCGGACTCCAGCGCGAGATCGGCGAGCACGTTGCGCATCAGCGGCTTGTCGATCAGCTTGCCGCCGAACGCCTCCCGGTGCGCGGTGTGGTGGATCGCCTGGGCCACCGCCTGCCGCATCAGGCCCGCCGAACCGAGCGCGCAGTCCAGGCGGGTCGCGGCGACCATCCCGATGACGGTCGGTACCCCTCGCCCCTCCTCACCGATCCGGCGTGCCCAGGTGCCGTCGAACTCGACCTCGGCGGAGGCGTTGGACCGGTTGCCCAGTTTGTCCTTGAGCCGCTGGATACGGAAGACGTTGCGGGTGCCGTCGTCGAGGACGCGGGGGACCAGGAAGCAGGTCAGGCCGTCGGGCGCCTGGGCCAGCACCACGAAGGCGTCCGACATGGGCGCCGAGCAGAACCACTTGTGGCCGGTCAGCACATAGGTGTCGGCCTCGGCCAGGGGCCGCGCCACGGTGGTGTTCGCGCGTACGTCGCTGCCGCCCTGCTTCTCGGTCATGCCCATACCGAAGACCGCCCCCGGCTTCTCTCCGGCGGGCCGCAGCTCACGGTCGTAGATGGTGGAGGTCAGCCGGGGCTCCCACACGGCGGCGAGCCGCGGGTCGGCGCGCAGCGCGGGGACGGCCGCGTGGGTCATCGACAGCGGGCAGCAGTTGCCCGCCTCGACCTGGGTCCACACGAGGAATCCGGCCGCCCGGCGCACATGTCCGGCCGGTCGGCTCCAGGCCCCGGTCAGCCCCGCGGAGACGCCCTTGCCGAGCAGCCGGTGCCAGGCCGGATGGAACTCGACCTCGTCGATCCGGTGCCCGTACCGGTCGTGGGTGCGCAGCCGGGGCGGGTGCTCGTTCGCCTGTACCGCCCACTCCTCCAGCTGAGCGGAGCCGGCGGCCTGCCCGAGCGCCGAAAGCTCGGCACGCACCTCCTCCAGCACGGCCGGGTCGGTGTGCCGCTCGACCGCCTCGACGAGAGCCCGGTCGGCCGTGAAGACGTCGTACCCGATCAAGGGGGGCGGCTGATTCGTCACGGTGTGGGTGGGGGTGCCTGCCATGGTTGCGAACCTACCCGGGACGGCGGTGATGATGGCCTCCAGGCCGGTACAGCTCCTTCGACGAGCGCGCCCGGTCACTCCTTGTGGCCCGGGTGATCCCGTCCCGCGACGGGCATGATCCCGGTCCGCGGGCCGCCTGATCGGATTCCCGGGCCCCGGAAGGTGAGGGCGGTGCGGTGCTGCGGATACCGTTGGGTCGTGCAGCCAGCAAGTGACACCTCCGAGCGGCCCGCCGGCCGGCTCCATCGGGCCAGGGCCCTCTACCGGAACGTCTCCAAGCGCAGGACCGCCTGGCTGCTGCTGAAGGACACCGTCAACTCCTGCATGGAGTACCGCATCCTCGGTCTGGCGGCCGAGGCGGCGTTCTTCACCCTGCTGTCCGTGCCGCCGCTGCTGCTGAGCCTCATCGGCCTCCTCGGCTACGTCGACGACTGGACCGGCGCCGACACCATCCACAGCCTGGAGAACAACCTTCTCGAGGCCTCCCGCACGGTGCTGTCCGACAAGGGCGTGCGGGAGATCGCCCAGCCGATCCTGCACGACGTGATGCGCGGAGGCCGGCCCGACGTCATCTCCATCGGCTTCCTGTTCGCCCTGTGGTCGGGCTCGCGCGCGGTGAACGTCTTCATCGACACCATCACCGTCATGTACGGCCTCGACGGCGTCCGGGGCATCGTCAAGACCCGCATCATGGCGTTCCTGCTGTTCATCGTGGCGCTGCTGATCGGCTCGGTCGCGCTTCCGCTGATGGTGGCGGGACCGGACGCGGTGGTGCGGATCGTGCCCTGGTCGGAGACGGTCGTCCAAGTCCTGTACTGGCCGGTCGTCATCGTCCTGTCCATCGCCTTCCTGACGACCCTGTACCACGTCTCGGTGCCGGTCCGCTCGCCGTGGATCGAGGACGTCCCCGGCGCCCTGGTGGCCCTCGCCATGTGGGTCCTGGGCAGTTTCCTGCTGCGCATCTACCTCACCCACACCATCGAGGGCGCCACCATCTACGGCTCCCTGGCAGCCGCCGTCGCGGTGCTGCTGTGGATCGGTGTGTCCGCCTTCGCCGTGCTCGTCGGCGCGGCGGTGAACGCGGCGATCGACCGCGTCTGGCCCGCCGCCGCCACGGCGGCCGCCCGTGAGGCGAACGGCCGTATGCGTGAGGCGCAGGTCGCCGAGTACGTCGCGCGTGCCGCGGCGGCCGCCCGCGAGGCCGACCCGGACGATCCCGACATGCCCTCCGAGTTCCCCGAGCGCTGGTCCCGCTTCCTGCCCCCGGAGGACGTGACGGCCCGCCTGCGCGCCCACGCGAAGAACCCCCACCACTCCCGGCACTCCCACCAGCCGCATCGGACCGACGGTCCCCATCCCGGAGACACGAGCCACCGGTAGTCGTCAGGTAGGAGTCGGGCACCGGCGGTGTGTCCCGGCCCCGCCGCTCCGGGCGGGCGGCGCCCCGGCCCGGCCCGTTCGGCGCGAGGTGTCGGGCCACCAGGCACCCCGTCGGCTGCCCGCCGACGAGACGTCGTAGGACGGCGGCGGGATGGGCGCCGGCCATCCGCCGGCCTGATGTCGTGAGCAGGGCGACGAAGGCGCACGGCTGTTCTACACGGCCCTCGGACACACCGCCGAGACCTGCCTCGACCCGGCCTTCCCGGCGCACCTCGACGGCGGCCTCGCCTGGGCGGGGCGGCTCGCCGAGTGACGTTTCTGCGGTGAACCGGTTGCGCCATTGAGGTGAGTAAAGCGCGCGTAGATGGAAGGTCACGTGAGTATCTAGAGATGCTCTTGTCTTGGCAAAGGGCGTCGAGACGCGCGGGCCCACCCGTCCCGCGTCACCCACCCACATGAGGAGCCGGACCTTGACTTACGGTAAGAAGCTGCGCGAGCGCATCGCCGGGCCCGGGACGACACCGCTGATCGGCGTGTACGACATGTACTCGGCGTCGATCGCGGCCAAGCACTACGACGGGATGTTCGTCTCGGGCTTCGGCTTCGCGGCCTCGTACTACGGGCTGCCGGACATCGGATTCATCGCCTGGCCGGACATGGTGGCCTTCGTCCAGCGGCTGCGGGGCGCGTTCCCGCACCACCATCTGCTGGTCGACATCGACGACGGCTACGTCGACGCCGAGGTCGCGTGTCACGTCGTCGAGGGACTGGAGCGCATCGGCGCCTCCGGCGTCATCCTGGAGGACCAGAAGCGGCCCCGCCGTTGCGGCCACGCCGACGGCAAGCAGGTCCTGCCGCTGGAGGAGTACCTGGAGAAGCTGCACCAGGTCCTGGAGACCCGCAAGGACCTGGTGGTCGTCGCCCGTACGGACGCCACCGACGAGCACGACATCCTGCACCGCGCCGAGCGGCTGGCCGCGACCGACGCGGACGTGGTGCTGGTCGACGGGGTGCGCAGCATCGAGTGGATCAAGCGCATCCGGGAGGTCGTCGGCAGCAAGCCGCTGCTGTTCAACCAGATCGCCGGCGGCAAGTCGCCGCGCCTGTCCCTCGGTGAACTGTCCGACCTGAGCGTCGACGTGGCGATCTACAGCACCCCGTGCCTGTTCGCCGCGCACGAGGCGATGGACAGCGCGCTCGCCGGTCTGAAGGCGGCCGACGGCCGGCTGCCGGAGGTGGACCCGGCGAGCGGGATCGGCGTGAAGGCCTCCACCACCCTGCTGGAGCGCAACATCGCCCGTGAGCGGCTCACCCCCGAGGGCGTGGGCGTGTGATCCGTGCAGTGCCCCGCCTCGGGGCGGTGGCGGCGGTCGCCGCCGCGCTCCTCGGCGCCGGTGCCGTACCCGCGTGCGCGTCGGGGGGCCTGGTCACCGTGATCGACAACTCGCACGCCGACTCGATCCTGGAGGTCGACCGCACGGCCAACCTGCAGACCGGCAGCGGCACCGCGGGCAGCGATCACGACGGCAGCGCCGTGGACGTGGTCGAGGCCATCTTCGGGTCGAAGGGGCCGGGCCAGGAGGAGGACTGACATCGACGGGCGGCGGATCGCGGCCCGTCGCCCGACCGGCGGACGCTCGCACACGGCGGCCGGGCACCCCTGCGGGTGGTGTCCGGCCGCCGGTGTGCTCAGTCCTCGCCGAGGTCGGGGCGGCCGTTCTCGTCGACCTCGACGTCCTCCTTCGGATCGTGCTCGTCGGCGGGCGCGGTTACGGTGGCGCGGTGCTGCCCGGGGGCGAGGGTGTGGCAGGCGGCGTGGGCCGTGCCGTAGGCGGTGACCAGGGCGACCGTGGCCCCGGCGAGGGCCGCGGCGGTACGCGTGGTGGGGTTCATGCCCGGCAAACGATCTTGACGGGTGCGGGTCACCGCCATGTGCCCGAACGGAACGGGCCCGTCACGCAGTTGGCCCGCGCGCGCTCCGCGGCCGTCGCCCCGGCGCGGCCGGTGCGCGGGGCGGCCGGTGCGCGGGGCGGCCGGTGCGCGGGGCGGCCGGTGCGCGGGGCGGCCGGGGTACGCCGAACGGCCCAGGGTGGGGCCCGTGCGGCGGAATACCTCCGCCCGCCGTGATGCTCTGGTGTGAACAGTGCACCGGTGCGGCTGTGCGGTCGCACGCGACCCCGTGAAGGGCTGGTGGGCGATGACGGCAGACCGGACGGCCCCCGTGGCCAGGACGCCCCAGGGGACCGTACGCGGCCGGTACGAGCACGGCATCGCCGTGTTCCGGGGCATCCCGTACGCCGCTCCGCCCTTCGGGCCACGCCGGTTCCGGCCGCCCGAGCCGCCCGAGCCCTGGGACGGCGTGCGCGACACGGTCGCCTTCGGGCCGACCGCGCCGAAACCGCCGTACTCCGCGGCCTTCGCGCTGTACCTGTCCGACCCGGAGATCCCCGGCGACGACTGTCTCAACCTCAACGTGTGGACCCCCGAGCCGGGCCCGGGCGCCCGGCTCCCCGTCCTGGTCTGGCTTCATGGCGGCGCGCTGACCAGGGGATCCTCGGCCGTGCCCGTGTACGACGGCAGTGCCTTCGCCCGGGACGGGGTGGTCTGCGTCTCCGTCAACTACCGGCTGGGCGTGGAAGGGTACGGGCTGTTCCCGGACGCGCCGCCCAACCCGGGCCTGCGCGACCAGTTAGCGGCACTGCGCTGGGTCCACGAGACGATCGCGGCCTTCGGCGGCGACCCGGACCGGATCACCCTGTGCGGCCAGTCGGCCGGCGCGATCAGCGTCGGCGCCCTGGTCGCCGCACCGCAGGCCCGGGGTCTGATCCGGCGGGCGGTCCTGCAGAGCGGCCCACCGGAGGCCCTGGACCGCGACAAGGTACGCCGCGTGGTCCGCCGTATGGCCAACCGGCTGAGGATCCCCGCCACCGCGGCGGCCTTCGCCGCCGTCGACCGCGACCTGCTGCTGCGCACCCAGGCCGAGGCCGGCCGGCTCGGCAGCCCGGTGCTGGGCGGTCCCGCGTTCGGCATCGTCGTCGACGGTGACCTCGTACCCCGCGATCCGCTCGAGGCACTCCTCGACGGCGGCACCGCGCCGGGCGTCGGCCTGCTGATGGGCTGGACCCGGGACGAGTACCGGCTGTGGCTGGTGCCGGGTGGACTGCTGGAGCGCGTCGACCGGCTCGGCCCCGTCGCCCTGGCCGGCGCGATGGCCCGCTGTCACGCCGGTCACGACCTGCCGCGCGGCTACCGCGTCCTGCGACCCGACGCCGGCGTCGCCGAGACCGTCGGCCAGATGGTCACCGACCACCTGCTGCGCCTCCCGCTGCACCGCCTCGCCGACGCCCGCCCCGGCACCTCCTACCTGTACGAGTTCGCCTGGCCGTCCGCCCTCCCCGGCCTCGGCGCCTGCCACGCCCTGGAACTGGGGTTCGTCTTCGACACCGGGAACGTGGCCGACGCCAGGAAACTGGCCGGCGAGGGCGCGCCGCAGGAGCTGGGCGACGCGATGCACGGGGCCTGGGTGCGGTTCGCGACGACCGGGGACCCCGGCTGGCAGGCCTGGGACGCCACACACCCCGTGCGGATCTTCGGCGACGGCGAACCGCACACCGCGTTCGGCCCCCGGGACGCCGAGCTGGCCCTGTGGACGGCCACCTCCTCCACCCGACAACCCCGCACCGACGCCGAGTTCCGCGCCCCCGGCACCGAACTGGCCTCGGCGGTAAGGCGTCTACGCCGCTCAACGGCCCCCCACCGCCACTGACGCCCCCACCCGCAGCCCCGGCGAGCCCTGCCACCCCGGGCCCCGCCGCCCAGGCCCCGCGACCGGGGCCTGTCAATCCGGGCCCGCCGATCGCGACCCGCGGGTCCGGGCCTGCTGCCCTGGGCCCGCCGACGCGGGCGCGCGCGTCCGAGCTTGCTGCCCGATGCGCCGGTCCGGGCTTGCTGCCCGATGCGCTCGTCCGGGCTTGCTGCCCGGTTCGCCGGTCCGGCTTGTTGTCTTGGTCCGCCGACGCGGGCCTGCCACCGGCCCGCCCGGCCCGACATCCGAGCCCTGCCAACCAAAGCCCCGCTGCCCAGGCCCCGCGACCGGGGCCTGTCAATCCGGGGCCGCCGATCGCGGCCCGCGGGTTCGGGCCTGCTGCCCTGGGTCCGCCGTCGCGGCCTGCTCGTCCGGGCCTGCTGCCCGGGGCCCTCCGACGCGGGCGCGCTCGTCCGGGCTTGCTGCCCGGTTCGCCGGTCCGGCTTGTTGTCTTGGTCCACCGACGCGGGCCTGCCACCGGCCCGCCCGGCCCGGCATCCAAGCCCTGCCAACACGGGCCCCGCCGCCCAGGGCCCGCGACCGGGGCCTAACAATCCGGGCCCGCCGATCGCGGCCCGCGGGTTCGGGCCTGCTGCCCGGGGTCGCCAACCCGGGTCCGCTGCCTTGGGCTCGCCAACCGGGGCCCGCCCCCTGGGCCCGCCAACCCGGCCCCGCCGACCGTGAGTCGGCAAAACGAGCCTGGCGACCGCAGATCCCGCGGCGTAGTCGCCCGCACGTGGGTCGGGTAGCGCACTGCACACCCCCTCTCCGCCGCACGCCCCGCGCCCGCCCCCCTCAACCCCCTAGCTGCGCAGCCGCGTCGCTCACTTCAAGGTGGAGGCGAGGTCGGTGATCGTCGGGGGGCCTACTCGGCAGCAGCCGCCGATCAGGCGGGCCCCCGCCGCGCGCCACGCCTCGACCTGTCCGGTGTCGAACGTCGAACGTCCCGTCCAGGCGCGCGCGTCGGCGTCCCAGGCCTCACCACTGTTGGGGTAGACCACGACCGGCTTGCCGGTGACCCGGGCCGCGATCTCCACCGCCGGCTCCACGTCCTCGGACGCACAGCAGTTGACGCCCACCGCGATGACCTCGTCCACGTCGGCGGCCGGGGCGAACGCCTCCTCCAGGGGCTGCCCGGCGCGGGTGTGCCGGCCGTGGACGGAGTACGACAGCCACGCGGGCACGCCCAGCCCCCGGACCGCGCCGAGCAGCGCGGCGCCCTCGTCGGCGTCGGGCACGGTCTCCAGCGCGAGGACGTCCGGCGCGGCCGCGGCCAGCACCTCCATCCGCGGCCGGTGGAAGCGCTCCAGCTCGGCGACGCCCAGCCCGTAGCGGCCCCGGTACTCGGAACCGTCCGCGAGCATCGCCCCGTAGGGCCCCACGGAGGCCGCCACCCACAACGGCCGGTCCACGCCGGCCTCCCCGGCCCGCCGGGCCGCCTCGCGGGCCAGCTCCACGCTGAGGGTGAGCAGCCGCGCCGCCTCCTCACGGCCGATGCCGCGCCGCGCGAACCCCTCGAACGTGGCCTGGTAGCTGGCGGTGATCGCCACGCTCGCGCCCGCGAGGAAGTAGGCGAGGTGCGCCTCGACGACGGCCTCGGGCCGCTCGGCGAGCAGCCGCGCGGACCACAGCGCGTCGCTCAGGTCGTACCCGGCCGACTCCAGCTGGTTGGACATGCCGCCGTCGAGCACGACCGTTCCGGTGGCGAGGGCGTCGGCGAGGGAGGGGGAGAGGGCGCGGGTCATGCCCCGACGCTAGTCCAAAGCCTCGCGCCGGTCAGCCCGCGGGCTCCCCGGCCCCGGCGGACGACCCCTGGTAAGCGCTTGCTGCAAGCGGTACGGTCTACCCGGCCTGGTCCGTGACGTGTGTGCCGCCGGAAGGAACGCCACCACCGTGATCGCACTGCCCGCCGAGGACCGCGCGTCCAGCCCGTACACCGGCTACACCCGCGCCCACTGGGAGGCCGCGGCGGACGCCCTGCTCGCCGCCGTGGCCCCGTACGCGACTCCCGACCGCGCCCTCTACCACCTGCCCGGCGACCATGTGAGCCACGCAGGCCACCTCTCCGACGGCCTGGAGGGGTACGCCCGGACGCTGCTGCTGGCCGCCTTCCGCCGCGACGAGACCATTCTCGGCAGATACGCCGAAGGGCTCGCGGCCGGTCCGGCCGGGGTCTGGCCCGTCATCGAGGACCGCGGCCAGCCGCTCGTCGAGGCCGCGTCGATCGCCCTCGCGCTGCGGCTGACCCGGCCGCTGCTGTGGGACCGCCTGGACCACCGGGTGCGCGAACGGACGGCCGACTGGCTGGCGGACGCACTCACCGCCCGACCCTGGCCGTGCAACTGGGAGTTGTTCCCGGTGACCGTCGGCGGCTTCCTCCAGGAGATCGGGCACCGGCCGAAGGCGGCGCGCGAGGCGATCGACCGCGGCCTGGCGCGGATCGAGGACTGGTACGTCGGCGACGGCTGGTACACCGACGGCGACGGCCGCAAGTTCGACCACTACAACGGCTGGGCCCTCCACCTGTACCCGGTCCTGCACGCATGGCTGGCCGACGACCACGAACTCCTCTCCCGCTACGGCGGGCGGCTGTCCCGGCATCTCGCCGACCAGGCCCACCTGTTCGGCGGCGACGGTGCCCCCGTGCGCCAGGGCCGCTCCCTGACCTACCGCTTCGCGGCCACGGCCCCGCTCTGGCTCGGCGCGCTGACCGGACACACCCCACTGGCCCCGGGCGAGACCCGGCGCCTGGGATCCGGCGCGCTGCGGTACTTCCTGGACGGTGGCGCGGTCGACGAACGGGGTCTGCTGCCGCTGGGCTGGTTCGGCCCCGACGAGTCCCTCGTCCAGGACTACTCGGGCCCGGCCTCGCCCTACTGGGCGAGCAAGGGCTTCCTCGGCCTGCTGCTGCCACCGGACCCACGAGGTGTGGACGGCGCGGGAAGAACCAGGACCGGTCGAGCGCGCCGACCGGGTGCGCCCGCTCCCCGCCCCCAACTGGCTGGTGCAGAGCACCCGTTCCGACGGCCTGGTACGGCTGCACAACCACGGCAGCGAGGACGTCCGTTACGACCCCTACTACACGCGGCTCGCCTACTCGACCGCGACCATGCCCGTACCGTCGTACGACAACAGCGTGATCGTCGGGGCGGACGCGAGCCGCACGGGGATCGAGCCGCTCGGTACGGGGGCGGGGTGGATCGCCTCCCGGCACACCGTGCGTGACGTGATCACGGTGACCAGCCTGGTGCTCGCCGAGGGCGCGGCGGAGGTGCGGGCCCATCTGGTCGCCGGAGCCCCGCCCGCGACCCCGGTACGGATCACGGGCTGGCCGGCGCGGGAGGGCGTCCGGGCCGAACTGGTGCCGGTCCATGGCCTGTCGGAGGAGTCGGCCGGGGAGACCGGGGAGGGCGAGGCCACGCTGTTCGTGGCGCTCGCGCGGCTGACCGGTGAGCCGCGGCCCCGCCCCCTCGCTGACCTGGTCTGCGTCGAGGTGCGGGAGGACCACGCGGTGTGCGTCCGCTGGGCGTCCGGCGCGAAGGCCGCGTTCCGGTTCACCCGGTCGTACGGACCGTCCGCGGCTCCTTCGTGGTCGGTGACCCGCGAGTGAGCGTGTCGGTGAGGAGGGCGGCGAACTCCTCCGGGTGTTCCAGCGTGCCGAGGTGACCGCCGGGGAACTCGGCGAACGCGCCGTTCAGCCGGTCGGCGAGCAAGTGTGCCGTGTCGTAGAGGAGTTGGCCGCGCGAGTCGGCTCCGGCGGCGACGGTGAGCCGGCCCGGGGGAGCGGTGAAGCCGGGCGCGTGGGCGGTGAAGGGGCGCAGGACGTGGGCCAGGAAGACGCCCATCGGCGTCGCCGACCCGCCCTCGGCGGGCGGCGGTTCGGGACCGTCCAGCCCGTCGATCAGCTCCGCCCGCCGCCGCGCCCCGTCGGGCAGCAGGGTCACGCACGGCGGTTCGTGCGCGACGACGTGCGCCAGCCGCCCCGGGTGCCGGGCGAGCAGATCCAGGACGGCGATGCCGCCGGAACTGGTCCCGAATACATACGCGGACTCGCCCGGCGGCAGCACCTCCTCCAGCACCCGGTGCGCTCCCTCGCTCCAGTCCGCCACCCGCTGTTCGGCGACCGGCCGGCCGAGCCGGCCGTGGGCGAGGCCCAGCGGGTCGTACGTCACGACGGTGAAGCGCGCGGCCAGTCGCTCGGTCAGCGGCCCGAGCCCCATCGGATGTCCGGCACCGCCCGGTGCGAGCAGCAGCACGGGACCGCTGCCGGTGATGTCGTGGGCGTGCGGAAACGTATCGGTCATCGTGTCTCCACCCTCTCCCCGGTCGGGTCGGTCGCACCGATTCCCCGGGGTTCGTTCGGCCCGCCGGTTTCCCGCGGCCAGTGCGCGAGGGCCAGGTGCAGGGCGTCGATCGCCTTGTCCCAGGACGCCTGGACGTCCCGGTCGGCGCCGAAGCCACCGGTGGACTCCAGCGCGCAGTAGCCGTGGAAGGTGCTGCGCAGCAGGCGTACCGCGTCCGTCAGGTCGGGTTCGCCGAGGCCGTAGGCGCGCAGCATGCCGTAGGTGATCTCGGCGGTGCGGCGCATCGCGGGGGAGTCGGCGATCAGGGACTGGTCGATACGGATCTGGGTGGCGGCGTAGCGGCCCGGATGCTCCAGGGCGTACGCGCGGTAGGCGCCGGCGAAGGCGGCCAGCGCCTCCTTGCCCGCGCGGCCGGCCACGGCCACCGCGATCCGGTCGATCAGCTCGCCCCCCGCGTACAGCGCGAGCCGGGTCCGCAGGTCCTCCAGACCCCGCACATGCGAGTACAGGCTCGCGTCCTTGACACCGAAGCGGCGGGCCAGCGCGGACAGGCCGACGTGCTCGAAACCCACCTCGTCGGCGAGCTCGGCGGCGGCCGCGACGACACGCTCGGCGTTCAGTCCCGCCCGGACCATCGCGGTGCCCCCTTCCCCAAGCCTTACCTAGGACCTCTAGGTTCTGACCTAGGTATACCAGGGAAGGGGGTTTCGGGCTCATTCCTTTTCGTCGACGGCGGTCTGCGCGTCCGGCGCCGGGGAGAAGACGAACGAGAACTCCGCCGGCTCGGCCCGCAGATGGTGGCGGGGCAGCGGGCCCGGGCCGCAGGACTGGGAGCCGATGCCGTGCTGGCCGTGGTCGAGATGGACCCAGACCGTCCCGCCCGGCACCAGATCGGCGCGGTGGGAGGCGGCGTCCAGTTGCTCGGTGGTCCACCGGCGGACGGTGAGGAAGAAGGCCGGGTCGCCCTCGATCCGCAGACCGCCCAGCTCCGCCCAGCGCACGTCGATCCGGGCGCCGTTCTCCTGCGGACGCACATAGGGGGTCTGCATGCGGTCGACGCTCGACCGCCAACGGCCGATCGCGGCCGCCGTCCTGGTGTCCGGGTACGCCTCGCCCGGGCCGCCGCCGAACCACCGCACCCGGTCGGCGGCGGACAGCCCGAGGCGGACGCCGAGCCGGGGCAGCGGCACCTTCCACTCGCCCTCCGGGACGACGGACACGACCAGCCGCAGGCGCTCCCCGTCCGACGTCCAGCGGAACACCGTCGACAGCCCCAGCTCCGTGGCGGCCGGCGCCACCCGGGTGTGGACCGTGAGCGCGTCCTCGCCGGTCTCCACCGCGTCCAGGCGGTGCCGCGCCCGGTGCAGGCCGAGCTCGCGCCAGGCCGGGCCGTAGCGCAGGTCGCGGCGCCGGCCGGCACCGTCGTCGTTGTCGGTGGTAGCGCGCCACACGTCCAGACGCGGCCCGGAGACGGGCACGCCGCCGATCGCCCGCAGGGCACCGGTGCGGGCGTCGAAGGCGCCGGGGCCGAGCGTGACCAGCCCGCCGGCGGGCACGGCCCGGGCGGTCGCGGTGACGCGCGGCACCCGGCGTGCCGAGACCGGGATCTGCCCCCAGGCGACGACGTGCCCGGCGGGCGCCCACGGGGTGTCGGCCGCGAGCACCGCCCGGACCGTCCAGAACGCCTCGCCGTCCGGCGCTCCGGGGGGCGGCACGGGCAGCTCGACGTCGGCCGCCTCGCCGGGCGCCAGCGCGGGTGGCGGCAGGGTGCCGGACCCGACCGGCTCCCCGTCGACCTCGTAGGACCAGACGAGGGCCAGCGCCGACAGGTCGGCGAAGTCGTACTTGTTGGTCACGCGGACGGTGCCGTCCCTGCCGTCGCCGGTGAGCGCGACCGGCTCGATCACCTTCTTGTACTCGACGAGGCCGGGTGAGGGCTCCCGGTCGGGGAAGAGCAGCCCGTCGCAGACGAAGTTGCCGTCGTGCAGCTCCTCGCCGAAGTCGCCGCCGTAGGCGTAGCCCAGTTCGGGGTGGGCGATGCCGTGGTCGATCCACTCCCAGACGAACCCGCCCTGCAACCGCTCGTGCGCCTCGAACAGCCGCTGGTAGTCGGCGAGTCCGCCCGGTCCGTTGCCCATCGCGTGCCCGTACTCGCAGAGCAGGAAGGGCAGTTCGCGGCGCCTTCGGGGGCCGCCGTCAAGACCGCGGCCGATCCGCGCGACCTCGGCGTGGTCGGCGTACATCCGTGAATAGACGTCCGTGTCACGGCAGTCGGGGTCACCCTCGTAGTGCACCGGCCGGGAGGTGTCCCGGCCGTGGATCCACTCGGCCATGGCGGTCAGACCACGGCCGGTGCCCGCCTCGTTGCCGAGGGACCACAGGACGACCGAGGGGTGGTTCTTGTCCCGCTCGACCATGCGCGCGGCGCGGTCCAGCAGCGCCGGGGTCCAGCGGTCGTCGTCCACGGGGTTGTCCCGCCAGCCCTGCCCGGTGAAGCCGTGCGTCTCCAGGTCGCACTCGTCGACGACCCACAGGCCGTACTCGTCGCACAGGTCGAGGAAGGATGGATGCGGCGGATAGTGGGAGGTGCGCACGGCGTTGACGTTGTGCCGCTTCATCAGCAGCACGTCCTCGCGCATGGTGGCGAGGTCCAGCGCCCGGCCCCGCTCCGGGTGCCACTCGTGCCGGTTGACGCCCTTGAACAGCACGGGTCTGCCGTTGACCTTGATCAGGCCCTCCGACACCTCCACGGTACGGAAACCGATGCGCAGTGGCACCCGTTCCCCCTCGGTGGCCAGCACGCCGTCGTACAGCCTCGGTGTCTCGGCCGACCACGGCTCGACCCTCGCGGTCGCCGACTCGCCGGTCGCGATGTCGATGCCGAGCTCCGGCACGGACACCCGGCCGGCCACCTCGGAGTCGACGCGTAGCGTGCCGGTGGCCTCGCGGTGGTCGTAGGAGGCGTGCACGAAGAAGTCCAGGACGCTGCCGGCCGGGCGGTGCAGCAGGGTGACGTCACGGAAGATGCCCGGCAGCCACCACTGGTCCTGGTCCTCCAGATACGAGCCGGCCGACCACTGGTGGACGCGGACCGCGAGCACGTTGCCGGCCGGCCTCAGCAGATGCCCGACGGCGAACTCGTGCGGCAGCCGGGAGCCCTTGAACTCGCCGAGGAGCATGCCGTTCAGCCACACCCGGGCGCAGGACTCCACTCCGTCGAAGCGCAGCGCCGCGCCACCGTCGGCCGGCCAGTGCGCGGGCAGGTCGAACACGCGCAGGTGGTCGCCGGTCGGGTTCTCGGTCGGTACGCGCGGCGGGTCGACCGGGAAGGGATAGAGGTGGTTGGTGTAGGCGGGGGAGCCGCGGCCCTGGAGGACCCAGTGGCCGGGGACGGAGATCTCCGTCCAGCTGTCGGCGTCGTGACCGTCCGCCGTGGGGGCGGCCGCCCACTCCGGCGGGGCGCAGGCGAAGGAGTCGTCCTCGGCGTCGGCCGTGTCCGACAGGCGGAAACGCCAGGTGCCGTTGAGGGAGAGGGACTCGGCGTCCGAGGACGCGTACCGGGCGCGGGGCGGCAGCGCGCCGCTGCCCGGCGAGACGTCCTCGACGTAGTCGGTGCTGGTGCGCGATGACATCGGTCTCCTAGCTCGGCCTGGGATGCCCGTCCGTGTGCCACCCGCGCACCGGCCGGCACCGGGAAGGACCGGGGGTGAGCCGGGTGCGTCCCTTCCGGCGGGCCGGCGGCGGTTGCGAGGGATGCCGGGCGCGCCGACGTACATCACTACCCGGCCTCGGTCGCCGCAGTCCCGGGCGAGCGGGGGCGGCCCGGGCACCGGCGAGGGCGCCGGGCCGGGGCGGGCCCGCTGGAGGCGGCCCGTCGGCCGCCCGCACCGCCGGCGCGTGCGTGTCCGTTGACCCTCCGCGTCACCCGGGCCTAGCGTAGGAAGCGGTTGCCGTCGTGCGTCAACGAACCGGAAGGTCCCGTCCTTGACCGAGCGTCCGCAGGCGCTGTTCGCCATGACGGCCCGGAACGTGCCGCACCTCTTCCCGCCGGACCTCCTCGCCCGTCTGCGCGCGTGCGTGGAGATCGATCCCGCCCTGGTGGCGCACGACCTCACCGAGCCGCGCGTACGCCGGACCCTGGCCCGCACCGAGGTGCTGATCACCGGCTGGGGCTGCCCCCGGCTGGACCCGGCGGCCCTGGACGCGGCACCCCGGCTGCGGGCCGTGCTGCACGCGGCCGGTTCGGTCAAGGGGTTCACCGGCCCCGAGGTGTGGCGGCACGGGATCGCCGTCTCCTCGGCCGCCGCCGCCAACGCCCTGCCCGTCGCCGAGTACACGCTCGCCATGATCCTGCTCGCCGGCAAGGACGTCCTCGCCCACCGCGACCTGCTGCGCACCCGGCGCGCGTTCCCCTACGGCGACATCCTCCCCGGCATCGGCAACCACGGCCGCCGGGTGGGCGTCGTCGGCGCCTCCCGCATCGGCCGCCGGCTGATCGAGCTGCTCCGCCCGCACGATCTCGCCGTCTTCCTCGCCGACCCCTACGTCGACCCGCCGGAAGCCGCGCGGCTCGGCGTACCGCTGCTGCCGCTCGACGAGCTGCTGCGCACCTGCGACATCGTCACCCTGCACGCCCCGCAGACCCCCGAGACCCGGCATCTGATCGGGGCCCGCGAACTCGCCCTGATGTCCACCGGGTCGGTGCTCGTCAACACCGCGCGCGGCGCCCTCGTCGACCACGACGCCCTGATCGAGGAACTGCGCACCGGACGCCTCGGCGCAGTCCTGGACGTCACCGACCCCGAACCGCTGCCCGCCGACTCCCCGTTGTTCGACCTGCCCAACGCGTTCGTCACCCCGCACCTGGCCGGTTCCCAGGGCAACGAGGTGGCCCGGCTGGGCCGCGCGGTCGTCGAGGAGGCCGAACGGCTGGCGGCCGGCGAGGACCTTCTCCACGCGGTCGACCAGGAGGGTCTGGAGCGGATGGCGTGACGTAGGACACCCGGGCCGGATCCGGTCGGCATCCTGCACCCTCCGTGTCCACCACTCCGCGCCGGGAGCGCGCCGCGCGCCCTGCGGGACCCGGCACGGCCGGACCGGAGGCGGGGGCATACGGTGAGAGACGAACGCCTGACCCGGGAGGAGACATACGGATGGGCAGTCGCACCGCGCTGGTCGAGGATCTGATGGAGCGGTTCCCTCATGTGCCACGTGAGGCCGTCTTCAAGGAGGACCTGCTCCGTGGCGGCGTCGCCTTCGACCCGTCCGCCCTCAGCGACAACGAGAGCGGCGAGGTCAAGCCGAAGTCGTACTTCATCTTCTCTTTCGACCACGGCACCCTGCCCGAGCTGGGCGAGGCCGCGCTGCGCCGGCCCCCGGAGGAGATCATCCTCACGGGCGGCCCCTACGACCTGCGCCGTACGGTCGTCTCCGTACGGGTGAATCCCGCCTCGCCCTACCGGGTCGCCGCCGACGAGGAGGGACTGCTCGGGCTCTATCTCGACGGCCGCCGCATCGCCGACGTCGGCGTGCCGCCGATGCCCGAGTACTACCGGCACACCCTGTCCAACGGGAAGTCGGTGATGGAGGTCGCCCCCACTATCCAGTGGGGTTATCTGATCTATCTGACCGTCTTCCGGGTCTGCCAGTACTTCGGCGCCAAGGAGGAGTGCCAGTACTGCGACATCAACCACAACTGGCGCCAGCACAAGGCGGCCGGCCGCCCCTACACCGGGGTGAAGGACGTCGAGGAGGTCCTGGAAGCCCTCGAGATCATCGACCGGTACGACACCCAGAAGGCGTCCACCGCCTACACCCTCACCGGCGGCGCGATCACCAAGACGGTCGCGGGCCGGGACGAGGCGGATTTCTACGGCCACTACGCCAAGGCCATCGAGGAGCGCTTCCCCGGCCGCTGGATCGGCAAGGTCGTCGCCCAGGCACTGCCCAAGGCGGACGTGCAGCGGTTCAAGGACTACGGCGTGCAGATCTACCACCCCAACTTCGAGGTGTGGGACCGGCGGCTGTTCGAGCTGTACTGCCCGGGCAAGGAGCGATACGTCGGCCGTGACGAGTGGCACAAGCGGATCCTGGACTCCACCGAGGTGTTCGGCGCGCGCAACGTGATCCCGAACTTCGTCGCGGGCGTGGAGATGGCCGAGCCGTTCGGCTTCACCACCGTGGACGAGGCCATCGCCTCCACCACCGAGGGCCTGCGGTTCTTCATGTCGCACGGCATCACGCCCCGCTTCACCACCTGGTGCCCGGAACCCACCACCCCGCTGGGCAAGGCCAACCCGCAGGGAGCGCCGCTGGAGTACCACATCCGGCTGCTGGAGGCCTATCGGGCCACCATGGACGACTTCGGGCTGTCCTCGCCTCCCGGCTACGGTCCGCCCGGGCCCGGCAACGCCGTCTTCTCCGTCAGCTCCTTTATGGACAGCCTGCCCGCGAACGAGCCGGCGGACGGCCCTGGGGGCAACCCGGCGAACGGCCCGTCGGGCGAGGCGGAGACGGCGCCGGCCGAGGCGTGAGACCGTGCGGGGCGCATCCGCTCACCACTGTCGGTGAGTGGATGTGCACAGGCGGCTTGTCAGTTGTGTCGAGGACGTGAAAGGCTCGGCGCACTGCCGCGAGGTCCTTGTACAACTCCCTTTTTCCCTGTGGTGAGTTGCCCTCGCCCGTGGATGCAGGAGTTTCATGCCCGACCTGCCGACCCCCCAGGACGTCACCGAGGCCGCGCTGTTCTCGGAAGGCTGGGACGCCGTCCTCTCGTACGCGGACCTGTGCACCGCCGGGTCCGTGACGGCCCATCAGCTGGCGACCGAGGCGTTCACGCTCGGTATGCGCGAGGTCCGCGCCGCGGCCAGCACCCACGTGCGCGGCGCCGGCCGCCGCACCGCACGGCTGCCGACGATACCGGCGCTGCTCACCGCCGTGCGCGACACCGCGGCCGCCTGGGAGGCCGGCGGACAGGGACACAAACTCGACCCCGACCTGCGACTGTGGCTCAACTCCGATACCCCGGACCGCTTTTCGGGGCCCCCGCTGCGGCGACCGGTCGCCCTGCGCGGTCTGAGGGACATGCAGGAGGCCGACGCCTCGCTGCTGTGGCTGGCCGAGGTGGAGGCGCTGCCGCTGCCCGCCGTGGCCCGCCGACTGGGCCTGGACCCGGCCGCCGTCGCCGGTGAACTCGACCAGGTCCGCGCCCTGTTCCGGGACCGCTGCCACCGCGCCCATCTCGACACCCCGATGGACGCGGAGTGCCGAAGCTACGCCCGGCTGCTGGACGCGGTCACCCGCTCGGCGGCCGTCGACACCCCCGAGGACCTCTCCCGGCACCTGGCGACCTGCGTACGGTGCGCCGAGGCCGCGGCCTGTCTGCGCCTGCACGGCGGCGGGCTGCCCGCCGCACTGGCCGGCGGGGTCGTCGGCTGGGGCGGCCTCGCCTACCTGGAGCGTCGCCGCCGCGCCGCCGAGGTCCGCCTCGTCGGCGCGGGCCGGCCCGGTGCCGACGCCGGCGCGGACCCCACGCAGGACGCCGGCCGCGGCAGGGCCGTGCGGCGCGGTCTGCTCGCCACGGCCGTGGTGCTCTCCGCGCTCGCCCTCGGCGCGTCGCTGGTGCCGTCCGGCGGTTCCGGCCAGGACATCGCCGCCGCCCGCGACGACCGCCGCCCGGTCGCCGGCCCCGGCGCCTCCCTCGGCACCACCCACCACCCGGTACCGGCCGGCACCTCCGCCCCCGCCCCTCCCGCCTCCGCCGCCCCCACCTCCGGGACCGGCCACCCGACGGCACCCGAGCGGCGCGAGCCGGACCCCGAACCCCAGGGCACCTCCTCGGCCACCCACCGCCCCGCCCGCACCGGCGCGCCCGCCCCCACCGAGGCGACCACCTGCCACGTCACCTACCAACTGGTCAACCAGTGGAACGAGGGCTTCCAGGCCACGGTCACCCTCACCACCGACCACGCCCTCGCCGGCTGGCAGGTCGCCTGGAGCTTCCCCGACGGCCAGCGGGTCGGCCAGATGTGGGACGCCACCGCCGGTGGGAGCGGTGCCCATGTCACCGCCACCGCCGCCGACTACGACAAGTCCGTCGCCGCCCACGCCTCCGTGTCCTTCGGATTCGTCGGCACCTGGCGGGAGCGCAACCGGGCACCGCACGGCTTCACGCTCAACGGCGCCCCCTGCGCCACACGGTGAGCCGGCGGCACGGCAACCGACCGGCAACGGGCGGCGCACCCAAGGCCGTTCGTGAGCCGCGGCTTCCCGGCACGTGGATGTGGGGGCGCGCCCACCGACACGGCCCGCGACGCCGCCGGAAAAGCGGTGGCGCTCGAATGCGGGCGCCTCTAGGGTGAGGCCCAGTGCACGCGGTGGCTGTCCGCCGCCGTTGTCGACCGAGTGAGGAACGGGAGGTGTGACCGATGGCTGTCTCTGTGATGGGCGCTGCCCGCGACCAGAAGATCGTCCACTCCACCTCCGTGGCCACCGGCTGACCTTTCTCACCGCACACGCGTGCGCAGAGCCGGGGCCGCCCTGTGAAGGGTTCCCCTTGAATCTCTCTTCCCTTTCGGCTTCTTCCGCTTCGTCGCACCCCCTGGCCCCGTACGGCTGGGACCAGGGCTGGGAAGCCGAGTTCGCCTCCCACGCCGAGCAGGGCCTGCTGCCCGGCCGTGTCGTACGGGTCGACCGCGGCCAGTGCGACGTCGTCACCCCGGCCGGCGTCGTCCGTGCCGACACCGAGTTCGTCGTCCCCCGCGACCCGATGAAGGTCGTGTGCACGGGCGACTGGGTAGCCGTCGACCCCGAAGGCGGCGACCCGCGGTACGTGCGGACGCTGCTGCCCCGCCGCACCGCGTTCGTGCGCTCCACCTCCTCCAAGCGGTCCGAGGGTCAGATCCTCGCGGCCAACGTCGACCACGCCGTCGTCGCTGTGTCCCTCGCCATGGAACTCGACCTCGGCCGCGTCGAACGCTTCCTCGCCCTCGCCTGGGAGTCCGGCGCCCAGCCCGTCGTCGTCCTCACCAAGGACGACCTCGTGCCGGACCCGGTCACCCGCGGCCACCTCGTCGAGGACGTGCAGACGAGCGCGCCCGGCGTGCCCGTGCTCACCGTCAGCGCCCTGCACGGCGAGGGCCTCGACACGCTGGTCGCGCTCGTCGGCTCGGGTACGACCGTGCTGCTCGGCCAGTCCGGCGCGGGCAAGTCCACCCTGGCCAACGCCCTCGTCGGCGCGGACGTCATGGAGGTGCAGGCCGCGCGGGACGTCGACGGCAAGGGCCGGCACACCACGACCACCCGCAACCTGCTGGCCATGCCCTCCGGTGGTGTGCTCATCGACACTCCCGGGCTGCGCGGGGTCGGCCTCTTCGACGCCGGAAGCGGCGTCGGGGCGGTCTTCGCCGAGATCGAGGAACTGGCCGCCCGCTGCCGCTTCAAGGACTGCTCCCACGAGGCGGAGCCGGGCTGCGCGGTGCGCTCCGCCGTCACCGACGGCGAGCTGCCGGCACGACGACTGGAGAGCTACCGCAAGCTCATGCGGGAGAACCAGTGGATCGTGGCCAAGACGGACGCGCGCCTGCGTGCCGAGATCAAGAAGGACTGGAAGCGCAGGGGGGCGGAGGGAAGGGCGGCGCTGCAGGCAAAGCGCGGCGGCCACCACCGCTGACACCGGGCCCACCCCGACCCGGTCGGCCACCGAACGGTCGCCCACCGGGCCGGGTCCCCGCCGGACCGGGTCCCCACCTGGACCGGGCCCGCGCTGGGCCCCCTGTTGGGCCTCGCCCCAAGGGTTTGCCCCCAGGGGGCGGCCCGACCCCGCCGGGCCGGGCCCCTGCTGGGCCGGGTCCCCACCGGGTCGGGTCCCCAACTGGATCGGGCCCCCGCCGGGTGGGGCTCCTGCCGGGCGGGGTTCTCTGTTGGGTCTCGTCCCAAGGGCTTGCCCTCAGGGGCCCGAACCCGCTGGTCCAAGCTCCCGCCGGGCCGGGCCCCCAGCGGCGGCCCGCCCCCGCCGGGCCGGGTTCCCGTCCGTCCGGGCTTCCTGCTGGGCCTCGCCCCAAGGGCTTGCCCCGAGCGGCGGCCCGCCCCCGCCGGGCCGGGCCCATGCTGGGCCTCGCCCTAAGGGCTTGCCCCGCAAGGGCGACCCTTGGAGGGCAAGCCCTTAGGGCGCCCCCTGCCGCCCCTGCCGCCCCTGCCGTGGCTGCCGTGGCTGGCGGCCCGCGCCCGGCCCCTTGACCGGGCCGGGTCGCCTGGACCGGGCTTTCTGGGCCGCCCCCCGGTCCGAGCCCCCTCTGCCGGCCCCCCCCGCGCCGGGCACCTTCGGCCGGCCTCTCGGGCAAAGGCGCCCGGACCGCCCATGGGGCCGGCCCCGGGAAGGCCTCCCAGGTCCAACCCCGGGGCTTCTGCCCCGACAAGCCACGGGTGTTCCTCGACGCCGCCAGGTTGCGGCGGCGCGCTGGCCTGGCCAGCTCCTGTCCCAGGGCAGGAGCCGGCCAGGTCTCCACCGCTTCCTGCCGGCCGCCGCCCCGGTCACGAGCGCCGCCCACTACGGCGGCAGGCCGGATGGCCCCGGCCCCGCGGGGTCGCCCCGGTCGCGAGCGCCGTCCACCCCAACGCCGGGATGGCGGGCCCGGCCCTGCGGAGCAGTCGGCTGGTGTGGGGGCGGAGGCTCGGGCGTAGTCGTCGCTCAAAGGGCCGGGAGGGGCGCGCGCCGGGGCCGGCAGCTTGGTGTCCGATTTCCGCTAGCCCCTCGCCCTCACCGCGTCCCACACTGGGACATGTGATGGACGAGGACAGCAGGTACGAAGCCGTGCGCAGCCGGGACGGAAGATTCGACGGGGCGTTCTTCTTCGCCGTCGAGACCACCGGCATCTACTGCCGGCCCAGCTGCCCGGCGGTGACGCCCAAGCGGTGCAACGTGCGGTTCTTCCCGACCGCCGCCGCCGCGCAGGGCTCCGGCTTCCGGGCCTGCCGCCGGTGCCGCCCGGACGCGGTGCCGGGCTCGGCGGACTGGAACGTCCGCGCGGACGTCGTCGGCCGTGCCATGCGCCTGATCGCCGACGGTGTCGTGGACCGCGAAGGCGTCGCCGGACTCGCCGCCCGGCTCGGTTACAGCGCCCGCCAGGTACAGCGGCAGCTCACCGCGGAGCTGGGCGCCGGACCCGTCGCGCTCGCCCGGGCCCAGCGGGCGCACAGCGCCCGGGTGCTGTTGCAGACCACCGACCTCCCGGTCACCGAGATCGCGTTCGCGTCCGGCTTCGCCAGCGTGCGTCAGTTCAACGACACCGTCCGGGAGGTGTACGACACGACACCGACCGAGCTGCGCGCCGCCGCCCCGCGAGGTCGTGAGGCACGCCGGGCCACTCCGGGCGCCGGCATCCCGCTGCGGCTGGCCTACCGCGGCCCCTACCAGGCGGCCGCCGTCTTCGACCAGCTGGCCCGGGAGGCGGTGCCGGGCGTCGAGGAGGTGACCGGCGCCCGGGGCGCCCGTACCTACCGGCGCACCCTGCGCCTGCCGTACGGCACCGCACTGGTCGCCGTCGCGGAACGCACGAGGGCACCTCGAACGGGCGGCGGCACCCGGCCGGGCGGCTGGCTGGACGCACGGCTGCACCCCACCGACCCCAGGGACCTCACCACCGCGGTGCAGCGGCTGCGCCGCCTGTTCGACCTGGACGCCGACCCCTACGCCGTCGACGAGCGGCTCGGCACCGACCCGCGGCTCGCCCCGCTGGTCGCCGCCCGGCCCGGCCTGCGCTCACCCGGCGCAGTGGTCCCGCTGGAACCCGCCGTCCGGGCCCTGGTCGGCACCGCTGGCGCCGGGATCCTCGTGCGCCGGTACGGCAAAGCGCTCGACGCGCCCAGCGGCAACCTCACCCACCTCTTCCCGGGACCGGCCGTCCTCGCCGAGGCCGAACCCGACGGCCCGCTGGGCGCGCTTTCCGCCGCCCTGGCCGACGGCACCGTACGGCTGGACCCGGGAGCCGACCGCGCCGACGCCGAGACCGCGCTGCGCGCCCTGCCCGGCATGGACCCGGCCACCGTGGCGACCCTCAGGGTCCGCGCCCTCGGCGATCCGGACGTGGCCCCACCGGACACGGAGGTGCCCGACGCGTGGCGGCCGTGGCGGTCGTACGGGGTCCGGCATCTGCGCGTGGCGGAGGCGAGCCGATGACCACCGTGTACGTCACCCGGCTCGCCGCACCCGTCGGACCGCTGCTGCTCACCGCCGACGCGGACGGGACGCTGACCTCGGTGTCCGTGCCCGGCCAGAAGGGCGGCCGGATCGCCCAGCCCGACTGGCGGCGCGACCCGGGCCCCTTCCGCGCCGCCGTCGAACAGCTCACCGCGTACTTCGCCGGCGAACTCGACGCCTTCCGACTCGCGTCGCGAGCCGAGGGCACCGAGTTCCGGCAGCGTGTGTGGGCGGCGCTGGACGAGGTGCCGTACGGCGCCACCGTCACCTACGGGGAGATCGCCGCGCGGATCGGCGCACCCCGCGCGGCCGTTCGCGCCGTCGGTGGCGCGATCGGCGCCAACCCCCTGCTGATCGTGCGCCCTTGCCATCGGGTCATCGGCGCCGACGGGTCGATGACCGGCTACGCGGGCGGACTCGAACGCAAGGTCTGGCTGCTCACCCTGGAGGGCGCGGTCGCCGCCCGCTGAGTCCCGCCGTGGATCGCCGTCCACCGCACTGACGTCACGATTCCTCGTCGAGCCCCCAGCCGTGCAGCCGGCGCGGATGGACGCGGATCGCCTCCTCGCCCAGATGATTCCCCAACTCGCGGAAAAGCAGGGGGAGTTCGAACTCGCCGGACTCGCTCATGACGGCAGCCAAACACGTCCGTCCGCCCCGCACATCGGCCCTCCGCCCCGCCCGTGGGCCCCTTACCGATTGCGCCGAGTGGGTGGACCGGCGCTGACGCTCCCCGGGTGCGGCCCGCGCGTATGGCACGGTCGCCTCCGACGAGCCACGGGGAAGGGCGGACGGACACATGGCCAAGCTCGGACGGGTCCTCGTGGCCCTGCTGCTGGCGATGCCAGCGGGCACGGCGGCGGCAGCCGGCACCGAACCGGCGCGGTCGCCCTGGACGGGCAGCTGGGAGACCGCGCCGTCCGGCAGCACGTCCGCGCTGACCGGCGCGGCCATCCGCAACGTCGTCCACCTGAGCGTCGGCGGCAGCGCCGTACGCGTCCGGCTCGGCAACCGGCTCGGCACCGCCCCCCTGCACCTGGGCGCGGTCACCGTCGCGCTGCGCCGGGGTTCCGGTCCGGACGCCGCACCCGGCACCCTGCGCACCGCCACCTTCCACGGCGCCCGCACCACCACCGTCGCCCCGGGCCAGGACGCCGTCTCCGACCCGGTGCCGCTGTCCGTCCCGGCCGCCGCCGATCTCCTCGTCACGGTGTACACACCCGGTGACAACGGACCCGCCACCTACCACGGCACCGCCCTGCAGACCAGCTACGTCGCCCCGGCCGGCGCCGGCCGGGCGGCCGACGAGGGCGGCGCCGCGTACACGAGGGCGATCAGCCGCTGGTACTACGTCACGGGCGTCGACGTCCGGGGGCCCGCCCAGGGCAGCGTGGTCGCCTTCGGCGACTCGCTCACCGACGGCACGGGCTCCACGCCCAACGCCAACCACCGCTGGCCCGACCGGCTCGCCGAACGTCTGCGCGCGGACCGGCTCGGCGTGCTGAACGCCGGGATCGCCGGCAACCGGCTGCTGCGCGACGGCACCGGACCCGGCGCCCTCGCGCGCCTGGACGCCGACGCGCTGGACCGGGCCGGAGTCCGCGCCCTGGTCGTCTTCGAGGGCATCAACGACATCAAGGGCACCCCGGCGGCCGACGACGCCGACGCGTACGCCGACGCCTACCGCGTCCTCGTCGCCCGCGCCCACGCCCGCGGCATCCGGGTCGTCGGCGTCACCCTCACCCCGTACCGCGGTTACCCCGCCTACACCGACGTCGGCGAGGCCGTGCGCCGGCGGGTGAACGCCTTCATCCGCACCGGCGGCGCCTTCGACGCGGTCGCCGACGCCGACGCCGCCGTACGCGACCCGGCCGCCCCCACCCGCATCCTGCCCGGCTACGACCCCGGCGACCATCTGCACTTCAACGACGCGGGCATGAAGGTCGTCGCGGACGCCGTGCGCCGGGCCCTGGGGCGGCGACCCTGATGACCCCTCACCACACCTGACCCGCCCGGGCGCCGGAACCGCGGTCGGCGCCGGCTCAGCGGGATGCGTGACGGGCCACCCAGCCCCGGTCACAGGCGTGCCAGCCCAGCTGCAACCGGGTCGTCACCCCGGCCAGCTCCATCAGCCGCTTCACCCGGCGCTGCACGGTCCGCAGACCCAGACCGAGCTGCTTGGCCACGCTCGCGTCGGTCAGCCCCGCGAGCAGCAGCGACAGCACCTGCAGATCGGTGGCGTCCGGGCCGTCCGGCCGCTCCTCGGTCACCCCGCACGCACCCAGGCGCAGCGGCAGCGCGTCCCGCCACACCGACTCGAACAACCCGGCCAGCAGCTCCAGCAGCCCGCTGGCGTGCACCACCAGCGCGGCGGGCTCGGCCGTCCGCCCGGTCAGCGGCACCATCGCGAGCGAACGGTCGGCCACCACCAGCTTCGTCGGCACCCGGTCCACCACTCGCACCCGCTCGTCCCGGCCGAGCGCCGCCGTCAGCTCGGTCAGTCCGTGCGGCTGGTCCAGCACCGCCCTCTCGACCACCACCCGGTAACGCACCCCGCGTCCGGCGGCCTGCTCCTCGGCGTCGTTCTCCATGCCGGTGACGGCAACCGGAGCGCCGGTGACCAGCGCGCACACCTCCTCGGTGGCCCCGAGCTGCAACTGCAGGAAGCGCTGGGTGACCGCAGGGGCGCCGGTCACCACCTCCACCAGGTCGTGCACCGCCGGTTCGGCCGCCGACGCCCGGTACTCCTCCGCGAGCAGCGCCGCCGCCAGCTCCGCCCGCTCCAGCTCGTGCCGCTGCTGGGTGAGCAGCGCCCCCAGGGCGACCCCGGGCGGTGCCGCCACCCAGCGGCCCGGGCGTGCCGTGGAGCGGGCCGCGAGTCCCTGCCGCTCCAGCCGGCGCAGCGCCCGCTCGGTGTCCGGCTCGGTGAGCGTCAGGCGCCGGGCCAGATCGGGCACTTCGGCGGCGCCCACGGACACCAGTACCCGGTACGCCGCCTCGTGCGTCTCGTCCAGCCCTATCGCTGCCAGCATCGACCCGCGTTCCTCCCCTGCGCTTGGTCCACCGGGGCGGGAAGCACCCTGGCGGAAACCGGCCACGGCGCAAACCCGCCGCGGAACATCATCGCCGTACGGGTGGTGACTCTGCCAAGGTGACAGGACCTCGGGACGCGAGGCCGTGTTCACGGCTCACCCTCGCGTCCCGAAACCAAGCCACCATCCGGCCATCCCTCCGGCGCCTCGCGGCCCGGTCACCGGATCGTGGCCCGTGCCCGAAGACGTGCGAGCACGCCTAGGGGATTCGGGCCGGGCCACTTCAGACGTCGCCGGGCGGTCCTCCCGTGGGGGGTGGGGCCGTCCGGCGACCAACAAACCACTCCCGTACGCCTGTTCACCCTGTCACCCGACACGCCGTTCGAGAGCCGTCGGGAGCGCCGGATTTTCCCGATGCCCCATTCCCCTACGGCCCGTACGGGGGACAATCGGGGGCATGAGCCAGCAGGGGGGAAGGCCCGCCCGTCATGAGGACGACTGGTGGGGGCAGCTGTACGACGACGGCGTCGCGGACACGGGCCCCACGGCCGCGCCGGATTCCCTGGACGACCGCTTCGCCTCGGCCAGGAGCACGGTGACCGGACGGCCGGGCCGGCCGCCGGGGGACGCCACGAGGCGGCCCGGCGACGACGGCGGCCGGGGCGGTGACGGCGACGGCGACGGTGGTGGCGTGGAGAGACCGGACCTCCGGGATCCGGTGGTCCCCCCGCAGCGCACCGCACGAGCCCCGCTCCCCCCACCACCGGCCGACCCACCCCCGCCCCCACCCCCGGCCCCGCCTCTGCCGCCGGCAGCGGAACCGCTCCCGCCGCTCCCTCCCCGGCCGCCCACCACGCCGTCGGTTGCCGCGGAACAGCCACCCCCGCCGCCGACACCCCCCACCCCGCCACCCGTCGCCGTCGAGCAGCCGCGCCCACCGGAAGAGCCGGACGAGGGCGACGGGCGCGTCACGCCGGTGGCGCCCGTGGCCACCGACTACGTGGGTTCCGGTCCGCCCACCTACGACCCCGAGCCCACCGCGCTGCCCGCCGCCGAGCCGGACGGCCTCGGCGAGCTGGTCGCCGACACCGTGCTGGACGGCGCCCGGTACGGCCCCTGCACGCTACGGGCGGTGTCGATGCGCGGGGACTCCGCCCGGTACCGGGGCGAGCCCCGCCGGGACGCGCTGCTCACCGCACGCTTCGGCAGCGGCGAACAGGCCCTCGTCCTCGTCGCGATGGCGACCGGCGCGCGGGCCGCACCGGACGCGCACCTGGCGGCGGCCGAGGCCTGCCGGTGGATCGGCCGGGCCGTCGGCCGCTCCCACCGACGGCTGACCGAGGACCTCCACGCGGCCCGCCGCGACGACCTCAAGTCCGGCCTGCAACGGCTGACCGACCGCAGCCTCGGCAGGCTCAGGGCGAGCGCGGCCGAGCGGGGCACCGACCCGCAGGAGTACACGGCGAGTCTGCGCTGTCTGCTGCTGCCCGCCGACCCGGGCTGCCGTATCCGGGTGTTCTTCGGCGTCGGCGACGGCGGCCTGTTCCGGCTGCGGGACGGCGAGTGGCAGGACATGGAGCCCGAGGTGTCACCCGCCCGGACCACCGGCGCACCGGTCGTCGGCTTCGGCTCACCGCCTGCGGACACCCCCGAGGGCGACCGGCTCACCCTGGACTTCGGCATCCCGAGCCCGCCGAGCCCCTACGAGCCGGCTCCGCCACCACCCCGCGATCCGTTCCGCTTCCGCGCCTCGGTAGCCCGCCCGGGTGATGCGCTGGTGATGTGCAGCCCGGGCCTGGCCGGCCCCCTGCGCGGGGAGCCCGCCCTCTGCGCCTACCTGGCCCGCCGCTGGTCCGGCCGGGCCGCTCCCGGTCTCGCGGCCTTCCTCGCCGACGCCCAGGTACGGGTGAAGGGCTACGCCGACGACCGTACGGCGGCGGCCGTGTGGGAGGCGTAACCGCCGTGCCTGTGAATTCATGGAACCCGAGACCGCCGGAGGGATTCGCGCAGACCTGAGGGGCAGACGAGACCATGGCCAGACAGAACGTAGCCGAGCAGTTCGTCGACATCCTCGTCCGTGCCGGGGTGCGCCGGATGTACGGCGTCGTGGGCGACAGCCTCAACCCGGTCGTGGACGCCGTCCGCCGCAACGCGGCGATCGACTGGATCCACGTCCGCCACGAGGAGACCGCCGCCTTCGCGGCCGGCGCCGAGGCACAGGTCACCGGCAAGCTCGCGGCCTGCGCCGGCTCCTGCGGCCCCGGCAACCTGCATCTGATCAACGGCCTGTACGACGCCCACCGTTCCATGGCCCCGGTGCTCGCGCTCGCCTCGCATATCCCGTCGAGCGAGATCGGGCTCGGCTACTTCCAGGAGACACACCCGGACCGCCTCTTCCAGGAGTGCAGTCACTACTGCGAGTTGATCTCCAGCCCCCGGCAGATGCCCCGGCTGCTCCAGACGGCCATCCAGCACGCGGTCGGCCGGAGCGGGGTGAGCGTGGTCTCCCTGCCGGGTGATATCGCCGCCGAACCCGCCCCGGAGAAGGCCGCGCAGAGCGCCCTGGTCGCCTCCCGGCCCACCGTCCGCCCCGGCGACGCCGAGATCGACAAGCTGGTGGAGATGATCGACGCGGCCGGCAGGGTCACCCTGTTCTGCGGCAGCGGCACGGCCGGCGCACACGCCGAGGTCATGGCGTTCGCGGAGCGGATCAAGTCTCCCGTGGGGCACGCCCTGCGCGGCAAGGAGTGGATCCAGTACGACAACCCGTACGACGTCGGCATGAGCGGGCTGCTCGGCTACGGCGCCGCCTACGAGGCCACCCACGAGTGCGACCTGCTGATCCTGCTCGGCACCGACTTCCCGTACAACGCCTTCCTGCCGGACGACGTGAGGATCGCCCAGGTCGATGTGCGACCCGAGGTGCTGGGGCGCCGCTCCCGGCTCGACCTCGCCGTGTGGGGGGACGTCCGCGAGACCCTGCGCTGTCTGATCCCACGCGTGCGGGAGAAGAGGGACCGGCGGTTCCTCGACAAGATGCTGAAGAAGCACGCCGACGCGCTGGAGGGCGTGGTCAAGGCGTACACACGCAAGGTCGACAAGCACGTACCGATCCATCCGGAGTACGTCGCCGCGGTCCTGGACGAAGTCGCCGACGACGACGCCGTGTTCACGGTCGACACCGGCATGTGCAATGTGTGGGCCGCCCGCTACCTCTCGCCCAACGGACGCCGCCGGGTGATCGGTTCGTTCTCCCACGGCTCGATGGCGAACGCGATGCCGATGGCCATCGGCGCTCAGTTCACCGACCGGAACCGGCAGGTGGTGTCACTGTCCGGTGACGGCGGATTCTCCATGCTGATGGGCGACTTCCTGACTCTCGTCCAGTACGACCTGCCGGTCAAGGTCGTGCTGTTCGACAACTCCTCGCTCGGCATGGTCGAGTTGGAGATGCTGGTCGCCGGTCTACCCTCCTACGGCACGACGAACGTCAACCCCGACTTCGCCGCCGTGGCCCGGGCCTGCGGCGCCTACGGGGTGCGGGTGGAGAAGCCCAAGCAGCTCGCCGGCGCGCTCAAGGACGCCTTCCGGCACAAGGGGCCGGCCCTGGTGGACATCGTCACCGACCCCAACGCCCTGTCCATTCCGCCGAAGATCAGCGCGGAGATGGTCACCGGGTTCGCGCTGTCCGCCTCCAAGATCGTGCTGGACGGCGGAGTCGGGCGCATGCTCCAGATGGCCCGCTCCAACCTCCGTAACGTGCCCCGTCCCTGAACTCAGTCGGCCAGCGGCACCCAGCGGCGCTCGCCGCCCTCGGAGCCGTACCAGTAGTGCGGCAGGCCCTTGATGGCGCTGGTCCGGAAGGGCCGGCCGTGGTCGTCGACGCGGACGGTTCCCGAGCGGCCCTCGGAGGACCAGTCCAGTTCGAGGTACCAGCGGCAGTCGCAGCCGTCGGTGCTCGCCATGACCAGCAGCACCTCCGGGTCCTTCGCGGAGACCCGGTAGGGCAGGGGGACGACGGGCCCGCGGGTGCCCTCGGCCGAGGCGGGGGCCGGGCGGGCGATCGGGCGGTCCTTGTCGAGGTCGACGGTGAAGTGGCGCGGGCTCATGTCGCCGCCGCACCCCTGGGCCATGGAATAGGCGTTGCCCCGCAAGGGTGCCGTACGGCCGACGACGCGCACCCGCAGCGCCTCCAGGACGACGGCGGTGCCGGACCGGCCCTGCACGGAGATCCGTACCTCGGTGTCGTGCCCGTGCACCGCGCCCTGCGTCGCCGCCCAGCCACCGGCGTCCTGCGGCGCGGGCGGCGGCGGCACGTCGGCCGGTTCCTTGGCGATGACGTAGTCGTGGTCGCAGCCCAGCTCCCACACCTGGGAGTCGGCGGTCCAGGTGAGCGGGACGGCGGGCGAGCCGGTGGTGCGGGTGGTGGCGGTGGTGGGGGAAGGGCCGGCCGGGGGAGCGGAGGCTCCGGGGCCGCCCGAGGGCGAGGACGAGGGCGAAGGCGAGGGCGACGAGGACCGGGAGGGTGTGCGGGGGCTCGGATGTCCGGCCGGGGTCCGCGCACCGGCCACGACGGACCGCCGCGCCGCAGGGCCGGGCGGGGACCCCTCAAAGGCCCGGACCGCCCACCCCGCGCCCAGCGCCATCACCAGCACGGCCGCCACCGCGCCGACCACACGCCTCCGCCCCCGGAACCAAGGAGCCCTCGCCGAGGCGGCTGAGACGGGCGGGGGCCGGTGGAGCGGGCCGGTGTCCGGCGGGCCGGGTGTCGGCCGCCCTGCCGGGGGCTCGGGGGCGGTGGCCGCCGGTTCCGTCGCGCGGGGTGGCCGCCCGTCCGTGGTCTGCTCGCCCGACCCGCGGGGCCGTTGCCGGGCCGTCAGGGCGTGCAACCACCGGCGATGGAGGTCCAGCCGTTCCTCCCGCGTGGCACCGCAGAACGCGGCGAGGCGCTCCACGGGGGCGAAGTCCTGCGGTACCGCCTCGCCCGCGCAGTAGCGGTGCAGGGTCGAGGTGTTCATCCCCACCCGCCGGGCCAGCGAGCCGTAGCTGCGCCCCGTACGGGTCTTCAACTCCCGCAAGCGCGCGGCGAACTCCTCGACGCTCCCGTCATGGTCCCGCCGAACCTCCTCGGCCGACACGCCTCCCCCTTCTCGCCTGGTGACCGTCCCACCCGGGACGCGTATCCCAGGCACTCCCTGTATCTGCACGTCAAAAGGGGTGGGATGGTTCCAGGGCCCCGGATCGTTGCGGGCGCCGGCCGGGACTGCCGATGCTCATGGGGCACGACCGACCGCACTCACCGGAAACGGGGAACCACACATGACCAGCGAGACCGGGCACAGCTCCGCCCGTACGCGCCGCCGCGCCGCCCTCACCGCCGTACTCGCCCTCTCCCTCGGACTCGGCGCCGCCGCGCAGGCCACCGCCGGCGGACCGCGGACGATCAGCGGAAAGCCGTCGGACCCGATCACCCGGATCGCCGACTTCTACGGCGCGTACGTCGACGCCCAGAGCGACCCGGACCATGGGGGCCGGCTCGCCAGGGAACTCCGCGCGAACTACATCGACGCGGCCTATCTGAAGGAGCTGAAGGCCTGGGAGGACCACAATCACGCCGACGGTGTGCTGCGCGCCCAGAACGTCCCGGTCGCCTGGGCCGTCACGGACAACGGCACCGCCGAGCACACCGAAGCCCGCATCACGCTGACCTGGGGCGGCGGCAAGACGACGAAGCTCGTCGTCGACATGGCCCGCGGCAGCCACAAAATCTTCCACATCGGAACGAAGGGCGTCGGCGTCAAGTAACCGTCCCAACCCCCCGTCAGGGGAAGCATTTCGGCCAGTTTCACGACGCGTGACGACATGCCGACCGCCCGTGCCGGGCGCGGGCGCGCGGCCGTCACGGGGCGTCAGTGACGCCCAGCGCCGGTCCGGGAGCCCGCGGTACGGGGGGCCGCGGGCCTCCGGACCCGGTGCGGCGTCCCGCCACGGTGGCCGAACCGCCGGTCATCGGGCATACGCCATGACTGCCCGTGAGCTCGTTGGGCAAGCATCCTCCGTGAACGTGTTCGACCAGGAGGGGCAGGGACCGGCGGCGTGCGGGCGGGGGTCATGAAGAGGCAGGCACGAGGGGGCGGTCCCGGGGTCATCGGGGCCTCTTCGGCGAAGACGGGGGAAGAGACCGACACCATCACCGAACAGGGGCACCGGCTCCGGCGCACGCTGGGCCGCGCCGATCTCAGGGCGGTGCCGGAGGCCCGCCGGGAGTTGCGGGAACTGCTGCGGCACTGGGGCAAGCCGGGCCGCTCGGAGATAGCCGAACTGCTCACCAGCGAACTGGTCACCAACGCGCTCGTCCACACCGACGACGACGCCGTTCTGACGGCGGTGGTGGAACCCGGCGGACTGCGGGTGGAGGTACGGGACTTCGTCACCCGCAGACCCGAGGTGCGCGTCCCGGTGACCGACGACGACACCCACGGCCGGGGTCTGATGCTGGTGCGCTCGCTCGCGGACGCCTGGGGGGTGCGGCCGCACGGGGTGGGCAAGTCGGTGTGGTTCGTGCTCGGCGCCGAGGCGGCCTGAGGAGCGCGGCGGGAGCGGCGGCGGGCCACCCGGGCGGCGGGCTGCGACCGGGGCGGGGGGGGGGGCCCGGGGGGCCCCCCCCCCCCCCCGGGGGGGGGGGCCCCCCCGGGGGCCCCCGGGCCGGGGGGGGGGGCGGGGGGCGGGGGGGGGGGGGGGGGGGGGGGCCCCCGGGGGGGGGGGGGGGGGGGGGGGGGGGGGGGGGCCCCGGGCCCCCCCCCCCCCGCCCCGTGGTGTCCGGCGCCGACCCGGGTCCCCGGGTCACCGGTCGGTCAGCCGAACTGCTGCTCCAGGTCCTTCAGCTTGCGCTCCAGGGAGTCCAGGCGCGGCAGGGCCATCGTGTCGTCCTCGGCGGTGAGGTCGACGGTCAGCGGTTCGGATCCGCTGCGGACCGGCTGCAGGGAGGGCCGGGCGCGTACGGGCAGTTGCTCCGCGGTCGATATGGCAGGCTCCGCGGTGGCCGCGGCGGACCCGCGTTCGACCGCCTGCACCTCCACCTCCCGGCCGGCCCGGCCGGCGAAGCCGCGGTGGCCCCGGCTGATGGCCTTCAGCTGGGCGCGCTCCACGCGCTGCTGGTCGCGCCGCCGCTGCCGGGTCTCCTCCTTCTGCCGCTTGTCCTCGCGGACCTCCTCGACCGCCTCGTCCAGGCTGCGGACGTTCTCCAGGAGCATCAGCGACCAGGCGCGGTAGGTCTCACGGGGGGCCCGCATCCAGCGCACGATGCGGATCTGCGGCAGCGGACGCGGCACCAGACCCTGCTCGCGCAGCGCGGCCCGGCGGGTCTGCTTCAGCGCGCGGTCGAACAGGACCGCCGCCGACAGGGACATGCCGGAGAAGAACTGCGGGGCGCCGTCGTGTCCCACGCC
Organism: Streptomyces sp. NPDC051452; assembly: GCF_044454765.1. Taxonomy (NCBI): domain Bacteria; kingdom Bacillati; phylum Actinomycetota; class Actinomycetes; order Kitasatosporales; family Streptomycetaceae; genus Streptomyces; species Streptomyces sp. NPDC051452. Next base: position 188,683 of record NZ_JBITEB010000006.1, read on the forward strand.
CCGGGGAGCGTGCACCCAGTTGAACCAGGCCGCGGCCGCGGCGAACATCCACACCAGTATCCGGGAGCCGAGCGCCGCGTCGCCGTGGCTGGCCTCGCGCACGGCGAGCACAGAGCAGAACATCGCCGCGCCGTCCAGGCCGAACGGCACCAGGTACTGCCAGCCGTCGGTCAGCCCCAGGTTCTGTTCGCCGAAGCCGACGAGCCCGTGGAAGGACAGGGCGGCCGCCACCGCCGCGCAGCAGAACAGCAGTACGTAGGAGGCCGTGCCGTAGACGGCCTCCTTGCGCCTGCGGCGTTCCTCGCTGCGCTCCCAGGAGTCGTCCGAGCCCGCGATCTCCCCGGAGGAGCGCTTTCCGCGCGCGAGCACCGCCACCGCCGCCAGCATGCCCAGGAGCAGCACGGCGCCCGGAAGCAGCCAGTTCAGCGATATGTCGGTCAATCTCATCAGGGGTCCCTTGCATTGGGATAGGGCGTAACGCCCGCCATAGTGGCCCACACCCGACGTCCCTCAGGGGGTTTCGGGGCAAGAGGCCGCCAATAAGGTGCAAGGGGATGCCCAAGGACGGCGTTCTGCTCGAACTGCCGCGTGAGGGGCGGGAGTTGAGTTCGAATAAGACTACCCGTACGAGTGGTTCCCCGGAAAGTTCCTGCGGTGGATGAGGAAGTGGTGCATCACCGGTCCGAGGCTCGGTCCGCGAGCGGGTGGCCTGATCGCCGTGATCCTAGTGGACGCGGGGGTGTGCTCCGTGCCTGACGATGCCTCAAGCGGCAGCTGTGGTAGTCAGTTTGGCGATCCGGTCGCTGTCGCAGGTGCGCGGGCAGGTGGCACAGGTGTCCGCGGGCCGCACGGTGTAGAACATGCAGCAGCTGGCCCGGTCCCGGGTGGGCAGCGGCTCGCCGTCCGGCCCGGTCAGCACCCGGAACGCGGCGGAGCCGACGTAGGGCCGGGTCGCGCCCGGCAGCAGCCGCTCCAGCTCCTGTACGGCCCGCGCCTCCTCCGTGGCGCCGAGCAGACCGGCGACGTACCAGAGCCCCTCCACCATCTCGTCGGTCGCCATGCCCCACAGGGCCCGCCCGCGCCGCCGCATGCGGGGTCCGAAGGCGGCGAGCACGGGGTCCAGGTGCTCGGCGACGGCCGCGCGCACCTCGGCCCGCAGCGCCTCCTCGTCGGGTACGACGACGGCGCCGGGCAGCGTGGCCGCGGGGTCGTCCGGCAGACAGGCGAAGGAACGGGGGCGTATCGCGATGCGGCCGGCCGCCCGGTCGTAGGAGACTTCGGTCACAGGCAGCCGGGGGACCCGGCGGTGCAGGAACCACGGAACGGTGATCATCAGGCAGGCCGGCCAGGCGTAGCGGTGCAGGCCGAAGCCGGCGACGACGTCCGGGCGGGCGGGGTGACCGTGGTCCCGCAGGATCTGGGCGTCGTCCCAGGCGAGGAACGCGTCGAGTTCGGCGCCGCCCTCCGCGAGCCCGGCGGCGCCGACCCAGTTCCCACCGCGCGGCAGCGGCTGCGCGGGGTCCAGGAGCTGTACGGCGAGGAACCCGGCACACGCCTCGGTGAGGCGGGTATACGCGGCGGTGAGCGGCGGGGCCGCAGCGGGCATGGCGGAACCACCGTTCCTCGGTCACGGGCGGGCCAGGTAAGCCTAACCTTACCTGGCCTGTGCGGAGTTTGAACTGCCACCCGGTACCCCTAAGGTGCTTGACGGACAAGCGACAACACGTCGTTAATGACCCCAAGTACCGACAAGCCGCCAGGAGGACCCGTGAAGCAGGGCGTGCAGGGCTCCGCCGGTGCGGGGGCACCGCAGGCCGGCCCGGCGGACCCCCTGGCGGGCATCCGTGAGCGGGACACCGCGCCGCACGCCGTACGGGGCGAGCACACCCACGCCGAACCGCCCGTCCCCGGGCCGCGGCCCGGGGCGCGGCCGTCGCCGGAGCGGCGGCCGTCGGTGCAGCGGTCGTCGGTGCGCGGGCAGATCCTGGGCGCGTTGCGCGCCGCGCTGGTGGCCGGGGAGCTGAAGCCGGGCGCGGTGTACTCGGCGCCGGTCCTCGGCGAACGCTTCGGGGTCTCGGCGACGCCCGTCCGGGAGGCCATGCAGCAGCTCGCCCTGGAGGGCGCCGTCGAGGTCGTGCCCAACCGGGGCTTCCGGGTGGTCGAGCGAGGGGCGCGCCAGCTCGCGGAACTGGCGGAGGTACGGGCGTTGATCGAGGTGCCGGTGATGCTGCGGCTCGCCCGGACCGTGCCCGCGCAACGCTGGGCCGAACTGCGTCCGCTAGCCGAGGAGACGGCACGCGCGGCCGCCTCCGGCTGTCCGGCCGTCTACGCCGAGTCCGACCGCGCCTTCCACGGGGCGCTGCTCGCCCTCTCGGGCAACGAGGAGCTGGTCCGTATCGCCGAGGACCTGCACCGGCGCTCGCAGTGGCCGCTGGTCGGTGGTCCCGTGCGGCACGGGCGGGCCGACCTCGTCGCGGACGCGGCGGAACACGCGGCGCTGCTTGAGGCGTTGATCGCGCGTGACCTCGATGTCGTGCGGGGGCTGGTGGGGGAGCACTTCGCCGGCGCGAGCTGAGCGGGGTTGCTTTGGGCGGGGCCGGGGGGCCCGCTCGTCGGGCGGCGGGCCTACGGGGGCTGGTCGCGCGGTTCCCCGCGCCCCTTGGGTGGTGGTCGTGCGTCGTTCGGTGGCCGTGGCACGGGGGCTGGTCGCGCGGTTCCCCTGCCCCCTCGGAGCGGGCCGTGGGCTGGCCGGGGGCTACGCCGTTGCCGCGCCGGGGGTCAGTTGGCCGGCCAGCCAGGTCGGTACGCCGCCGAGGAGCCGGAAGAGGCGGCCGGCCTCCTCGCGCAGTCGGGACGCCTCCGGTTCGGACTCGGCGTCGGCCAGGGAGGCCAGCGCGGGGGCGGTGCCCACCAGGTAGCCCAACTCCTCCCGGATCCGCAGGGACTCGGCGAAACCGTGCCGGGCCTCGGTCAACTCCCCTTCGCGCAGGGCGAGTCCGGCCAGGTGCCGCCAGGTGAAGGACAGCAGCAGCTGGTCGGCGCGGGAGGCGGCGCCGGCGTGCGCCCGTCGGTAGGCCGCTCGAGCCGCCTGCGGGGAGCGGGTGAGGTTCTCCGCGAGCAGTCCCCTGCGGAAGTCCAGCAGGGCCCGCCCGGCCGCCCCCGGAGGGATCAGCGCCGCCGCCCGGCCGAGCGCGGCCCGCGCCTCGTCGGCCCGGTCGCGCACCCCGTGCAGCGTCGCGGCGTAGGCGAGTTGACCGCGTTCGCAGGCCGCGGCGCCCCGCTCCTCGTCGCTGTGCGCGAGCGCCTCCGCCGTGCGCAGGGCGTCCTCCGCCTCCGCCCACCCGCGCTCGGTGTACAGACACCGCTCGACCAGCAGAGCGGCCCGCTGCAACGCCGTCACCGGGGTGTCGGGCGGCAGCAGGGCCGCCGCGTCGGCCCAGCAGGCCCGCGAGCGCAACCGCCATACCGCGGTCTGGAGCGGATCGTCACCGGCGGTCGTTCCGTTACCAGACATGGCGGAGTGCGCCACGTTGCCCTCCCCGAGCACGCCATCGAGCTGTTGAGTGGTGGCGGCATTCCAGCACCAATCACGGGGCCGGGCCAAGGGGGCGGGTGAAAGATTTCACAAAGTGGTGGCGCGAGGGCGTGGCCGGGTTCGACCGCCTCGCGCCCCGCTGACCTCAGCTCATGCGCAGCGCGAGGAAGAAGTCGAGCTTGTCCTCGAGCCGGGAAAGATCCCGTCCCGTCAACTGCTCGATCCGCCCGACCCGGTAGCGCAGCGTGTTGACGTGCAGGTGTAGGCGGGTGGCGCAGCGCGTCCAGGAGCCGTCGCAGTCGAGGAACGCCTCCAGGGTCGGGATCAGCTCGGCCCGGTGGCGGCGGTCGTAGTCGGTCAGCGGGTCCAGCAGGCGTGCCGTGAAGGCGCGGCGGACGTCGTCGGGGACGAACGGCAGCAGCAGGACGTGCGAGGCCAGCTCCTGGTGGCCGGCTGCGCAGACCCGGCCGGGGCGGGCCGCGGCGACCCGGCGGGCGTGCCGGGCCTCCTCCAGGGCCCCGCGCAGCCCCTCCGCCGAGTGCACGGCCGCGCTGACGCCGAGGGTGAGCCGACCGTCGTCGTTCAGGCCCGCGGAGAGCGGCTCGCGCACCGACCGCAGCAGCGAATCGGCCAGCAGGCCGGTCTCCGAGCCGTCGTGCTCGGCGGCGACGGCGGGCAGCGGAACCAGGGCGATCGCCTCGTCGCCGGTGTGCGCGACCGCGATCCGGTCGGACGGCTCGGGGCCGGTAGCCAGCGGATCGACCAGCACCTCCTCCAGCAGGGACTGGGCGACCGGACCGCCCTGGACCTCCTCGCCCTCCCACTCCACGCGGGCGACGACGACCTGCCAGTGCGGGGCCGCCCCGAGGCCGGGCAGCAGGACCGGCGCGGCCACCCGCAGCCGGGCCGCGATCTCGGCGGGCGCGGCACCCGTCTGGACCAGCTCCAGCACCTCCTGGGCGAGCCGGCGCCGCACCGTGCGGGCCGCCTCCCGGCGGTCCCGCTCGACCGAGATCAGCTGGGTGACGCCCTGGAGGAGGTCCAGGCGCTCCTCGGGCCAGTCCCCGGCGTCCGCCTCGACGGCCAGCAGCCAGTCCGACAGGACCGTCTCGCGCACGTCACGGGAGGCCTGCGGGGAGCGGCCGGAGGAACGCACCGGGAAGAGCGAGTACGTCGTACCGCCCAGCAGGACGCGGTGCGGGCCGCGCCGGCCGGTGCGGGCGGCCGCCAGGTGCTCGGCGGCGAGCTTCGCGCAGATCTCGGCGGGCAGCGCCGGGCCCGTGGTCTTCGACCCCGCTATCAGACGGCCGGTCGGGGACAGCACCCAGGCGCGCAGGTCCAGGTCGGAGCCGAGCAGGTCCAGCACCACGTCCGGGCCGCCGCCCGCCGGGCCCGAGGTCATCATCCTGCGGTGCCGGTCCACCACGGCCGCCAGATCCCCGGCCCGCTCGCCGGAGACCTGCCGTACGACGTGCTCGGTGATCGTCGCGAAGGCCACCGACTCGTGCACCGCGAACAGCGGCAGCCGGTGCCGCGCGCAGGCCAGCACCAGGTCCTCCGGCACATCGCCCAGCTCGGCCTCGCCGGCCGCGACGGCCGCCACGCCCGCCTGCACCAGGGTGCGCACGAAGGGCTCGGAGTCGTCGGCGTCCCGGCGCCAGGCCAGGCCGGTGAGGACCAGCTCGCCGCCGGAGAGGTAGCGGCTCGGGTCACGCAGGTCGGTGGTCATGACACCGCGTACCGCGCGGTCCAGCTCGTCCTCGCCGCCGAGCAGCCGCAGCCCCAGCGCGTCGGTGTCCAGCAGTGCGCGCAGCCGCATCTCGTCGCCGCCGTTCTTTGTCTCGAAACCTACGATGGATCTAGGAGGGTGACGGGGGAGCCACCCGGAACCGGTCGTACGGGGCGCAGTGCGGGGTTCGCGTGCTGTTTCCCGTGTTTCCCCAGGAAAACGGAGAGGTCACCTGCGACCCCCGTTCATACGAATCTACAAGATGCTCACGCTGGCCAGCGAACTCCTTCATGGTTTCGGTGACTGACCCCGCCGGAGTACCGAGCGGTGTACTGAGTCCACTCAGCGTTAACAGCACATGAACGAGCCGGGCCCGCCGCACACGGATTGGCTCAATCTGCACGACTCACGAGACGAAGAAGAAGAGAGCCGGTCATGGACTTCCTTCGCCCCGCCAGCTGGGAGGAGGCGCTCGCCGCGAAAGCCGAGCACCCCACCGCTGTGCCGATTGCGGGTGGCACCGACGTGATGGTCGAGATCAACTTCGACCACCGCCGGCCCGAGTACCTGCTCGACCTCAACCGCATCGGCGACCTCACCGAGTGGGAGGTCCGCGAGGACGCCGTACGGCTGGGCGCCTCCGTCCCGTACACCCGCATCATGGAGCACCTCCGTGCCGAGCTGCCGGGCCTCGCGCTCGCCTCGCACACGGTCGCCTCCCCGCAGATCCGCAACCGCGGCGGTGTCGGCGGCAACCTCGGCACGGCCTCGCCCGCCGGTGACGCCCACCCCGCCCTCCTCGCCGCCGGCGCCGAGGTGGAGGCGGAGTCGGCGGCCCGCGGCACCCGGCTGATCCCGATCGACGAGTTCTACACCGGCGTCAAGCGCAACGCGCTCCAGCCCGACGAGCTGATCCGCGCCGTCCACGTGAAGAAGGCGGACGGCCCGCAGCAGTACTCGAAGGTCGGCACCCGCAACGCCATGGTCATCGCCGTGTGCGCCTTCGGTCTCGCCCTCCACCCCGAGACCCGTACCGTCCGCACCGGCATCGGCTCGGCCGCCCCGACCCCGGTGCGCGCCAAGGCCGCCGAGGACTTCCTGAACGCGGCCCTCGACGAGGGCGGCTTCTGGGACAACGGACGGATCATCACCCCGTCGGTGGCCAAGCAGTTCGCGGACCTGTGCTCCGGCGCCTGCAACCCCATCGACGACGTCCGGGGCACCGCCAGCTACCGCGGCCACGCGGTCGGCGTCATGGCCCGCCGGACGCTCACCTGGACCTGGGAGTCCTACCGCGGTAGCCGCCGCGCATCCGAGGGAGCTGCGTAATGCGCGTCAACTTCACTGTGAACGGTCGTCCGCAGGAGGCCGACGACGTGTGGGAGGGCGAGTCCCTGCTGTACGTCCTGCGTGAGCGCCTGGGCCTGCCGGGCTCGAAGAACGCCTGTGAGCAGGGCGAATGCGGTTCCTGCACGGTCCGCCTGGACGGTGTGCCGGTGTGCTCCTGCCTGGTCGCGGCGGGCCAGGTCGAGGGCCGCGAGGTCGTGACCGTCGAGGGCCTCGCCGACTTCGCCAGGCAGCGCGCCGAGGGCGGCTGCGCCACCGGCGCCTGCGCTGCCAAGGGCACGTCGCTGGACGAGGCCAAGGGCTGGCAGGCCAAGGGCACCGACTCGCAGACCGGCGAGGGCACAGAGCTGTCCGCGATCCAGCAGGCGTTCATCGACGCCGGCGCCGTGCAGTGCGGCTTCTGCACCCCCGGACTGCTGGTCGCCGCCGACGAGATGCTGGAGCACAACCCCAACCCGACCGACGCGGACATCCGCGAGGCGCTGTCGGGCAACCTGTGCCGCTGCACGGGCTACGAGAAGATCATGGACGCGGTCCGCCTGGCGGCCGCCCGGCAGGGAGAGGCGGTCTGAGATGCCCACCACCGGCGCTCCCACCAAAATCACCCAGGGCTCCCAGACCAAGGGCGGCATCGGGGAGTCCACGCTCCGCCCCGACGGCACCCTGAAGGTCACCGGCGAGTTCGCGTACTCCTCCGACATGTGGCACGAGGACATGCTGTGGGGCCAGATCCTGCGCTCCACGGTCGCCCACGCCGAGATCGTGTCGATCGACACCGGCGAGGCCCTGGCCACGCCCGGCGTCTACGCGGTCCTCACCTACGACGACCTGCCCACCGCGGTGAAGAACTACGGCCTGGAGATCCAGGACACCCCGGTCCTCGCGCACGGCAAGGTACGCCACCACGGCGAGCCGGTCGCGATCGTCGCCGCCGACCACCCCGAGACGGCCCGCCGCGCCGCCGCCAAGATCAAGGTCGAGTACCGGGAACTGCCCGTCGTCACCGACGAGGCCTCCGCGACCGCACCGGACGCGATCCTCATCCACGAGGGCCGCGACGACCACCACGCGGGCCATGTCCCGCACCCCAACATCGTCCACCGCCAGCCGATCATCCGCGGTGACGCGGCGGCCGCCCGCGCCCGCGCGGACGTGATCGTCGAGGGCGAGTACACCTTCGGCATGCAGGACCAGGCCTTCCTCGGCCCCGAGTCCGGCCTCGCCGTGCCCGAGGAGGACGGTGGCGTCCACCTCTACATCGCCACCCAGTGGCTCCACTCCGACCTGCGCCAGATCGCGCCCGTCCTCGGCCTGCCCGAGGACAAGGTGCGCATGACGCTGTCCGGTGTCGGCGGCGCGTTCGGCGGCCGCGAGGACCTGTCGATGCAGATCCACGCCTGCCTGCTCGCGCTGCGCACCGGCAAGCCGGTGAAGATCGTCTACAACCGGTTCGAGTCCTTCTTCGGGCACGTCCACCGCCACCCGGCCAAGCTCTACTACGAGCACGGGGCGACCAGGGACGGCAAGCTCACGCACATGAAGTGCCGCATCGTCCTGGACGGCGGCGCCTACGCCTCCGCCTCCCCGGCCGTGGTCGGCAACGCCTCCTCGCTCGCCGTCGGCCCTTACGTCATCGACGACGTCGACATCGAGGCCGTCGCCCTCTACACCAACAACCCCCCCTGCGGCGCCATGCGCGGTTTCGGCGCGGTCCAGGCGTGCTTCGCCTACGAGGCGCAGATGGACAAGCTCGCCAAGGAACTGGGCATGGACCCGGTGGAGTTCCGGCAGCTGAACGCGATGGAGCAGGGCACGATCATGCCGACCGGGCAGCCGGTCGACTCCCCGGCCCCGGTCGCCGAACTGCTGCGCCGCGTCAAGGCGATGCCGCTGCCCCCCGAGCGCCAGTGGGAGTCCAGCGAGGGCGCCGACGTTCGGCAGCTGCCCGGCGGTCTGTCCAACACCACGCACGGCGAGGGCGTCGTACGCGGGGTCGGGTACGCGGTCGGCCTGAAGAACGTCGGCTTCTCCGAGGGCTTCGACGACTACTCCACCGCCAAGGTGCGCATGGACGTCATCAACGGCGAGCCGGTCGCGACCGTGCACACCGCGATGGCGGAGGTCGGCCAGGGCGGTGTCACCGTGCACGCCCAGATCGCCCGCACGGAGCTGGGTGTCACCCAGGTGACCATCCACCCCGCCGACACCCAGGTCGGCTCGGCCGGCTCGACCTCCGCCTCCCGGCAGACCTACGTCACCGGCGGTGCCGTCAAGCACACCTGCGAACTCGTCCGCGAGAAGGTCCTGGAGATCGGGCGCCGCAAGTTCGGCACCTACCACCCCGCCTGGGCGACCGCCGAACTCCTGCTGGAGGGCGGCAAGGTCGTCACCGACGGCGGCGAGGTCCTCGGCGACCTGGTCGACGTCCTCGAGGGCGAGAACGTCGAGATCGAGGCGGAGTGGCGGCACCGGCCGACCGAGGCCTTCGACCTGCGCACCGGCCAGGGCAACGGACACGTCCAGTACTCCTTCGCCGCACACCGCGCGGTCGTCGAGGTCGACACCGAACTCGGCCTGGTCAAGGTCATCGAACTGGCCTGCGCCCAGGACGTCGGCAAGGCGCTCAACCCGCTCTCCGTGGTCGGCCAGATCCAGGGCGGCACCACCCAGGGCCTGGGCGTCGCGGTGATGGAGGAGATCATCGTCGACCCCAAGACGGCGAAGGTCAGGAACCCCTCCTTCACCGACTACCTGATCCCGACCATCCTCGACACGCCGACCATCCCGGTCGACGTCCTCGAACTCGCCGACGACCACGCTCCCTACGGGCTGCGCGGTATCGGCGAAGCCCCGACCCTGTCGTCCACCCCGGCCGTCCTCGCGGCGATCCGGAACGCGACCGGGCTGGAGCTCAACCGCACTCCGGTACGGCCCGAGCACCTCACGGGGACCGCGTAACACCTCACAGCTCTCCGGGCGGCGCAGGGAACGTCACACACTCCGCCGCGCCGCCCGGGGGAACCCCTTTGAGTTCCGCACCGCTCGCGGTCCTTGAAGTACCCGGAAAACTCGTACGTCTCGGGCCGTCCCCCGGGTCGTCCATTCCCAAATCCCGTGGCCGCAGGAGCGGTTGGACGGGTGCCCCTGTGAACCTTGGGAGATGGCCCATGACCCAGCAGTCAGTGGAGCCCAGAACCGCGGCAGACGACGCGGGAGACGGCAGTCGCGTCCCCGCCGGGCGGTCCTGGCTCGACCGGTACTTCCACATATCCAGAAGAGGATCCACGGTCGCGCGTGAGGTGCGCGGCGGCATCACCACCTTCATGGCGATGGCGTACATCCTCCTCCTCAACCCCCTCATCCTGTCCGGCAAGGACGCGGCGGGGGACACGCTCGGCCAGAAGGCGCTGATCACCGCGACCGCGTTCGCGGCGGCCTTCACCACGCTGCTGATGGGCTTCGTCGGCAAGGTCCCGCTGGCGCTCGCCGCCGGCCTGTCCGTCTCGGGCGTGCTGTCCTCGCAGGTCGCCCCGAACATGACGTGGCCGCAGGCCATGGGCATGTGTGTGATGTACGGCGTGGTCATCATGCTGCTGGTCGTCACCGGCCTGCGCGAGATGATCATGAACGCGATCCCGCTCGCACTCAAGCACGGCATCACCATGGGCATCGGCCTGTTCATCGCCCTCATCGGCTTCTACAAGTCGGGCTTCGTGCACCAGGGCAAGGCCACCCCGCTCAGCCTCGGCCCCGTCGGTGAACTCGCCGGCTGGCCGGTGCTGCTCTTCGCCGGCACCCTGCTGCTGATCTTCATGCTGCAGGCCCGGAACGTCCCCGGCGCCATCCTGATCGGCATCGTGTCGGGCACGGTCGTCGCCGCGGTCCTCAACGGCCTCGGCGTCATCGCCCCCGAGCAGTGGGCCAACGGCGCCCCCCAACTGCACGGCACCGCGGTCTCCATGCCCGACTTCTCGCTCTTCGGGCACGTGGAGTTCGGCGGCTGGGGCAAGGTCGGCGCGATGACGATCGGCATGATCGTCTTCACGCTCGTCCTGGCCGGCTTCTTCGACGCGATGGCCACCATCATCGGCGTCGGCACCGAGGCCAACCTGGCCGACGACAAGGGTCGCATGCCGGGCCTGTCCAAGGCGCTGTTCATCGACGGCGCCGGCGGCGCGATCGGCGGTGTGGCGGGCGGCTCCGGCCAGACGGTGTTCATCGAGTCGGCCACCGGCGTCGGCGAGGGCGCCCGCACCGGCCTCGCCTCGGTCGTCACCGGCCTGTTCTTCGCCGCCTGTCTGTTCTTCACCCCGGTCACCGCGATCGTCCCGCAGGAGGTCGCCTCCGCCGCCCTGGTCGTCATCGGCGCCATGATGCTGATGAACGCCCGGCACGTGGACTGGGCCGACCGCGCGACCGCCATCCCGGTCTTCCTGACGGTCGTGCTGATGCCCTTCACGTACACCATCACCTCCGGCGTCGCCGCGGGAGTCATCTCCTACACCGCCATCAAGACCGGCCAGGGCAAGGCCCGTGAGATCGGCGCCTTCATGTGGGGTCTGACGGTCGTCTTCCTCGTCTACTTCGCCCTTCATCCCATCGAAGGCTGGCTGGGCGTTCACTAGCCCGCCCGGAGCCTCCCCCCGCAACCCCGTTAGGAGAGCGAGAGATGCTGGACATCGCCGAGGAGCTCGACCGGTGGGTCGAGCAGGGCCGTGACTTCGCCGTCGCCACCGTGGTGGCCGTCGGCGGCAGCGCCCCGCGCGGGCCCGGCGCCGCCCTCGCGGTGGACGCCGACGGCACGGCCGTCGGCTCGGTCTCCGGTGGATGCGTGGAGGGCGCCGTGTACGAGCTGTGCCGGCAGGCGCTCCAGGACGGCGAGACCGTGTCGGAACGCTTCGGGTACAGCGACGAGGATGCCTTCGCCGTCGGCCTGACCTGCGGCGGCGTCATCGACATCCTCGTCACACCGGTCCGGGCGGACGGTCCCGCCCGGCCGGTGTTCGCGGCGGCGCTGGCCGCCGCCGCGCGTGGGGAGGCGGCGGCGGTCACGCGGATCGTGGACGGCCCGGCCGAGCTGCGGGGCCGGGCCCTCCTGGTCCGCTCCGACGGCTCCTCCCTCGGCGGATTCGGCGCCCATCCCGAACTGGACCGCACGCTCGCCGCCGAGGCCGCCGCCTTCCTCGACGCGGGCCGCACCGGCACCCTGGAGATCGGCGAACAGGGTTCGCGCTGCGGGGCCCCGCTCACCGTGCTGGTCGAGTCCTCCGTCCCCGCGCCCCGCATGATCGTCTTCGGCGCGATCGACTTCGCCTCGGCCCTGGTCCGCGTCGGCAAGTTCCTCGGCTACCACGTCACCGTGTGCGACGCCCGCCCCGTGTTCGCCACCCGCACCCGCTTCCCGGACGCCGACGAGATCGTCGTCGAGTGGCCCCACAAGTACCTGAAGCGCACCGAGGTCGACGGCCGTACCGTGCTGTGCGTACTCACCCACGACGCCAAGTTCGACGTACCGCTGCTCGAACTGGCCCTGCGGCTGCCGGTCGGCTACGTCGGCGCGATGGGCTCCCGCCGCACCCACCTCGATCGCAACGAACGACTGCGCGACGTCGGCCTCACCGAACTGGAACTGGCCCGGCTGCGCTCCCCGATCGGCCTCGACCTCGGTGCCCGGACGCCCGAGGAGACCGCGCTGTCCATCGGCGCGGAGATCGTCGCGAACCGGCGCGGCGGCAGCGGGCGCGCCCTGACCGGCGCGCACACCCCCATCCACCACGACGCGACGTCCCGGCCTGCCGGACGGATCGGCTCCGTGGCCTGAGCCGACGGGCGTGCCACGGGAAATCCGCTTGCCGGGTGGCCCGCCTCCCGTGCTTGCATGGGCCCATGGTGTCCTCCGACCGGCTGGCCGCGTTCGCGGCGCTGTCGTTCCTGCTCATCGTGGTGCCCGGCCCCAGCGTGCTGTTCGTGATCGGCCGGGCGCTGGCGCACGGCCGCCGGGCCGCGCTGACCACGGTCGTCGGCAACACCCTCGGCGCCTACGTACTCGTCGTGGCCGTCGCGCTCGGCGTCGGATCGATCGTGGAGCGCTCGGTCCTCGTCTTCACCGCCCTGAAACTGGTGGGGGCCGCCTACCTCGTGTACCTCGGCGTCCGGGCCTGGCGGCGGCGCGGCTCGCTCCGGGACGCGTTCGCGCAGCCGGATGGCGGCCCGGCCCACGGCGGTCTGCGCACCCTGGGCGAGGGGTTCGCGGTCGGGGTGGCCAACCCCAAGACGATCGTGTTCTTCGCCGCCGTGCTGCCCCAGTTCGTGGACCCGGGCCGGGGGCAGGTGCCGGCGCAGATGCTGCTGCTCGGGCTGGTCTTCAACGTCATCGCGGTGGCCTCGGACAGCGTGTGGGGGCTCGTCGCCTCCGGCGCCAGGGAGTGGTTCGCACGCTCCCCGCGGCGGCTCGCCGCGGTCGGCGGGGTGGGTGGCCTGACGATGATCGGCCTGGGCGTGACCGTCGCCGCGACCGGCCGGAGCGACTGAACACCGCCGGACACCACCGGGAAGAGCCCACTGCCGGGGGCGGCCACCCGGGCGCCGGGTCTCAGGGCCGTTCGAGCAACCGGTCGGCCGCGCGGCCGAACATCGCGCGGGACGCCACCTGAAGGACGCCGTCGAAGGCGCGGGGCAGGAAGCGGACGCGCAGTTCCTCCCGCCACACCACCCGGCTACCGCCGTCGGGCCCCGGCCGGACCTCGATCTCCGCCCAGCCGAGGACCACCCGGCCGCGCTTCTCCAGCCGGCACAGACCGGGCTCGTCACCGGTGGGCGGATGCCAGACCGTCACCTCCATGACGTCGTCCACGGTCAGCGGACCGACGCCCGAGCGGGCCACGAAACGGCTGCCGTCCCGGGTCGGCCCGGGCGTGAGGACCCTGATCCGGGTCAGCGGCACCGCACCGGCGTGCCGGGGCCACAGGGTGAGCCGGCGCCACGCCTCGTCGAGGGGGAGCGGGACCGTGCGTTCGAGGCAGAATGTGGGCACGGCACGATCGTAGGCACCGGCGTGGGCCTTGGGCGTCGGTCACCCGCCGTTCGCCCGGCCCCGCCCCACCCGTACGGCCGGATGGCCCCGCCGGGGCGCGACCCACCCCGCCCCCCGGGCCGATCCGACCGACGAGGTCAGGGCCGGTACACCTTGCCGGGCTCGGGCTTGCCGGGCGCGAGCAGCTGAGGGACGGTCACGAAGACGTAGCCGCGCTCCTTCAGGGCGTCGATGATGCCGGGGACGGCGGGCACGGTCCCGGCGTACAGGTCGTGCAGCAGGATGATCCCGTCCCGGGAGGCCTGGTCGAGGACCCGCTTGGTGATGAGGGCGGAGTCGGTGGTCGCGTAGTCCTTGGCGGTCACGCTCCACAGCACCTCCGCCAGGCCCAGCTCCTTGGAGATCTCGTGCACGTTGGCGTCCGTACGGCCCTGCGGCGGACGCATCAGGATGGGCTTGCGCCCGGTGAGCCGCTCGATCGCGTCGTCGGGGCGCTTCAGCTCCTCACGTATCTGCGCGTCGGATATCCGGGTGAGGATCTTGTGGTCCCAGGTGTGGCTCGCGACCTCGTGACCCTCGGCCGCCATCCGCTTGACCAGCTCCGGGTACTTCTCGATGTGCCGCTTGCCCAGCAGGAAGAAGGTGGCCGGCACCTTCTTCTCCTTGAGGATGTCGAGCAGGCGCGCCGAGTTCTCGCTGGGCCCCGCGTCGAAGGTGAGCGCGATGCACTTGGCCTTGCGGCAGTCGACGGTCCCGAATCCCGCCGGTGCCCCGTGTGCCGCCTCGGCGCGCGCGGTGCTCGGCGAGGTCGTGTCGACCTGGGCGCAGCCGGCCAGGGTCAGCACCGCGCAGGCCACCGCCGAGAGGAGCGCGGTGGGACGCAACCTGCGGCGCCGTCCGCGCGTCTTTCCCGTCGCGTGCTTCGGCGTCGGGATCTTGTCGATCGAAAGAGGCATGCCGGGACTATACACTTAGTGTATAGATCGTATGTTCGATCCTCGGTTCCCCGCGCCTCGATCCCCGCTCCTCGGTCCCTCGGGCTGTAGCACCATGGGAGGAGGGGCTCCGCGGAGGAGGACGAGCATGCGCTTCCGGGACCGCGCCGAAGCCGGACGGGAACTCGCCGGACTGCTGAGCGACGCGCACGCGCGCGGCGACCTCGCCGACCCCCTCGTCCTCGCCCTGCCCCGCGGCGGTGTCGCCGTCGCCGAACCGATCGCCCGCGCCCTCGGCGTCCCGCTCGACGTCCTGATCGTCCGTAAGATCGGCGCCCCGCACCACCAGGAGTTCGCCGTCGGCGCGCTGGCCGCGGACGACCCGCCCCTCTTCGACCCGGACACCCTGGACCGGCTGGGCCTGACCGAGGCCTCCCTCGCCCCGGCGGTGGAACGCGAGCGGCGGGAGCTGCGCCGCCGCGAGGAGCGCTACCGCGGCGAGCGGCCGGCCCCGGAGCCGGCGGGCCGCTCGGTGATCGTGGTGGACGACGGGCTGGCCACCGGCGCGACCGCCCGAGCGGCCCTGCGTCACGTCCGGCGCCGGCGCCCCGCACGTCTGGTCCTCGCCGTGCCCGTCGGCGCCCCCGGCGCCCTGGACCTGCTCGCCGCCGAGGCGGACATCGTCCTGTGCCCGCACCGCCCGGCGGACTTCACCGCCGTCGGCCAGTGGTACGAGGATTTCGAGCAACTCGACGACGACCAGGTGCTGGCGGCCCTGCGGGACCGCTGACCTCCGTCACCCGCGCGATGTTCCCGCTCGGGCCGCGGACGTCCGCTACAGCCAGTCGCGCTTTTTGAAGATGACGTACAGGCTCACGCAGACCACTGCCATCAGCAGGATCGCGAACGGGTAGCCCGCCGCCCACCGGAGCTCGGGCATGTGCTCGAAGTTCATCCCGTAGATCGTCCCCACCAGCGTCGGCGCGAACAGGATCGCCGCCCAGGACGAGATCTTCTTGATCTCCTCGTTCTGTTCGAAACCCGCCTCGGCCAGGGCCCGCATCTCCGCGTTCTGCTGCTGGGTGACGAGGGTGGCGTTGACCGTGAGGATCTCGGTGAGGGCCTGGCGGAAGCCGTCGACGCGTTCGCTGGTGTGCGTGACATGGTCGGCCACGTCCCGCAGATAGCGCTGGAGCTCCTCGTCCGTCTCGTACTTGGCGAAGCCGGCCATCAACCCGTGCAGCATGCCGACGAGTGGCCGGGTGGCGCGCTGGAACTCGACCATCTCGCGGGAGAGTTCGTAGATCCGGCGGGAGACCTCGGGGTCGCCGCGGAACACCTCGGTCTCGATCTCGTCGATGTCGATCTGGACGCCGGAGACCACCGGGGCGTAGCCGTCGACCACCGCGTCCAGGATCGCGTACAGGACCGCCTCCGGGCCGAGGGCCAGCAGCTCGGGGGCGTCCTCCATGCGGCGGCGGACCGCCGACAGGTCGGGTGCCGCGCCGTGCCGGACCGTCAGGACGAAGTCTGGGCCTACGAAGACGTGCAGCTCCGCGAACTCGACCTCCTCCGGGGCGTCGAGATAGCGGGCGGCGCGCAGCACGACGAACAGCGTGTCGCCGTACCGCTCCAGCTTGGGTCGCTGATGGGCCTCCATCGCGTCCTCGACCGCCAGCGGATGCAGGTCGAATTCGGCGGCCAGCGACTGCAGTTCGGCCCCCGTGGGGCGGGCGAGACCGATCCAGGCCATGCCCGGGGCCTGTTCGCGCAGCGCGCGGTAGGTCTCGGCGAGCGTGGCGGGGGAGGAGACGCGGACCCCGTCGCGGTAGAGCACCGCCTGGACGACGCTCGCCGGCTCGGCGGGCTCCGCCTCGGCCGCGGTGGGTACGGGCGAGGCGGAGGCGGGGGAGTGGGGCGGGGTGAGCGCACGGCGCCAGACCGACCTGCGCCCGCCGTTCCTGCCACCTGATCGCTCGGACATCGCCTGCCTCTCCGTCGAACCTGTGTGCGGTCGTGATCACTCAGCGGGCGTGGGAGAAGGATATCCGCGGCCGACCGATCGGCACCTGACCGGAGAGCGCGGAGCCGTGTCGGGGCCGGTGTGCGGGTCAGGGGCGGGTCAGGGGGGCAGGGGGGGGCTCAAGTCAGGTCAGGGCAAGTCAGGGGCAGGTCAGGGCAAGTCAAGGGTGAGTCGGGGTCCGGAAAGCGGACAGGATCTGGCCGCTTTCCAGGGCAGTATGCCGGTATGACGAACAGCAGCGTGCGCAAGCGCGGCGCGGCGAGCGCTCCCGTCCTGGACGCCCGCGCCCTGAACCGCGCCACCCTCGACCGGCAGCTCCTGCTGCGCCGTTCCGAGAGGTCCGCCCTGGACGCCGTACGCCATCTGCTCGGTCTCCAGGCGCAGAACGTCGAGCCGCCGTACCACGCCCTCGCCGCACGGCTGGACGGATTCGCGCCCGAGCGGCTGTCCACGCTCATGGCCGGCCGCGAGGTCGCCCGGATCGTCACCCTGCGCTCCACCCTGCACACCCACACCGCCGACGACTGCCTCGCGCTGCGCACGTTCGTCCAGCCGGCCCGCACCCGGGAACTCGCGGCCTTCCGCGCCGGCCTGACCGGCGTCGACCTGGACCGGCTGGCCGCACTCGGCCGCGAACTGGTCGAGACCGAGCCCCGGACCATGGCCCAGCTGCGGCGGACCCTCGGCGCCGAGTGGCCGGCGGCCGATCCGCAGGCGCTCGCCGTCGCCGCCCGCTGCCTGCTGCCGCTCGTCCAGGTCACCCCGCGCGGAATGTGGGGCGTGAGCGGCCAGGTCGCCCTCACCACCGCCGAACACTGGCTGGGCCGCCCCGCCGGGCCGGCCCCCGCGCCGGAGTCCGTCGTCCGGCGCTACCTCGCCGCCTTCGGCCCCGCCTCCGTGCGGGACATGCAGACCTGGGCCGGACTCACCCGTCTGCGGGACACCTTCGAGCGGCTGCGTCCGGAACTCCTCACCTTCCGGGACCCGCGCGGGACCGAGCTCTTCGACCTGCCCGACGCCCCGCGCCCCGACCCGGCCACCCCGGCCCCGCCCCGCTTCCTGCCCGAGTACGACAACCTCCTGCTGGCCCACGCCGACCGCACCCGCGTGGTGCCGGCCGCCCACCGGGGCCGCAACCGCCAGGGCAACCAGGCCCACCGGACGCTCCTGGTCGACGGCTTTCTGGCCGGCCTGTGGCGGCTCGACGGCGCCACCCTCGTGATCGAGCCCTTCGGGAAGCTGACCGGGGCTCAGCGGGAGGAGGTGGCCGAGGAGGGGCAGCGGATGCTGCGCGTCCTGCGGCCGGAGGCGGCCCACGACATCCGGTTCGCGGCCGCCGCCCGGCACAACACCCCCGGCGACCAGGGGTGAACGTGGATAGGGAGGCGTGGGGGGGCGCGCGGGGGGGGGCGCCCCCCCCCCCCCGCCACAAACCCGCGACGAGGGGGGGGGCAGCAAGGGGGCCAGGTGTTAAAAGGCGGGGCACAGCCACACCATCTGGTGCGACCG
>NZ_JBITEB010000006.1:206803-302585 GCF_044454765.1 Streptomyces sp. NPDC051452
GGGGGCCCCCCCGGGGGGGGGGGGGGCCCCCCCCCCCCCCCCCCCCCCGGGCGCCGCGGGGGGGGGGGGGGGGGTGGGGGGGGGGGGGGGGCGGGGGGGCCCCCCCCCCCCCGCCCCCCTGGCATCTACCCGAGGGATGCTCGGGAGGACTTCCGGGTCACGAGTTGACCTGTGCGGTCACCAGGTCCGAGAAGGTGGTCAGCCGGGTGTACACACCCGGGTAACCCCCCTCCGCGCACCCCTCGCCCCAAGAAGTGATCCCTGCCAGGACGCCCCCGATGAGCAGGGGACCGCCGCTGTCGCCCTGGCAGGTGTCTACGCCGCCGGCCGGGTAGCCGGCGCACACCATGTCGGACTGGACGAAGTCCGAACCGTAGGAGGAACGGCAGCTGGAGTCGGACACGATCGGCACGGTCGCGGTCCGCAGCTGGTTGGAGGAGCTGCCGTTCTCCGAGGTGGTGCCCCAGCCGAGGATCCGGGCCGTGGTACCGGCCGCGTACACGCTCGTCTGGGAGGAGGAGACGTACGAGGCCGGGGTGTACGGCATCGACGTCGAGAGGGTCAGCACGGCCACGTCGTCGCCGTTGGTGGCGTCCGTGTAGTCCGGGTTGATCCAGATCTTGCTGACCCGGCTCACCGTGCCGTTGGTGCCGTTCAGATACGTCCGGCCACCGATGACGCGGACGCTGCTCGTGGACTCGCCGGCCATGCAGTGCGCGGCCGTCACGACCTTCTTGGGCGCCACCAGGGTGCCGCCGCAGAACTGGTTCTGGGAGGCGTCGGTGATCTGCATCGTGAACGGGTACGCGGTCGTCGTGGTCGTCGTCCCGCCGACGATGGGCTGGGGGGCGGCGCTCGCGGTGGGGGAGGCGAGCAGCGCGGTCACCGCCGCGGCGGCGGTGGCCACCAGGGTCGCGGCGGTCTGTCTGGCACGTCTTGGCCCGAACATGAGTCTCCTCAGTGGGGGTTGCACCGGTGGGGGGTCGCGCGGGTGTGGGGGGTGTGCACGGGGGGCGCGGGACCGACCCCCGTGTGCCCGGGCGAGCGGCACGCCCATTACGCTAGGACCCGGAACCCTTGGCTCCCAATGAGGGAACCCCCTAGGGGGTTGGGTGAGGGAAAACCCTCGGTCCGGTTCAGTTAACAAGGGCGGTGCTCAGTTCGCGCGCCGACCTGCCGCCAATCGGACGATGTCCACGCGCGATCGGATCCCCAGCTTGCGGTAGACCCGGGTCAGGGTCGCCTCCACCGTCTTCACACTGATGAACAACCGGGCCGCTATCTCCCGGTTGGTGGCGCCCTCCATCACGAGCGCGGCGACCTGACGCTCCATCGCGGCAAGCATGTCCAGCGCGTGCAGGGCGTCCGGTACGGCCGGCGCGGTGTCCGCCCCGGGGGTGGCGCGGATCTCGTCCACCTGGCGCAACCAGGGCAGCGCCCGGCACCGGCGGAACATCCGGGTGGCCTCCTCGAACGCGGCCGTGTTCTTCCGGACCGCCTCCACGCCTCCCGGGCCCCCCGTACCCGGGCCGCCCCCCGTTCGCTGCGGGCGGCGGACCGGCAGCCGGGCCAGCGCGAACGCGGCCCGTGCCTCCTCCAGCCCGTAGCCGAGCTTGCCGAGCCGGTCCTGAGCGGACGTCAGCTGGCCCAGCGCGGCCTCGTGGTCGCCCTGGGCGGCACGGACCAGGGCCTCGGCCCGGTCGAGGACGGCGAGGACGCTCTCCCGGCCGAGCCGCAGCGCGTGCTCGCGGCTCACGTCGATGACGTCCTGCGCCTCGGCGGGTTCACCGATGCGGACCAGCGCCTCGGCGAGGTCGCCCTGCCAGCGGCCGCGGGCCGGGTCGGTGATGCCGAGGCCCAGCTCCAGACTGCGCACCCGGCGCAGCGAGCGGACCGTGCCCGCGGGGTCCCCGGCCACCAACTGGGCGTACCCGAGGGCGCCCAGGGCCCGTGAGAGGTACATCTGGTCGCCGTCCTCCTCGGCGTGCTCCACCGCCTCCCGGGCGAGGGCCAGCGCCCGGTCCACGTCACCGCCGGAGGCCTCGGCGAGCGAGGTGAGCATCGCCGAGGCGGTCTCCCCGATCCCGGAGTCCCGGGCGAGCCGCAGGCTCTCGCGGGCCAGCTCCAGGGCCCGGCCGCAGTGCCCGGAGCGCAGCTCGGTCTCGGCGAGCCCGCGCAGGAAGTGCACCTCGCTCTCCACCGACCCGCGCCGGCGCACCTCGCGCAGCAGCGCGGTGACCGTGGTGCGGGCCTCGGCCAGCTGGTCGCCCATGACCAGCCAGCGGAACCGGGCGCTGCCCGCCCCGTTGTGATGCCAGGCCACCCGCGGATCCTGGGGTTCGCGCAGGGCGCGCTTGATCGTGCGGGGCGCCTGCGGATGGCCCATCAGGGTCTCGGTCTGGGCCTGGAAGGCAAGGGAGAGCAGTTCGGTGCGCCGGTCCGCGCCGCGCTCGGCCAGCTCGGCGGCGTGTGCGGCGGCCTGCCGTGCCTCGGTGAAGTCCCCCTCGACGATCAGCGCCCGCCAGGCCAGCTGGTAGTGCACCAGGGCCAGCAGCCGGGGGTCGTCGCCGGCGTCGGCGAGGGCCTGCGGGAAGACGGCGTCGACCTCCGCCATGGTGTGCCCCGCGGTGTCGATGACGATGATCCAGGCGCGCACCCGGTCGGCGGGCACGGTCGCCCGGGTGAGGACCTCCCGGGCGATGTCCCGGGCCAGGTCGACCTCGCCGGCGGTGATCGCGTCCTCGGCGGCCTGCAGCCGGCGTTCCTCCGGGCTCGGTACGCCGTCGGCCGGGGTGTGCCGGGCGGCGAGCAGCCCGAGGTGGGCGGCGACCGAGGGCGCCCCGCGGTCGCGGGCCAGGCTCGCGGCCGCGGCGAGCCGGGCGGCGACCTCCGGGTCGGTGCCGGTGGTGGCCAGCGCCAGGTGCCGGGCCCGTTCGATCGGGTCGCAGGCGGCGGTGGAGAGTGCCGCGTGTGCTGCCCGCCGTTCGTGTGCGGGCGCCTCCGCGTACAGGGCGGCGGAGATCAGTGGATGCGCGAACCGCAGGGTGGGAGCGTCCGGCTCGGTGGCCAGCAGGCCCAGTTCGGCGGCCTGGGCGCACTCGGCCTCGGCGTGCTCCCGGCCGGCCGCGTGCAGCAGTGCCGGGGTGGGGCGGGCGCCGGCGCTGGCCACCAGCAGGGTGCGACGGGCCTCGACGGAGAGCATGTCCAGGCGGCTGAGCACCAGGGCGCGCAGGGAGGTGGGCACCGGCAGCGGCTCGCCCGGCCGGGGTGGTGTGGGGCTCTCGGCGAGGGCCCGGCCGAGTTCGAGGGCGAAGAGCGGATTGCCGCCGCTGGTGCTGTGGATCTCGCGCACCGTGGAGCGGGGCAGGCCGCCGTGGCCGCGGTGGTCGAGCAGCTGGGCCACCTGGGTGCGGGAGAGCGGGCCCAGCCGGACGGCGCGTGTGCCCGGCGGGCAGGCCCGCAGATGGCGGTCGTACTCCTGGCTCTCCTGTCCCTCCGTGCGTACCGCGCACAGCAGTTGTACGGGGGTGCCCCCCAGGCGGCGGGCGGCGAAGCCGAGCAGTTCGGCGCTGGCCGGATCCAGCCACTGCAGATCGTCGGCGACGAGCAGTACGGGACCTCGGGCGGCCAGGGCGCGCAGGGCGGAGAGCACCGCGAGGCGCAGGGCGAGGCCGTCCCGCTGGAGGCTGGACTCGCCGCGGCCGGTGAGCGCCGACTCCAGTGCGGTGCGCTGGGCGGCGGGCAGCCGGGGCGAGACGTCGTCGAGGACCAGACCGAGCAGGTCGGCGAGGGCGAGAAACGGAAGATGCGATTCTGATTCGGTCGCCGAACAGCGCAGGACGGTGCGGGCGGTGGCCGCGTATTCCTCGGCCAATGTCCGCAGGACGGTGGATTTCCCTATTCCGGCGGGGCCGTGGAGCAGCACACTGCCGCCCGAGGCGAGTTGGTCGCGGGCGGCGGTGAACAGCTCCTCGCGGCCGATGACCAGGTCGGGGCGGCACCTGGCAGACTCCTGGAAGTCCCGTCGCACGGTCACCGCTCCCCTCGTGTGTCGTGTCCGGGCCAAATTCTAGGCAACGATCGTCGAAATTCGGACGGAAGCCGTGGTGAGGGAAATAACAACGGTCACGCATAACAAAATTCAGGTCCTCGCCGCATGAATGGGTGAGGTTCACCGCCGGGTTCCCGTCCGGGCCCCTTCCAGGCCCCGTGCCCTACGGCAGCAGTCCCGCCCTGCGGGCCGCCGTCACCGCCTCCCCTCGGGTGTGCGCGCCCAGCTTCCGCATCGCAGAGCGCAGATAGCTCTTGACCGTCTCCGGACGCAACCCCAGCCGCTCGGCGGCGGCCGCGTTGGTGGCACCCTCCGCCACCCAGGAGAGCACGTCGAGTTCGCGCGGCGCCAGGCTCGCGCCGTCCGCCCGTCGCTCCACGGTCAACAGGCCGCACGCGCTCAGCAGTTCGTCCCGCAGTCCGGGGTCGGTGATCCGCGGCGCCAGCGCCCGCAGCGCAGCGTGTGCCTCGCGCACCTGTTCCCAGGCGGCACCCCGGTCCGGGCCGGCCGGTTCCGGCCGGGCCACCGCCAGCAGCTCCCCCACCTCGTCCCGCACCACCAGCGCCTGTTCCACGTCCCGCGCCACCGCCATCGCCGCGCCCAGCGTGCGGTCGCCGAGCGGCCGGGCCGAGCGCAGGGCGCCGTACAGCACCCCGCGCACGCGCCGCCGTACGACGACCGGTACCGCCAGTACCGAGCGGATGCCCTCGGCGGCCACCGGCACGTCGTACTCGTGGCTGATCTGCCGGGAACTGGAGTAGTCCGTCACCGCGCACGGCCGGGCCAGCGCCACCGCCCTGCCGCCCAGCCCGTTGCCGGAGGTCACCGCGAGCGAGCGCAGGGCGGCCGTCGTCGTGCCGCTCAGCTCGCTGATGCGCACCCGCGGCCGGCCGGACTCGACCAGCCCGCCGAACGCGACCGGGAGCCCGGTGGCGTGTCGCAGCCGGGTCAGCGCACCGCTTATCTCCACCGCCGCGACGCCCTCTGCTGCCACCTCATCGCTCCTTCGGCACGGCTCACATGTGGACTGCACCCCCGTTCGGGGGTAGTGAGACCTGCATCACGGATTAGACGATGCCAGAGAGCGGCCCGGCAATGGTCCGGAAACACGGGAGTGAACCCGCGGGCGCGCGGCCGAGAGCGCCCGGGGTGGACGACCGAGGAAGCATGGAGGACACAGATGACGACGGCGACCGAGGCCTTCCGGAGCGCCCGGGACTTCCTGCTCGCGCACCGCGAGGACTACACCGGGGCCTACGAGGGCTTCCGCTGGCCGCGGCCCGCCCGGTTCAACTGGGCGCTGGACTGGTTCGACGTGATCGCCGCCGGCAACGACCGCACCGCCCTGCACATCGTCGAGGAGGACGGCACCGAGACCCGGCTGTCCTACGCGCAGATGTCCGAACGCTCCAACCGGGTCGCCCGCTGGCTGCACGAGCGGGGTGTCGCCGCCGAGGACCGCGTCCTCGTCATGCTCGGCAACCAGGCCGAACTGTGGGAGACCGCGCTGGCCGCCATGAAGCTGCGCGCGGTCGTCATTCCGGCCACCCCGCTGCTCGGCCCGGCCGACCTGCGCGACCGCGTCGAGCGGGGACGGGTCAAGCACGTCGTCACGCGGGCCGAGGACACCGCCAAGTTCGACGAGGTGCCCGGCACCTACACCCGGATCAGCGTGGGCGGTCTGCCGGAGGAGGGCTGGGAGCCGTACGAGGACGCCTACGCGGCCTCCGCCGAGTTCCTCCCCGAGGGGCCCACCCTGGCCGACGACCCGCTGATGCTCTACTTCACCTCGGGGACCACCGCCCGCCCCAAGCTGGTCGAGCACACCCACACCTCCTACCCCATCGGGCACCTGGCCACCATGTACTGGATCGGGCTGAAGCCGGGCGACGTGCACCTGAACATCTCCTCGCCCGGCTGGGCCAAGCACGCCTGGTCCAATCTGTTCGCGCCGTGGAACGCCGAGGCGACCGTCTTCCTCTTCAACTACGACCGCTTCGACGCGACCCGGCTGATGGCCGAGATGGACCGCGCGGGGGTCACCACCTTCTGCGCCCCGCCGACCGTCTGGCGCATGCTCATCCAGGCCGATCTCGGCCTGTTGCGCACCCGGCCCCGCGAGGTGGTCGCCGCGGGCGAACCGCTCAACCCCGAGGTCATCGAGCAGGTCCGCCGGGCCTGGGGCGTCACGATCCGGGACGGCTTCGGACAGACCGAGACCGCCGTGCAGGTGTCCAACAGCCCCGGACAGCCCCTGAAGACGGGCTCGATGGGCCGCCCCAGCCCCGGGTACCGCGTCGAACTCCTCGACCCGGTGTCCGGCGCGCCCGGCGCGGCCGAGGGGGAGATCGCCCTCGACCTCTCCGAGCGTCCGGTAGGCCTGATGACCGGGTACCACGGCGACCCCGACCGCACGGCCGAGGCCATGGCGGGCGGCTACTACCGCACCGGTGACATCGCCTCCCGCGACGAGGACGGCTATCTGACCTACGTCGGCCGCGCCGACGACGTCTTCAAGGCCTCCGACTACAAGATCAGCCCGTTCGAGCTGGAGAGCGCGCTGCTGGAGCACGCGGCGGTCGCCGAGGCCGCCGTCGTCCCCGCCCCGGACGGGCTGCGGCTCGCCGTACCCAAGGCGTACGTCGTCCTCGCCGAGGGCTGGGAGCCGGGACCCGGCACCGCGAAGGTCGTCTTCGAGCACTCCCGCGAGGTGCTCGCCCCCTACAAGCGCATCCGCCGGCTGGAGTTCGGCGCGCTGCCCAAGACCGTCTCCGGCAAGATCCGCCGCATCGAGCTGCGCGAGGCCACGGCCCAGGGCTCCGCGGACGAGTACCGCGAGGAGGACTTCCGGTGATCTCGCAACCGTCGTACACGCACGGCACCTCCGCCACCGCCCTGCTCGGCGACACCATCGGCGCGAACCTCGACCGGGCCGTCGCCGCCTGGCCCGACCGCGAGGTCCTGGTCGACGTCCCCTCCGGGCGGCGCTGGACCTACGCGCGTTTCGCCGCCGACGTCGACCGGCTGGCGAACGCGCTGCTCGCGAGCGGCATCGCCCAGGGCGACCGGGTGGGCATCTGGGCCGTCAACTGCGCCGAGTGGGTGCTGGTGCAGTACGCCACCGCCCGGATTGGCGCGATCATGGTCAACATCAACCCGGCGTACCGGACGCACGAGGTGGAGTTCGTCCTCCGCCAGGCCGGCGTCCGCCTGCTGTTCGCCTCGCTGAGCCACAAGGGCAGCGACTACCGGGCGATGGTGGAGGAAGTGCGCGGCGCGTGTCCGCTGTTGGGTGAGGTCGTGTACATCGGCGATCCGGGCTGGGACGCGCTGCTCGGCCGCTCGACGCCCGATCCGCACGAGGATCTGCGCTCCCGCGAGAGCGGGCTGTCCTGCGACGACCCCATCAACATCCAGTACACCTCGGGCACCACCGGCTTCCCCAAGGGCGCCACCCTCTCCCACCACAACATCCTCAACAACGGTTACTTCGTGGGGGAGTCGGTCGCCTACACGGAACAGGACCGGATCTGCGTCCCCGTGCCCTTCTACCACTGCTTCGGCATGGTGATGGGCAATCTGGCGGCCACCTCGCACGGCGCCTGCATAGTGATCCCGGCGCCGTCCTTCGACCCGGCGGCCACCCTGCGGGCCGTGCAGCGGGAGCGCTGCACCTCCCTGTACGGCGTCCCGACGATGTTCATCGCCGAGCTGAACCTGCCGGACTTCGCCTCCTACGACCTGTCCACCCTGCGCACCGGCATCATGGCGGGCTCCCCCTGCCCGGTGGAGGTGATGAAGCGGGTGGTCGCCGAGATGCACATGGCGGAGGTGTCCATCTGCTACGGCATGACGGAGACCTCGCCCGTGTCGCTGCAGACGCGGATCGAGGACGACCTGGAGCACCGCACCGCCACCGTCGGCCGCGTCCTGCCCCATCTGGAGGTCAAGGTCGTCGGCGCCGACGGCGTCACCCTGCCCCGTGGGACCGCCGGCGAGCTGTGCACCCGGGGATACAGCGTGATGCTCGGCTACTGGAACGAGCCGGAGAAGACCGCCGAGGCCGTCGACGCGGGCCGCTGGATGCACACCGGCGACCTCGCGGTGATGCGTGAGGACGGGTACGTCGAGATCGTCGGCCGTATCAAGGACATGATCATCCGGGGCGGCGAGAACATCTACCCGCGCGAGATCGAGGAGTTCCTCTACGCCCACCCCGGGATCAGGGACGTCCAGGTCGTCGGGGTGCCGCACGAGAGGTACGGCGAGGAGGTCCTCGCCTGTGTCATCCCGCGCGACGCCGACGACCCGCCCACCCTGGAGGAACTACGTGGCTTCTGCGAGGGCCGGCTCGCCCACTACAAGATCCCCAGCAGGCTCCGCATCCTCGACTCCTTCCCGATGACGGTGTCCGGAAAGGTGCGCAAGGTCGAACTGAGGGAGGAGTTCCGGGTGTGAGGCAAGCGCCGGGCCGGGGGCGATCAGATTCGTCCGTCCCGCGCCTTGGTCTCCCGCTCCGGCGCGCCCTCGGCCTCCAGCGTGCCGGCCGGGTCGTTCACCGGCCGCGGCACGCCCGCGAGGTCCAGGACGAACAGCGGGATCCCGAGTGCGGCGGCGCCGTCCCGGGCCTCGTCGGTGTAGCCGGCGAGGGAGAAGTACGCGCAGTTCGATGATTCCGTCATCGCCGTCAGCCACAGACACTCCACGTCCCGCGGCGCGGCCGGCCGCACGGTGGGGTCCACCTGCGCGAGCAGTCCACGGGCGGCGAGCCCGATGCCCCTCGGCGGCCGCTGGTCGGCTCGGCGGATGTCCCGGTAGCCGAGCCAGCGCAGATACAGCGCGGCGGCCGTGACGGCGTCACGGGCGGTACGGATGGTGTGGGGGCGGAAGGCGGTCCGGCGGACGACGGCTTCCGGGACGCTCGCCGGTGACCGCGTCCCGGTGCCGCGATCGGGGTCGGCGTCCGTGCCCTGGTCGACCCAGGCGTCCGCGTCCGTCTCCGTACCCGCGCCGGCGTCCCCGTCCGCAACCCCGTCCCTCACCGGGATGCGCAGTACCGTCCCGCAGGGGCAGCCCAGTTCCGGGTGGGGCCAGTGGTTGCGGCGGCCGCACTCGGCGCACGGCACGGTGAGCCACTCGTCGTCCCAGGCCCGGTGCGCCGCCACGGCCGGTTCGGTGGCCGGATCCAGCCGGGGCGCGGTGGGCGCCCCACACGCGCACGGATAGACCGGCGCGAGGTAGACGTGCTCGCGCCGACAGGCCGGGCAGCGCACCGGCACGCTCTGGGGCATGGCCCACTCCAAGGCGTCGCGACAAAGCAGTCCTCTCGGGACGGCGCCCCCCATCGTCCTCCTGCCACAGCCCGTTTGTCCGGCGCTTGCGGTGTCTCGACCTCTCTTGACGACATTGGCGCGCCCCCCTACATTGCTTCCAGATAGTAGAAGTTGCCTTCCGCAATGCGGAAAATGGATAGCTGGAGACTGTGCTCACCGCGGGGCGCGAGGGGAGTACGCATCCGACAGCCGAAGCAGGAGTACTCGATGGCTCGTATGACCGCTGCCCGCGCGGCAGTTGAGATCCTCAAGCGCGAGGGCGTCACCGACGCCTTCGGTGTGCCGGGCGCGGCGATCAACCCGTTCTACAAGGCCCTCCAGGAGGGCGGCGGGATCAACCACACCCTCGCCCGCCACGTCGAGGGCGCCTCGCACATGGCCGAGGGCTACACCCGTACCAAGCCGGGCAACATCGGCGTCTGCATCGGCACTTCCGGCCCCGCCGGCACCGACATGATCACCGGCCTGTACTCGGCCATCGGCGACTCCATCCCGATCCTGTGCATCACGGGCCAGGCGCCCACGAGCGTGATCCACAAGGAGGACTTCCAGGCCGTCGACATCGCCTCGATCGCCAAGCCGGTCACCAAGATGGCGGTCACCGTCCTGGAGGCCGCCCAGGTCCCCGGTGTCTTCCAGCAGGCCTTCCACCTGATGCGCTCCGGCCGCCCCGGCCCGGTCCTGATCGACCTGCCGATCGACGTCCAGCTCACCGAGATCGACTTCGACGTCGAGACCTACGAGCCGCTGCCCGTCTACAAGCCGGCCGCGACCCGCGCCCAGATCGACAAGGCCCTCTCCTTCCTCCTGGCCGCCGAGCGCCCGGTCATCGTCGCCGGTGGCGGCGTCATCGGCGCCGACGCGACCGACCTGCTGGTGGAGTTCGCCGAGCTGACCCAGACCCCGGTCATCCCCACCCTGATGGGCTGGGGCACCCTGCCCGACGACCACGAACTGAACGCCGGCATGGTCGGCGTGCAGACCTCGCACCGCTACGGCAACGCCAACTTCCTGGCATCGGACTGCGTCCTCGGCATCGGCAACCGCTGGGCCAACCGCCACACGGGCTACAAGCTCGACGTGTACCGCGGGGAGCGCACGTTCGTCCACGTCGACATCGAGCCCACGCAGATCGGCAAGATCTTCCCGCCGGACTACGGTGTCGTCTCCGACGCCAGGGCCGCGCTGGAGCTGTTCGTCGCCGCCGCCAAGGAGCTGAAGGCCGAGGGCCGGCTGCCCGACCGCACCGACTGGGTCGCCGACACCCAGGAGCGCAAGGCCGGCCTGCTGCGCCGCACGCACTTCGAGAACGTGCCGATGAAGCCGCAGCGCGTGTACGAGGAGATGAACAAGGCCTTCGGCCCGGACACCCGGTACGTCACCACCATCGGCCTGTCCCAGATCGCCGGCGCGCAGATGCTGCACGTCTACAAGCCGCGGCACTGGATCAACTGCGGTCAGGCCGGTCCGCTCGGCTGGACCATCCCGGCCGCGATCGGGGTCGCCAAGGCCGACCCGGACTCCCCGGTCGTCGCGCTCTCCGGCGACTACGACTTCCAGTTCCTGATCGAGGAGCTGGCGGTCGCCGCCCAGCACCGCATCCCCTACGTCCACGTGCTGGTCAACAACGCCTACCTGGGCCTGATCCGCCAGGCGCAGATCGGCCTGGACATCAACTTCCAGGTCAACCTGGAGTTCGAGAACATCAACGCGCCCGAGCTCGGCGTCTACGGCGTGGACCACGTCAAGGTCGCCGAGGGTCTGGGCTGCAAGGCCATCCGGGTCACCGAGCCGGACCAGCTGCGCGCGGCCTTCGAGCAGGCCAGGAAACTGGCCGCCGAGTACCGGGTGCCGGTCGTCGTCGAGGCGATCCTGGAGCGGATCACCAACATCTCGATGAGCCGCACCATGGACATCAGCGACATCTCCGAGTTCGAGGACCTGGCAACCGAGCCCGGCCACGCGCCGACGTCGATCAAGCCGCTGAAGGTCTGACCGGCCGACGCGCCGCGCCCCAGGGGCGGTCCCTCCGCGAGGAGGGGCCGCCCCTTCGCGCTGTCCGCTCACGC
Source organism: Streptomyces sp. NPDC051452 (assembly GCF_044454765.1). NCBI lineage: Bacteria > Bacillati > Actinomycetota > Actinomycetes > Kitasatosporales > Streptomycetaceae > Streptomyces > Streptomyces sp. NPDC051452. The sequence continues at coordinate 218,257 of NZ_JBITEB010000006.1, forward strand.
CGCTCCACGGCCGAGGCCGCCCTCGTCCGCGCCACCGCCCGAGGAGTGGCGCGGCACGTCCCGCGTGGCGCCGCCGCGGCCGAGGAGGTCCGCCTCGCGGGTGAAGCGCGCGGCCAGGGCGGTCAGCGCCCGGTCGCCGTGCAGGGCCACCAGGAGCAGCTTGTCGTCGACGGACAGGCCCGAGCGGTGGGCGGGGCCGGGCAGCGGATGGCCGCCGCGCAGGTCCCGCAGGGCCCGGCGGGCCCGGAAGGTGGGGCCCGGCAGGACCGTCCGCAGCAGTCCCGCCGTGCCCGGCTCGGCGCGCAGCTCGCCGAGCGCTTCGCGTACCGGCCGCCGCCGCGGCAACTGCCGTATGCCGGCGGGCCGGTGCAGGGCCGCGTGCACGGCCCGGGCCAGGGGGGACACGGACGCTCGGGGCACCGGGCCGCACGTGCGCATCACCCCCGTGCGGTCTGCCTCGACCACGCCCCGCAGATGCAGTTCCAGCACCGCCACCGTCACCGCGGCCCGGGCACCGCCGCGCAGCAGCGCGATCGCCTGCGGCTCGGCCGGGATCGTCGTCGTACCCCCCATGGCGCACCCCCGCGCGAAGCCCGCCGCCCCCGTGCCGGCGGGCCCCGCGTGTCGATAATCTGCCCCGGCGAGGGGGGTGTCGAAGCCTGCGCCACGATGTTCAGAGGTTGATTTGAGGGTTGCGCGGACCGGCTACGCCCGCTGCCGTACGCGCCGTCGCTACCACTCGTGCTCCGACAGGCCCGGCCAGTCGTCCGGGCCGCCGCCCTGCCACTCGATCAGATCGCTCTCCTCCACCTCGATCCGGTCCAGGTCGGCCAGCCGGAGGATCTCCACGACGTCGTCCAGATGCGAGGCGAGTCCCAGGGTCACGTCTCCTTCGGTCACCCGCCGGGAGCCGTCCAGGGCGGGCGGGTGGACCACGATGTGCGGATACTGCGTCGGATTGCCCATGCCCTCAAGCCTGCTGCGGAAGGCCCGGCCGCGCACCCCGGGCCCTCGACGCGCGAAGCGCCCCCTGGATCAGGGGGCGCTTCGGGTACCGCGGGTGATGACCGTCCGACGGCGCGAGGCTGGGCGCGACAGGTCGTTCGCGCCGCCGGACGGGGCGGGTGGCCCCCGCGAGGGGGCTGGGTGGGGATCGCGGCGGATGCGATGGAGCCGGGCGCCCCTCCCTCAGGTCGAGAAGGGCACACCGTTCCTTGACCACCGCACTGGCTCGCATACCGCCGCGATCCTCGCCCTGCCCGCGCTCGCGCCGACGGCAACCCCTCATCCGGGCCGTCCGGCGTGTCGCGCGGGCCGCGTGCGGACGTCATGACCTCCCGTCAGACGCCGTACGCTGCTTGGGTTCCCGGATCTCAGTCCTCGCGCAGGGCGCGGACCGCCTCCTCCACGCGCTTGCCGTAGTCCGGGTCGGCGGCGTGGAAGTGGGCCAGGTTCTTCTCGATCACGTCGTCGCGGCAGACCTGGGACAGGCCGCCGGCGATGTTCGCGACCAGACGGGACTTCTCCTCCTCGGTCATCAGGCGGTACAGCTCGCCCGCCTGGAAGAAGTGGTCGTCCTTGGTGTGCAGGGGAGCCTCGTGGGTGCCGGTGTGACCGGCGACCGCCAGGGGAGCCGCCAGCGGGCGGCCGGTCTCCGCCGGGCCGTCGTAGGAGTTGGGCTCGTAGTTCTTGGCGTGGCGGCCCTGGGCGTTGGACGCCATCAGTCCGTCACGGCCGTAGTTCGCCGCGCCGCCGGGGACCGCCTTCGGGGCGTTCACGGGGAGCAGGGTGTGGTTGACGCCCAGGCGGTAGCGGTGGGCGTCGGCGTAGGCGAACAGCCGGCCCTGGAGCATCTTGTCCGGGGACGGGCCGATGCCGGGCACGAAGTTGTTCGGGGAGAACGCGGCCTGCTCGACCTCGGCGAACACGTTGTCCGGGTTGCGGTCCAGCACCAGGCGGCCGACCCGCTGGAGCGGGTAGTCCTTGTGCGGCCACACCTTCGTCAGGTCGAACGGGTTGAAGCGGTAGTCCGCCGCCTCGGCCGCCGGCATGATCTGGACGTAGAGGGTCCAGGACGGGTGCACACCCCGCTCGATGGCCTGGAGCAGGTCCGTCTGGTGGGAGTTGGCGTCCTTGCCCGCGATCTCCGCGGCCTGCTCGCTGCTCAGGGAGCGGACGCCCTGGTTGGTCTTGAAGTGGTACTTGACGAAGAAGGCCTCGCCGGCGGCGTTCGTCCACTGGTACGTGTGCGAGCCGTAGCCGTTCATGTGGCGGTAGGACGCCGGTATGCCGCGGTCGCCCATCAGCCAGGTCACCTGGTGGGTTGCCTCGGGGGCGTGCGCCCAGAAGTCCCAGACGTTGTCCGGCTCCTGCTTTCCGGTGAACGGGTCCCGCTTCTGCGAGTGGATGAAGTCGGGGAACTTGATCGGGTCCTTGATGAAGAACACCGGGGTGTTGTTGCCGACGAGGTCGTAGTTGCCCTCCTGGGTGTAGAACTTCACCGCGAAGCCGCGCGGGTCGCGGACGGCGTCCGCGCCGCCGAGGGAGTCGGCGACCGTCGAGAAGCGCAGGAACACCTCGGTACGCCTGCCGACCTCGCCGAGGAAGTGGGCGTGGGTGTAACCGGTGACGTCGTCGGTCACCTCGAAGTGGCCGTACGCGCCGGAGCCACGGGCATGCACGACACGCTCCGGGATCCGCTCGCGGTTGAAGCGCGCGAGCTTCTCCAGCAGGTGCTGGTCCTGGATCAGGAGCGGGCCGCCGACGCCGGCGGAGGCGGAATTCTGGTTGTCGGCGACCGGGGCGCCGGACTCTGTCGTGAGCACGCGCTTCGACATCGTGGACCTTCCGTGCGGGAGTCAGCGGAAACTTGTTTCCGCTTTGTGGAGCCTAGAAGTGGGCCGTCTGAGCGTCAACAGTTTGTTGAAGTGGATTCCGGGCCGCGGCACCGCCTGGGCGCGACAGGACAGGTGTCAGCGGCGCCGCGACCCGGAAGTCTGGAGGAGCGGTCAGACCTGGGCGCCGGAGAGGCGCTCGACGGCCCGCAGCAGGGCCGAGTGGTCCAGGCCGCCGTCGCCCTGGGCGCGCAGCGACGCGACGAGCTGGGCGACCACGGCACCCACCGGCAGGGCGGCACCGACGTTGCGGGCGGCGTCGGTGACGATGCCCATGTCCTTGTGGTGCAGGTCGATGCGGAAGCCCGGCTTGAAGTCGCGGTTCAGGAAGTTGTCCTTCTTGCGCGTGAGCACGGTGGAGCCCGCGAGACCGCCGTTGAGGACGTCGAGCGCGGCCGCGAGGTCGACGCCGGACTTCTCCAGGAAGACCACGGCCTCGGCGCACGCCTGGATGTTCACGGCGACGATCAGCTGGTTGGCGGCCTTCACGGTCTGGCCGGAGCCGTGCGGACCGCACAGCACGATGGTCTTGCCGAGCGCGTCGAAGATCGGCTTGGCCTCGTCGAAGTCGGCCTGCTCGCCGCCGACCATGATCGACAGTACGGCCTCCACGGCACCGGCCTCGCCGCCGGACACGGGGGCGTCCAGCACCCGGATGCCCTTGTCCTTGGCGGCCTTGGCCAGGTCGACGGAGGTCTGCGGGGTGATCGAGGACATGTCGATCAACAGGGCGCCCTGGCGGGCGTTGTCCAGGATGCCGTCCGGGCCGTAGGCGATGGCCTCGACGTGCGGGGAGGCGGGCACCATCGTGATGATCACGTCGGCGTCGCGCACGGCCTCGGCGATCGAGCCGGCCGCGGTGCCGCCGGCGCCGGCCAGGCGGTCCAGCTTGTCCTGCTCCAGGGTGTAGCCGGTGACGCCGTAACCCGCCTTGATCAGGTTCTCGGACATGGGGGAGCCCATGATGCCGAGGCCGATCCACGCGATCTTGGGAAGGTTGCTCATTGGGGGTGCCTCTCTGACTGCTGACTTACGTCGGGGGTTCAGCGCGCGTCGCGCGGGAGCCACTCGAAGGCCTCGGCGCTCGGGCGGTCGCCCGGCTTGTACTCCAGGCCGACCAGGCCGTCGTAACCGGCCTTCCTCAGCTGGTCGAGCAGCTCCTCCAGCGGCAGCGAGCCCGTGCCCGGGGCGCCGCGGCCGGGGTTGTCGGCGATCTGCACGTGCCCGGTCTTCGCCGCGTACCGCTCGATGACCGAGGGCAGGTCCTCGCCGTTCATGGACAGGTGGTACAGGTCCATCAGGAACCTCGCGTTCCCGAGGCCTGTCGCCGCGTTGACCTTGTCCACGATCTCCACGGCCCTGGGCGCGCTCACGATCGGGTACTTCGGCGACTCGGGCCGGTTGAGGGCCTCGATCAGCAGGATCGCGCCGACCCGGTCGGCCGCTCGGGCCGCGAGGGTCAGGTTCTCAAGGGCGAGTGCGTCCTGCTCGGCCGGGTCCACACCGTCGACGCGGTTGCCGTACAGGGCGTTGAGCGCCCCGCAGCCGAGGGAGGCGGCGAAGTCGGCGGCCACGTCGATGTTGGCGCGGAACCTCTCCGACTCCTCGCCCGGGATCGACAGGGCGCCGCGGTCCGGGCCCGGCAGCTGCCCGGCGTAGAAGTTCAGCCCCGTGAGCCGGACGCCCGCGTCCTCGATCGCCTTCTTCAGGGCGTCCAGTTCGGACTGCTCGGGGGTGGGGGAGTCGACCCAGGGCCACCACAGCTCGACCGCCGTGAAGCCCGCCGCGGCGGCGGCCGCGGGGCGCTCCAGGAGCGGGAGTTCCGTGAAGAGGATCGACAGGTTGACGTTGAAGCGCTGGTCTGCGAATCCCATTCGGGCCGCGCTCCCTTCCCTGGTTGGAATTCCATATTGCGGAAGTTCGTTTCTGCTTAACGGAAGATTGCCGTCGTGTGTCGGCGCTTGTCAAGGGGGACAAGTGGCCGGTCTCCGCCGGGCGGTCCCAAAACCGGTGGCGCGCGTTAGGTTGAGCGCGTGCGATTGAGAGTGGAGTTCACGACCGAACCCTTCGACCTGGACGAGGCGCCCGCGCACGCCCTGGCGGCGCGTGAGGTCATCGAGACGGCCGAGCTGGACGCCGTGGACGTCGGCCCCTTCGGCAACACCGCCGAGGGGAGTACGGACGGCGTGCTGGAGGCCGTCGACACCCTGCTGCGCAAGTCCCTGGAGGCCGGTGCCACCCGGATCTCGCTCCAGGTCAGCGTGATCGGGGACGGGAACGGGGAGGGCGGTAGATGACCAGGGACGAGCCCTTCATCGCGGCCGTGAAGCCGCTGGTCGACGCCATGGGGGGAGTGATACTCCCGCCCGACGAGGCCGGTGCCGAGGACGTCGTCCTCGCCTGGGAGGGCGTCGACGTCGTCGCCGTACGCCTGCCCCAGCTCGCCGACTCCCTCGACCACATCCTGGCCGCCATGGAGCGCCGGCAGGGCCGGCCGCTGGCCGACCTGGACCGCAAGGCCAAGCAGGAGGTCGTCCGGAAACTGGAGGCGCGGGGCGCCTTCGCCGTGCGGCACGGGGTGGAGACCGTGGCGGGCGCGCTGGGCGTCAGCCGCTTCACGGTCTACAACTACCTCAACCGGGAAAAGGGCGTCTGAGGGGCCCCGTCGCCCGGGCGGCTCCCGTCCGGGCGGCCCTGGCGGCCTCCGTTGCTTGTTACGCGGATTTTTCAACAAAGTGTTGACGTGGTGTTTCCAAGGGCGTTAGCTATCGGCAGCCCGTTCAGCACGACGGCCGTTTCCGGCCACGGAGGCTTCCGTGACTACGACTTCCACGCCCCCGGGTCTGACCCGGTTCAACGATCTGGAGGAGCACGCGGCCCTCGCGGCCCTCCACGAGGCGTGCGCCTCCACCGGGTGGGCCCGGCGCGTGCTCGTCGCCCGCCCGTACCCCACCATGGAGCACCTCCTCGCCGCCAGCGACGCCGCCATGGCCGAGCTGACCGCCGCGGACCTCGAAGAGGCGATGGCCGGGCACCCGCCGATCGGGCGCCCCAAGCCCGGCGACCCGACCTCCGCTCGCGAACAGCGCGGCATGGCCGACGCCTCCGAGGAACTCAAGGCCGAGCTGCTCGAGCTCAACCTCGCCTATCAGGACAGGTTCGGACATGTGTTCCTGATCTGTGCCACCGGCAGAACGGGCGAGCAGATGCGCGACGCGGTCAAGGAGCGGCTCGGCAACGCGCCGGAGCAGGAGCGGGAGATCGTCCGCACCGAGCTGGGCAAGATCAACCGCATCCGACTGGCCCGACTCGTCGAAGAGGACGCCTGACACCATGAGCACCAGCACCACCGCCTCCGTGTCCACGCACATCCTGGACACCTCTGTCGGCCGCCCCGCCGAGGGCGTCGCCGTCCGGCTCCACGCCCGTAGCGGTACGGCGGGGGACTGGCAGGCGCTCGGCGGCTCCGCGACCGACGCCGACGGCCGGTGCAAGGACCTGCCGGCACTGCCGGAGGGGACCACCCACGTACGGCTGGACTTCGCCGTCGAGCCGTACTTCGAAATGTCTGCGAAGAAGCAAGCCGATGCGCAGCAGGACGCCCCCGCGAATCGGGACAGCGGGCCGGCGGTGTTCTTCCCGGAGGTGGCGATCACGTTCGCCGTCGTACCGGGCGAGCACTACCACGTACCGCTGCTGCTCAACCCGTTCGGCTACTCCGTTTACCGAGGGAGCTAGCTAAATGCCCACCATCCTGGGACAGAACCAGTACGGCAAGGCCGAGAACCGAGTCGTCAAGATCACGCGGGACGGCGCCACCCACCACATCAAGGACCTCAACGTGTCCGTGGCGCTGAGCGGCGACATGGAGGAGGTCCACTACTCCGGCTCCAACGCCAACGTCCTGCCGACCGACACCACCAAGAACACGGTGTACGCGTTCGCCAAGGAGTACGGCATAGAGTCCGCCGAGCAGTTCGGCATCCACCTCGCCCGCCACTTCGTCACCTCGCAGGAGCCGATCCACCAGGCCCGCATCCGCATCGAGGAGTACGCCTGGGAGCGGATCGCCACCTCCGACGCCAACTCCAAGTTCATCGGCGCGGACGACGTCAAGCACTCCTTCGTCCGCAAGGGCCAGGAGACCCGGGTCACCCAGATCACCTACGACGGTGAGAAGTGGGAGGTCGTCTCGGGCCTGAAGGACCTGGTCGTGATGAACTCGACCAACTCCGAGTTCTGGGGCTACGTCAAGGACAAGTACACCACCCTGCGGGAGGCGTACGACCGCATCCTCGCCACCCAGGTCTCCGGCCGCTGGCGGTTCAACTGGACCGACGACGAGCAGAAGATGCCCAACTGGGAGAAGTCCTACGAGCAGGTCAAGAAGCACATGCTCCAGGCCTTCGCCGAGACCTACTCCCTCTCGCTGCAGCAGACGCTGTACCAGATGGGCTCGCGCATCATCAACAACCGCGGCGAGATCGACGAGGTCCGCTTCTCGCTGCCGAACAAGCACCACTTCCTGGTCGACCTGGAGCCGTTCGGACTGAAGAACGACAACGAGGTCTACTACGCCGCCGACCGCCCCTACGGCCTCATCGAGGCCACCATCCTGCGGGACGGCTGTGAGGCCCTTATCCCGGTCGACATGACCAACCTCTGACGCGGGACGCGCGCCCCCGGCCCCGCCACCCGGGCCGGGGGCCCGCCACACCGGAGGGAACGAAATGGCACAGCCTGCGAAGGGGCCCGCCAAAGCCCCGTGTTCCACCCCGCCGGTGCACACCGAGGACGCCGTCACGTCCGTGCACCCGGTGGACGAGAAGCTCGGCTTCTCGCGGCTCGTCCCCGCCGCGCTCCAGCACATCGCCGCGATGTACGCGGGCGTGGTCACTCCTCCGCTCATCATCGGCCAGGCCTGCGGGCTCGACATCGCGGCCCGCACCCGGCTCATCGCCGCGAGCCTGCTCATCGCGGGCGTCGCGACCGTCCTCCAGACCATCGGCGTCAAGGGCCTCGTCGGCAACCGACTGCCCTTCGTCAACGCCGCCTCCTCCGCCGGCATCGCGCCGATCCTCGCGATCGCCGAGACCAACGGCGGCGGCCACCAACTCCCCGCGATCTACGGCGCGGTGATGGTCGCCGGCGTCTTCTGCCTGGCCGTCGGCCCGTTCTTCGGACGCCTGCTGCGCTTCTTCCCGCCCCTGGTCACCGGCGTGGTCATCACGCTGATCGGCGTCACGCTGATGCCCGTCCCGGTGGGCTGGGCGCAGGGCGGCGACAAGACCGCCGCCGACTTCGGCGCCATGCGCCACCTCGCGCTGGCCGCCTTCACCCTCGCCGTCATCCTGCTGATCCAGCGTTTCGGCCGCGGCTTCGTCAAGCAGATCGCCCTGCTGCTCGGGCTGCTCATCGGCACCCTGGCCGCCATCCCGTTCCACATGGCCGACTTCAGCGGACTCCACTCGGCGCCCGTCGCCGCGCTGCCCGCGCCGTTCGCGTTCGGCGCCCCCGAGTTCCAGCCCGCGGCCATCCTGTCGCTGTGCATCGTGATGCTGGTGCTGATGACCGAGTCGTCCGCCGGCATGCTCGCGCTCGGCGAGATCTGCGACCGCCAGGCCACCGCCCGGACCATCACCCGCGGCCTGCGCACCGACGGCCTCGCCACCCTGATCGGCCCGGTCTTCGGCGGCTTCCCCACCTCCGCCTTCGCACAGAACGTCGGCGTCGTCTCGCTGACCCGGGTGCGCAGCCGCTACGTCGTCGCCGTCGCCGGCGCCACCCTGCTGGTCCTCGGCGCCTTCCCGGTCCTCGGCGCGGTCGTCTCCCTGGTCCCCATGCCGGTCCTCGGCGGCGCGGGCATCGTGCTGTTCGGCTCGATCGCCGTCAGCGGGATCCGAACGCTGTCGGAGGCGGGGCTGGACGACAGCTCCAACATCATCCTGGTCGCCGTCGCGCTCGGCGCCGGCATCATCCCGCTGGCCGCGCCGACCTTCTACGCCGACTTCCCGGCCTGGGCACAGACGGTGCTCGGCTCCGGCATCAGCGCCGGCGCGCTCGTCGCGGTCTCGCTCAATCTGTTCTTCCACCATCTCGGCACCCGGAGCGCGCCCCGGCCCGCTCCGGCACTCAAATCCTCCTAGGGTCCTGCCGTGCCCTCCCCGTGGACGACACCCGTCCCCGGGCCGCCACTGAAGACAAGGAAGCACCATGGCAGCATCGGCAGCCCAGCGCGTCGTCATCGAGAACTGCGCGATCGCGACCGTGGACGCGGGCGACACGGAGTACGCCTCCGGATACCTGGTCCTGGCCGGCAACCGGATCGAGTCGCTCGGCGCGGGCAAGGCCCCGGAGGGCCTGGAGAACGTGGTACGGCGGATCGACGCGAGCGGTCATCTGGCCACACCCGGCCTGGTCAACACCCACCACCACTTCTACCAGTGGATCACCCGCGGTCTGGCCACCGACCACAACCTGTTCAACTGGCTCGTCGCCCTCTACCCCACCTGGGCGCGCATCGACGAGCGGATGACCTACGCGGCGGCACAGGGGTCCCTCGCCACGATGGCCCGCGGCGGCGTCACCACCGCCATGGACCACCACTACGTTTTCCCGCAGGGCTCCGGCGACCTGTCCGGCTCGATCATCAAGGCCGCGGCCGAGATGGGCGTCCGCTTCACGCTGGCGCGCGGCTCGATGGACCGCAGCGAGAAGGACGGCGGCCTGCCGCCGGACTTCGCCGTGGAGACGCTGGAAGGCGCGCTCGCCGCGACCGAGGAGACCGTCAAGAAGCACCACGACGCCTCCTTCGACGCCATGACCCAGGTGGCCGTCGCCCCCTGCTCGCCCTTCTCCGTCTCCACCGAACTCATGCGGGAGGGCGCCCGGTTGGCCCGCCGGCTGGGCGTACGGCTGCACACCCACGGTTCGGAGACCGTGGAGGAGGAGAAGTTCTGCCACGAGCTGTTCGGCATGGGCCCGACCGACTACTTCGAGTCCACGGGCTGGCTCGGTGAGGACGTGTGGATGGCGCACTGCGTCCACATGAACGACTCCGACATCGCCGCGTTCGCCCGCACCCGGACCGGTGTCGCCCACTGTCCCTCCTCCAACGCCCGCCTCGCGGCCGGTATCGCCCGCGTCCCCGACATGCTCGCCTCGGGTGTCCCGGTCGGCCTCGGCGTCGACGGCACCGCCTCCAACGAGTCCGGCGAACTCCACACCGAACTGCGCAACGCCCTGCTGATCAACCGTCTCGGCGCCCACCGCGAGGCCGCCCTGAACGCTCGCCAGGCGCTGCGGCTCGGCACCTACGGCGGTGCCCAGGTCCTCGGCCGCGCGGACCAGATCGGCTCGCTGGAACCCGGCAAGCTGGCCGACGTGGTGCTGTGGAAGATGGACACGCTCGCGCACGCCTCCATCACCGACCCGGTGACCGCGCTCGTCTTCGGCGCCGCCGCACCGGTCACGGCGTCCTTCGTCAACGGCCGGCAGATCGTCGAAGGCGGCCGCCTGCTCACCGCCGACGAGGACACCATCGCCCGCTCCACCCGCGAGGAGGCCCAGCGCCTCGCCCGGATCGCCGCCCAGGGCTGATCCGTCACCCCCTACTCCGACGCCCGCCGCACCGGCGGGGCGCCGGGCAGACTCCGGCCGGGAGGGACGGCTCACGGCCGGAGCCGTGGATCCGAGCGGGATTCACGGCAAGCCGTCTCCGGGGCACGTGCACACGCGCGTGTCCCGGAGACGGCACCCCACCACACCGCTCATGCGTCATCTCCGTCACGGTCCCGCACGACCACACGCACCACCTCCCTGAAACCCGCGTCGCCGACGTGTTAACCGTCCGGAGGACCAGCCGTGGCCGCCCATCCCGTAGACGAAAAACTCCCCGCCCTCAAAATGGCGACCAGCGGCCTGCAGCACGTGGCCGCCATGTACGCCGGAGTCGTCGCCCCACCCCTGATCGTCGGAGCGGCCGTTGGCCTGTCCGCGACGGAACTGACCTTCCTCACCGGCGCCTGCCTGTTCACCGCGGGCCTCGCCACCTTCCTGCAGACCCTGGGCATCTGGAAGATCGGTGCCCGACTGCCCTTCGTCAACGGCGTCACCTTCGCCGGTGTCGCCCCCATGACCGCGATCGTCGCCTCCGCCCACGACAAGTCCGACGCGCTGCCGATCATCTTCGGCGCGGTCATCGTCGCCGGTGTCCTCGGCTTCCTCGCCGCCCCCTTCTTCAGCAAGGCGATTCGCTTCTTCCCGCCCGTCGTCACCGGGTCCGTCATCACCCTGATAGGCGTGTCCCTGCTGCCGGTCGCCTTCGGCTGGGCCCAGGGCCCCGACCCGAGGGCCCACGACTACGGTTCGACGACCTACCTCACCCTCGCCGGTCTCACCCTGCTCATCGTGCTGCTGCTGCGCCGCTTCACCCGCGGTTTCGTCAAGCAGATCGCCGTCCTGCTCGGCCTGGTCATCGGCACCCTCCTCGCGATCCCGTTCGGCGTCACGGACTTCGGCCCGGTCGTCCACGCCGACGTGGTGGGCTTCCCGACCCCGTTCCACTTCGGCGCCCCGCGGTTCCAGCTCGCCGCGATCCTCTCCATGTGCGTGGTGATGGTGGTCTCGATGACCGAGTCGACCGCCGACATGCTGGCACTGGGCGAGATCGTCGAACGCCCCGCCGACGAACGGACCATCGCGGCCGGCCTGCGCGCCGACACCCTCGGCTCGGCGCTCAGCCCCCTCTTCAACGGCTTCATGTGCAGCGCCTTCGCCCAGAACATCGGCCTGGTGGCCATGACCCGGATCCGCAGCAGGTACGTCGTCGCGGCCGGCGGCGGCTTCCTGGTCCTGATGGGCCTGTGTCCGATGGCCGCCTCGCTCATCGCGGTCGTGCCCCGCCCGGTCCTCGGCGGCGCCGGTGTCGTCCTGTTCGGCTCGGTCGCCGCTAGTGGCATCCAGACCCTGGTCCGGGCCGGCCTGGACAAGGACAACAACGTCCTGATCGTGGCCGTCTCCCTCGCCGTCGGGATCGTCCCGATCACCGCGCCGGGCTTCTACCACGCCTTCCCCGAGACCGCCAAGATCGTCCTGGACTCGGGTATCTCCACGGGCTGTGTGACCGCCGTGGTCCTCAACCTGCTCTTCAACCACCTGGGCAAGGGCAGCGAGGCGCAGGACGTCACCCATCCCATGGAACCGGGCAAGGAGATCGCCGCCGCCCACTGAACGGTCCCGGGCCCCTCGTGCCCCGGGGATGACGTGAGGCGCCGGACCCGGCCGGTGGCACCGCCGGTTCGGCGCCTCGCCGCTCGCTTCCCCGGCAGCCGGGCCGGACCCGTCGTTCAGGCCCGGCGCGGGGAGGCCAGCAGATAACGTGCCCTCGTGCGCGGCTCGGTGTACTCGCCCGCCTGCCAGCCGGCCCCGTCCAGCGTCGCCGCGCAGGCCGCCAGCGACCCCGCGTCCGGCGCGTACACCGCGACGGCCTCCGGCTGCGGAGTCGCCCGCACCCGGTACCCGTCCGCGTCCCCGCTCGCGGGGCGGTGGCCCGCCGCCTCCAGGGCCAGCGCCGCCGCCCGTACCAGATGCGTACGCTCCCAGCCGCACGGCCGGTCCGCCGCGCCGTCGGGGTTGGTCATCCGGCGCAGCTCCAGCAGCCCCTGCCAGGCGCTGTGCACCTCGCGCGGCCGCGCCGGACCCGGCGGCTCCTCCTCGCCGCCGACGCGGGCCGCGAACACCCCGGTGGCCGGCTCGGCCGCCTTCACCGGCTCCGGCACCGCCTCGCGTATCCGATGCCCGGCGGGGGTCAGGAAGTGGGCGTGCGGCGGCCGCGGGTGCCGGAAGGCGAGGCCCTGTTTCACCAGCGCCGCGAGCTGCGCCCCCGTACCCCGCAGCCGGCCGGTGACCGGATCGGCGGCCTCGATCAGCCGCCGCTGGGCGGCGGTGGGCGGTCGTGTCACGGCGCTCCTTCCGATGCCGATGCCGATGCCGATGCCGACGCTACGCCGAGCCGCCCGACGAGCGGCCGGTGAGCGGCCTGTTCGCAGGCTACGACGCGGGACTGACAACGGCCGGAGCGGCGACAACGGCCGGAGCGGAATGACGGCCGAGGCGGGGACGGCGGCCGGGCAGGGGCGAGGCGGGGACAGTGGCCGGGGCGGGGATCCCGTCGGCGTGCAGCGGTCGAGCGCGTGTGCTCCCTCGACGCCCTACCCAAGTGGCCGGATGTTCCACCCCGCGATCACCGGGCGGCCGTGTTCCGTGCCGAGCCGGCACAACGTGCCCGTGGCCAGCTGGAACAGGGCCCCGTGCCGTGCTGGGAGCCCCAGGCGGCGGGCGGTGAGGACGCGCAGGAAGTGGCCGTGGGCGATCAGCACGACGGCACCCTCGGTGTCGGCGAGGGCGGCGTCGACCTTGCCCAGCATCCGGTCGGCGCGCTCGCCGACCTGCTCCGGGGTCTCGCCCGGGTGCTCCGGCGGCCCGGGCGCGACCCCGTCCGTGAACAGGAACCAGCCGGGCCTGGTCCGCTGGATCTCCGCGGTGGTCACGCCCTCGTACCCGCCGTAGTCCCATTCGCGCAGGTCCGCGTCGACCCGGGCATCGGGGATGCCGATGAGTTCGGCCGTCTCCCGGGCCCGCTGCGAGGGGCTGACGAAGGCGGCGCCGATCCGGTGTGAGCGGATCAGCGGCGCCAGCGCGCGCGCCTCCTCCCGCCCGTGCTCGGTGAGGGGTACGTCGGTCCAGCCGGTGTGCCGTCCGGACCGGGACCACTCGGTCTCACCGTGCCGGACGAGAAAGAGGTCACTCACCACAGCGCCCTTCCCGCTCGCCTGCCAGCACGGTGTCACAGGGCGGTCGCCCCCCGCAGGACGGACTGCGCCAGACGGCGGCCCGCCGCGGCCACGCCCGGCCCGGGGGAGAACCGGTGCCGGTCAGGTGCCGTGGTGGACCAGGGTGTGTTCGGTGCCGAGGGTCTTGGCGCGGGTGTCGGCGTACAGGGTGGTCTCGCCGTCGGACCAGCGGACGACCAGGTCGTTGGCGTAGCCGTCGGCGGTGAGGTCGCCGGCCGTCATGGCCTGGGCGTGCTTCCACAGGCCGCTCGGGCCGAGCACCCGCGTCCGCGGGCCCGCCTTGGTGGCCGAGGTGGCCGGGTAACTGTCGAGGCCGCCGTCCGTCCGGCGCACCAGGACGTCCCAGTTGGCGGTGCGGCCGAAGGCGCCGGCGGTCAGCAGGGCGGCCTTGGTCCAGGTGCCGTTGGCCGCGACGATCTGTCTGCCGGTGCCGAAACTCCCCTCGCGTACCGCGGTGTTCACCGTGACGTGGCCGTCGGACCAGCGCGCCAGCAGGTCGGTGGCGCCCTGGGTACCGTGGAACTGCCCGGCCGCGAGCTGGGTCGCGCCCTTCCAGCGGGGGCCCGGCTCCGCCATCCGTGTCTCCGGGCCCAGCCCGGAGGTGCCGAGGTCCGGGTACAGGCTGACCTCGCCGTCGGACCAGCGCACCAGCAGCCCCGGGTGGTCGGCGCCCGCGAAGGTCCCGCCGGTGAGGCTCCGTGCGTGCGTCCAGGTGGTGTTGGCCTTGAGCAGCCGCTTCTCGGCGCGGAAACCGCCCTTGCCGTCACCGGGATGCAGGGTGACGCCGCCGTCGGACCAGACCACGAGGAGGTCGTCGTGGCGATCGCCGGTGTAGTCGGCGCAGGCCATGAGGGCGGCATTGCGCCAGCGGCTCGCGCCACCCGCCAGTTTCTCCCCCAGGCCCTGGTAGGGCGGCAGATCGGCCGGGGGCGTGCGGTTGGCCACGGCGTAGCCGAGGAGGTTCTCGGCGTCCGCGCCGAACGCGGGGGCGTAGCTGATGTAGTCGACGTCCGCGTCGTTGCCGCCGCCGTTGTAGCCGCCGAGGTTGCCGATGACGTGACCGGTGCGGCCGTCGTCCTCGTAGTCGGTGATCCACGGGCTGCCGGACACGCCACCGTAGTAGCCGCCGCAGGTCATCGACATCTGCCGGTAGCCGCGCAGTTGAGTCGTCGGCACGGTGCACTTGACGGCGCGTCCGGCGCCGTTGTGCCCGTACGCCGGGTATCCGACGACGGTGACCTTCCGCTGGGCGTAACCGGTCGGCCGGGTGAAGGTCAGCCCGCCGCCCACGGCGTCCTGGAGGGAGGTGCCGTGCTGGTTGGGCGACACGCGCGCGAACGCGGTGTCCAGGTCGGACGAGGGCTTCTTGGTGGTCGAAGCCCCCTGGTCGGGCTGGTAGCGGGGGTCGGTGAACACGCGCTGGATGTGGAAGATGCCGTAGGGCTGCTGGTCCGGGCTCGCGCCCTTCACGAACTTCGGCACGAAGATGTAGTCGCTCTTCATGCCCATCGCGCAGTGGGCCGCGGTGAGCACGATGTCGCGCGCCGGGGTGTCGATGACGCTGCCCGTGCAGTGCCAGGTGGTGCCGCCCGGCCCGTCGGAGCCGAAGAACGTCCCCACCAGACGTGTCCCGTTGAACAGCGTGCCCTGGGGACGGCGCGCCGCCACGCTGCCCGCCCGCACCGCCGCCGACGGCGCGGTGCGGACCGCGTCGA
Source organism: Streptomyces sp. NPDC051452 (assembly GCF_044454765.1). Classification (NCBI taxonomy): domain Bacteria; kingdom Bacillati; phylum Actinomycetota; class Actinomycetes; order Kitasatosporales; family Streptomycetaceae; genus Streptomyces; species Streptomyces sp. NPDC051452. The sequence continues at coordinate 233,719 of NZ_JBITEB010000006.1, forward strand.
GCGGCCGGGCGTCCGCCATGCGCTCGGCGGTCCAGAACCGGGCGGCGTCCCGCGCCTCCTGCCCGCCGCCGGCCGGCGCCGGCGACGACGCACCGGCCCGGGCGGCCGGGGCGGCGAATCCGAGCGCCACCGAGCAGATGGCGGCGACGGCCGACCGGCGTCTTCCGTAAGAGAACAAGGCACTCCCCCTGATCGATGGAATCTGATCGATGGAACCGGACAGGGCGGAACGGCGGTGCGGCGCGGCACTCGTCGGGCGCGCACCGAGGGCTCCACGCCCCCCCCACGTCACGCCGGTCCCCCCGGTCAGGCCGGGCGATCTTCGCACAAACGCGCGAGAGGGGGCCACTTACTGTCGGTACCCGCCGAGGAACCGCCCGATCCGGCCGATCGCCGCCTCCAGGTCGTCCGCGTACGGCAGCGTGAGGATGCGGAAGTGGTCGGGGGAGGGCCAGTTGAAGCCGGTGCCCTGGACCACCTGGATCTTCTCGCGCAGCAGCAGGTCGAGCACGAACCTCTCGTCGTCGTGGATCGGGTGGACCTTGGGGTCGAGGCGCGCGAAGGCGTACAGCGCCCCCTTGGGCTTGACGCAGGACACGCCGGGGATCTCGTTCAGCTTCTCCCAGGCCACGTTCCGCTGTTCGTACAACCGCCCGCCGGGCAGCGTGAGTTCACGGATGGACTGACGGCCGCCGAGCGCGGCCTGGATGGCGTACTGGGCCGGCGCGTTGGGACACAGACGCATGGAGGCCAGCATGGTCAGGCCCTCCAGATAGTTCCGCGCGTGCTGCTTCGGCCCCGTGACGACCAGCCACCCGGAGCGGAAGCCCGCCACCCGGTACGTCTTCGACAGGCCGCAGAAGGTCAGCACCACCAGGTCGGGGGCGAGCGCGGCGGCCGAGTGGTGGACCGCGTCGTCGTACAGGATCTGGTCGTAGATCTCGTCGGCGAACACCATCAGGCCGTGCCGGCGGGCGAGGTCCAGGATGCCCTCGACGACCTCCTTCGGATACACCGCGCCCGTCGGGTTGTTGGGGTTGATGATGACCACGGCCTTCGTCCGGTCCGTGATCTTCGACGCCATGTCGGCCAGGTCCGGGTTCCAGTCGGCCTGTTCGTCGCACAGGTAGTGGACCGCCGTGCCGCCCGCCAGGGTCGTCGCGGCCGTCCAGAGGGGGAAGTCCGGCGCGGGTACGAGGATCTCGTCACCGTCCTCGACCAGGGCCTGCACGGCCATGGAGACCAGTTCCGAGACGCCGTTGCCCAGATAGACGTCGTCCACGCCGACTTCGATGCCGAGGGCCTGGTAGCGCTGGGCGACCGCGCGGCGGGCGGAGAGGACACCGCGGGAATCCGTGTAGCCGTGCGCCCGCGGCAGCATCCGGATCATGTCCTGGACGATCTCCTCCGGCGCCTCGAAGCCGAAGGCCGCGGGGTTGCCGGTGTTCAGGCGCAGCACGCTGTGCCCCGCCTCCTCCAGCGCGTCGGCGTGCTCGATGACCGGGCCGCGGATCTCGTAGCAGACCTCGCTGAGCTTGTTCGACTGCCGGAACTCCATGCGCAGCTACCCCTTTGCCGACTTGTGTTGCTTGGTTTTACCAAGTGGGAGCTTGGAAAGTCCAACAACGTGTCTAGACTGCGTCGCATGTCACCACGCCGAAGCTACGACCAGTACTGCTCCGCGGCCCGCGCCCTCGACCTGGTCGGCGACCGCTGGACGCTGCTGATCGTCAGGGAGTTGCTGGCCGGTCCCCGCCGCTACACGGATCTGCACGCGGACCTGCCCGGCGTGAGCACGGACGTCCTCGCCTCCCGGCTGAAGGACATGGAGCGCGACGGGCTCGCCGCCCGGCGCCGGCTGCCCCCGCCGGGCGCCTCCTTCGTGTACGAACTCACGCCACGCGGCCGGCAATTGCTGCCGGTACTGCAAGCACTCGGGACCTGGGGCGCGGCCGAGCTCGGGGAGCGGCGCCCCACCGACGCGGTGCGCGCCCACTGGTTCGCGCTGCCGCTGCTGCGCGCCCTGGAAGGCGAAGGGCTGGTGGAAGTGCGGCTGGAGGAAGGGGAGTTCCATCTGCGGGTCGGCGCCCAGGAGGCTCCGGTGTACGGCGACGGGCCCGCGCCGGGCGAGGCCGATGCACGGCTCACCTTGGACGCGGGGACCTGTGAGGCGGTGGCCCGGGGGCAGTTGAGCCTCGCGGACGCCGTCCGGGCCGGGCGGGTGACGGTGACCGGCGATGGGCAGATCGCGAAGGTGCTGCGGGAGGGGTGAACCCGGGGCGGGGAACGGACGGGCAAGGCAAGGCGGGCGTGGGTATGCCGAAGGCCCGCCACGGGGGCGGGCCTTCGGTTCCCGGACCCTTGGGCCGGGGTCCCCGCGGGTTCCGACGCGGAAGGCGGGGGAGGTGCGGGTCAGGCCCCCGGGGGTACCCGGGACGGCCGTCCCGAGCCGCGCGTCAGCACGTACCCGCCGATGCCGGCGAGCGCCGCCAGGATGCCGCCGATCGCCGTCCACACCCAGCGGTCGGACCACCAGCCGGAGGACCAGCCGTCGTCCGAGCCGAAGCTGGACAGCACGGCCGCCTTCGAACCGTCCTTCCGCTCACCGGACGTGACGGCGATACCGGGGACGAGCGGCTTGCCGAGCGAGCCGTCGACCGCCGCCGCCCCGCCGATGTCCTTGGAGTCGACCCGGACCTCGGCGCTCACCGGAAGCCCGAGGTCGGCGGAGCCGAGGTCCACCACGGTCAGCCGGACGTAGTAGGTGCCCGGCAGCGGGTCGTTCGCCCACGGCTCCGACCAGCCGCGCACCGTGCGCAGTACACAGGCCAGCTCGACCGTGGCGGCCCCCTGACCGGCGGTGCGGGACTGCGCGCCGTACTGGCAGGCCTGCCGGCGCCGCAGCCCGTCGTACACGTCCAGTTGCCAGGTCTGCGTGCCGTGCGTGTCGGGCAGCTTCACCGTCGCCTTCACGGTGGGACGCTGCCCGGTGTCCGCGGGGAACGACCAGTAGAGGTAGTCACCGGCGGAGCCGGATGCCGTGGCCTGCTGCCCCTGCTCGAGCTCCGTGGCCGTACGGAAGGAGGTGCCCGCCCGGGTGGCTGCCTTGCCGTCGCCGGAGGCGCCGGGGGAGGGTGAGGCATCGGCTGCGGCCGGACCGGCGGCCAGTCCCAGCGCCAGCAGCGCGGCGCCCAACGCTCGTGTGATCCGCATCAGTTCGTCCTCCAGACGGCGACCCGCCAGCGCGACAGCCAGCCCCACAGCACACCCGCCAGGAAGCCGATCAGTACCAGGGCGCCCAGCAGCCACCAGCCGCGGCCGAGCCCGAAGGAGGCCACGTCGTGGTGGCCCGAGGGGCCGTCCACCACGTCGACGGTCAGCTCCAGCGGCAGTCCGGGCGTGGTCTTCACCCCGGCGGCCGCCGCGAAGGAGTTGGTGACCTGCAGACACACCGTCTCCGGAGTCGCGTCGTCATCGTCGCTCGACGGCCGGGGATAGCGCAGCCCGGTGGAGATCACGTCCGTACGGCCGGTGCCGGCGGCCTCACCGCGGACGATCTCCCGCCCGTGCGAGGTCACCGCCCGCAGCAGCAGCCCGTAGTCGGGGCCGACGGCCCGGTCGGCGGCCACGCTCACCGAGGCGCGCAGCTCCTGCCCCGGCTCGACCTGCGCCTTGTACCAGCGCTGCTGCCCGAACTCCTCGCGGTCGGTGTACAGCCCCGACTTGAGCGCCGGCGCCTTCTCGCACGCGGCCGCGCCCTCGGTCGCCACCGGCGTCACCACCGGATCCGCCGCCCGGTCGACCAACTGGCCCACGCGGTCGCTCAGTTCCTCCTTGTGCCGTACGGAGGTGTAGGTGCCGCCGGTCGCGTCGGCGATGCAGCGGAGCTGGTCGCGGGTCTTGGCGTCCGGCACCAGGCCGAGGGTGTCGATGGTCAGCCCGATGCCCTTGGCGGCTATCTCCCGGGCCACCACGCACGGGTCGAGCGGCTGGCAGGTGTCCTCGCCGTCGCTGATCAGGACGATACGGCGGGTGCCGGCACCGCCGTTCAGATCGTCCGCCGCCTTCAGCAGCGCGGGCCCGATCGGCGTCCAGCCGGTCGGCGCCAGCGTGGCCACGGCCGTCTTCGCGTCGGTCCGGTTCAACGGGCCGACCGGGTAGAGCCGCTCCGTGTCCCTGCAGCCCTCCTTGCGGTCGTTGCCGCGGTAGTTGGCGCCGAGCGTGCGGATGCCGAGCCGGACCTCCTCGGGGGTCGCGTCGAGCACCTCGTTGAACGCCTGCTTCGCCGCGGCCATCCGGGTGCCGCCGTCGATGTCCCGGGCCCGCATGGAACCGCTGACGTCCAGCACCAGTTCGACCTTGGGGGCGGACTGTTCGGTCCCGTCGGCGACCGCTCCGGCGGGGAACGCGATCCCGGCCGTCAGGGCGGCGAGCAGAGCACAGACTCCCGCCGCCAGCCGTTGTCTTCTGATCATCGCCGGATCCTATTGATCAGATGTACCGGACTCCAAAACGTCGCCCGGCGGCCCCGCCTCGAACACGCCCGCCAGCCGGGCCCGGTAGAGGGCGGCGATGGTGAAGCCGTCGGTGATCCGTCCGTCGGCCACCATCCGTTCCGCCTCGTCCGGCGTCACCGTGATGGCCCGCCGGATCGCCTCCCCCTTCTCGATCTCGCCGATGCCGTCCACCCGGGCCGCGTACAGGGCGACCCTGTGTCCCAAGAGACCGGTGTCGGGGTGCACTTCGCCCAGGGGCACCATGGTGGTCGGCGTGGCGGCGATCTCCTCCCGCAGTTCCCGGGCGACGTTCTCGGCGGCCGTGGCACCCGGATCGCCGAAGCCGCGCACCGTCTCCCAGTGCCGGTCGCGGGTGGCGTGGCGGTAGTGCTCGATCAGCACCACCCGCGCCTCGGGCCCCACCAGCGGCAGGACCACCACGCCGGGCGAGGAGCCCGGGGGCGGCAGCACACGGTCGTACAGACCGAGCCGGCCGTCGGGGAAGCGCACCGCATCCCGGAGATACCACAGGTGCCGACCGGCCGACACGACTCCGGCCGGGATCGGCCGCAGCACGACCCGCAGCCGCGCCCACAGGGCCCCGAACCGGCCGCCCCGGCCGGGGTCGAGGGCCGCCGTCACCTGGCGCCGGGCGGCACGGACGGACGCCGGGTCCGTGAGGATCCGGATCCCCTCGGGATCTTCCCGGAACCACTCCGGGACATCCCGGCGCAGGGCCTTATAGCGGTTCATCGGGGGCTCGACAGGCTGGGCAAGGAGGGTGCTCCCGGTTCGGGCTCTCGGTTTCTCGTGCTCTCAGGTCTCGGGTTCCCGTGTTCCCGTGTTCCCGTGTTCCCGTGTTCCCGTGTACTCCTCAGTACTCTGGCAGGTCCTCGTTGTCCTGGGTGGTTGCCGAGGCCGTGCCCGTCGCGGCCGGCCCGGCCGTGTCCTGGTAGCCGGGCAGCCGCCGTACCAGGTCGTGGAACTGCGCCCATTCTCGTTCACTCGCCAGCCGCACGGTGGCGATCTCGCGGGCAAACCTCTGTTCCTGTCGGCCGGCCATCCGGTTGCGCAGCACCAGCTGCACGGAACCGGTCAGCGATCCGCTCACCGTGAGCGGCAGGACCGAACCGGCCACCTGCCAGAGTTCGTTGCCGCTGACGGCCGTGAACACGGCCGCGCCCACGGTGACGACGACCTCGACCACCGGCCGCCAGGCGGAAGGCCTGGCCTGCCGGCGCTCCCGCGCCAGCTTCAGGATCTCGGAGTTGAGCCGGACGTAGCAGTCGAAGACCCGTCCGACGCCGTCGTGGAACGCTTCCGGGGCGGCGGTCAGGGCCCCGAACGCCTGGATGTAGGCGTTCCAGACGGGGGTCTGCCGCAGCCGCCAGATGTCGTGCAGGCTCAGGTCGTTCACCGCCGCCGGCGTCAGATGGTCCTGCACGGCGGCGAAGCTCTGCCGGCGCAGGAACGTCAGCAGTTGTTCCGGATCCTGGACGACGCCGACGGTGGCCGCCCGGGCCTCGCGGGCCTCCTGAAGCACCACCCGCCGCAGGCTGCCGACGGGGGTGAGGGGGTAACGCCCGAGGGCGTCGGCCAGGTTGACGTTGTAGATCAGGTCCAGGAGCTGCTTTATCTCCGCCGCGAAGGGCTTGGCGCGGTCGTACCTGCCCTCCGCCACGTTCGTCCCGGGAACGGAGACGAACTCCTCGTACAGGGTGTTGCGCACCACCGGCTGCCGGCTGACGCTGAGCCCGTTGCTGAAGCCGACGACCTCGCCGAGCCGTGCGCCGAACCGGTCGGTGTCCTCGCGGGCCACCCCGACCTGGGCCGCGAGGACGTCGATGTCCTTCGCGGTGAGCCCCTGGACCTTCTCGGTGAAGGGCTGGAAGAGCCGGATCCGGGCGCGCTCCCGGTTCTCCTTGTCGCCCTGGGAGTCGTCCCACGACATCCGCACACAGCGCACCCGGTCGCTCGCGGACATCCCCGCGAGCGTCTCCTGCCAGGCGGTGAACCCCTGGCGCCGTACATGGAGATGGGCGGGCGGCTCCTCCGCCGGGTGCCGCTCGCCGAGGAGGAAGGGAACGATCGCCCCCGAGGCGAGGAGCCTGCGGTGTGCCGCGCGCGCCTCGTCCTCCTCCATGAGGTCGCGGTTGATCGCGTCGTTGTTGTAGAAGTAGGCGCGGTTGATCACGACCTGGCTGGCGTTGATGAGGCTGCGGAAGTACTCGGCGCGCACCTCCCGCACACGACGCCGGTCGACCTGGTCAAGGGACCGGCCACTCTCGATCATGTCCCTGGTGAGCTGGGCGGGAACCCACTGGTTGTCCAGCGACTGCGCGATCACGGCGCCCGGGTCCAGCTGTTCGGGCTGGATCGGCGACATCAGGCTGTCACTGCGGTCGGCGTCAGTCATCTGCTCTCTCGGGGTCTCGGGTCCGGGCCGGTTCCTCAGAGGTACACCGCCGGGCGGTGGTGGTGGAGCCAACGTGCTTTTCGGACACTCAATATGACGCGAAATCAGCCTAGTTCCGGTTCCGGTTCCGGTACCGGTGGTACGCAGGGATGCGGCAGCGCGGTCCAGATGTCGCCGGGGTGATCCGGTGAGAGACGCATCAGGGTCAACGCCTTCACCGGCAGCGGATCCGTGCGCAGGGCCGTCAGGTCCGCGGTGGCCGGCAGCTCGGGCAGTGCGGTCCGCAGGGCCGCGGCCAGTGCCGGGCCGGAACCCGCCGTGGTCGCGAGGGCGCCCCCCACCAGGGAGCCGAACAGCTTGCGGCGCAGCGCGGTCTCGTCGTCGGTGACCAGACGGCCCGCGAGGGCGGGCGGGGCGATGCCGTGCCGGGCCAGCCGGGCGGGACTGATCCGCATGTCGGCGAGGTCGCGGTAGACCAGGCGTCGGGGAGTGCCGTCGTCGGCCAGGACCACCAGGAGGTTCTGGCCATGCGCCTCCAGGGCGACGCCGAGATCGAGCAGGCGCAACCCCACCGTGAGCGCCAGCCGGGTGAACGCGGCCAGCCAGGCGGGAGAGGCGGGCAGCGTCGTGGTGGCGAGCGCGGCCACCGGCAGGACGCGTTCGCCGGGCGCCGCGTACACCTCGGGCGACTCCCGCAGCAGCGCGGCCAGATCGGGGGAGTGGGCCGTGGCCGCGCCCAGCGTGCGGGTGATGTGCAGCAGACCGCCGGTGCGGGCCGCCAGATCCTCGGCGAGCGCGGACAGCGGCATGGCGGAGCGCACCGAGTACTCGGAGATGTCCCGCACCGACGAGGTCAGCCGGGTGCTCAACGCGGTCTTCACATGCCGGCCGCCGGGCAACGCCAGGGTCCGCAGGGACATCAGGGGGTGCGCCGGCTGCCAGGGCGCGCAGGACCGCTGGAGGACGTGCGCCGTCTGCCAGGGATGCACCGGCAGCAACACCGTTCCCCCGTCCCGGAGTTCGTCCGGCCAGTCCCCGGCCACCAGACACTCCCGCGCCGGCACGGGAACCGTCCCCAACTCCACCACCGGCCGGTGCTCCGGGCCGTACGCCAGCTGCTCCGCGACCGAGAAGCCCGGCCTGGCACGGCAGTTGGGGTGGAACGGGTGCCCGTCCACCACTCTCTGCTCCCATTGCCAGTCCCGCTCCGGCCACTCCTTCGGGTGTTCCGCCCCGGCCCGTGACAGAGCCAACGAGGAGACGGAGAGGTCGAGTTCGACGGCGAACGCCGGGGCGTGCGGCACCGCGAGGTCCCGCATCAGCCGCACCGGATCGTCGTACCGTTCCCGGTCGAGGCGGACACCGGTGACGTACGCGCTTGTGGCGTACGGATCCGCGTGCGGCCCGCGCAGGGCCCGTCCGTCGGCCAGCCGCAGCGTGAGCCCGTGCGCGCCCGGCTCCCGTGCCGTGATCCACGGCAGCGGCTCGTGGACGAGGGCCCGCCACAGCCGCGTCAGCACGGCGGCGCGAGCACCCGGCAGCTCCGCCGTGTACCGGGGGAGCAGGGCGGGCCGGACGACGGCCAGCTCTTCGGCGACCTCCGCCTCGGCGGTGGGGGGTCGGTGCACGGTCGGCTCCTCGGCTCCTCGGGTACACGCGGCACGGGGCACGATTGTCACGGACGACGGAGATACTGATCACCAGCGGCACCCGGACGGCACGGTCGGGCCGCGTGCCACCCGCGGCAGGTACGACTATGGGGGGGCGGAGACGGGCGACGGCCGCACGGACGTACGGGCCGCACCGCCCGGCTCCGGACACGGCGCCCGGCCCCCGGACGAAGAACGACCAGAATCGATCCCGCCTGCTGGACAGTGAACGCTCCGGCCCCCTGGACGAAGAACGAATGGATCGCGTGGACCTCACATCCCACCACCCACCCCCCTCCGGCGCCGTCGGCCGCCGCGCCGACGCGTACGCGACCGCGCCGCTGCTCAACTGTCTGCTGCGTGAGGTGGCCGAGGCCCTTCCGGGCGCCGGGACACGGCGTGTGCACCGGCTGCCCAGCGGGCGGCTGCTGCGCGTGCGCGCCGGGCGGCGCCCCGCCGAGCCGGAGGTGCGCCGGGCCGGGGCCTGGCACCCGGTCGGCCACACCGAACTGGTCAAGCTGGTCGCCGACGAACTGCGCCGGCGCACCGGGCTGTCCGGCGGAGACCTGTCCGCCGAGATGATCGACAGCAGGGACGCCGTCGCCGCCCTGCTCGCCGCACGCGAACGGGCGACGGCGCCCGCGGACCCGTACGTGCGCTCCGAGCAGTCCCTGCTCACCGGCCACCCGTACCACCCGGCGCCCAAGGCGCGCGGTGGCGGCCCGGTCGCGTCCTGGCTGCCGTACGCCCCCGAGGCCCACGCCCGCTTTCCCCTCGTGCTGCTCGGGGTCCGCGAGGACCTGGTCGCCGAGGAGGGCGACACCCGCGCCCTGGACGCCCTGGGCGCCGCCCCGCCCGGCTACCGGCTGCTGCCCGCCCACCCCTGGCAGCTCGCCCTCGCCGCCCGCTCCCTCGACCCCGCGTTCGCCGACGGCCGCCTGCTCCGGCTCGGCACGACCGGCTTCGACGTGTGGCCGACGGCGGCGATCCGCACGGTGTACGAACCCCGCGACGACCTGTTCCTGAAGTTCAGCCTGGACGTGCGCATCACCAACGACGTCCGCCGGCTCTGGCGCCACGACCTGCGCGTACTGCGCCGCACCGACCGGGCGGCCGAACACGCCTTCGCCGCGCTGGACGGGCCCGCGGCCTGGCTGAGCGACCGGGGCTACCGCACGGCCGTCTTCGCCTTCGAGGAACTGGCCGTCCTGGTCCGCGACGGCCTGCGCGGCCATCTGGTGCAAGGCGCCACCCCCCTGCTCGCCGCGGGCCTCGCCGAGGGCTTCGACGGCAGCCCGCTGGCCACGGCGGCCGATCCGGCGGCCTGGTGGGAGGCGTATCTGCGGCAGGTCGTCCCGCCCGCCCTGACCGTCTTCGACGACCACGGCGTCGTCCTGGAGGCCCATCTGCAGAACACCCTCGTGGCCGTGGACGCGACCGGTACGCCGGTACAGGCGCTGTTCCGGGACGCCGAGGGAGCCAAGCTGCTGCCGGACGTCTCCCGGGCCGCGGGCTGGCAGCGGCTGGTGTACTGCCTGCTGGTCAACCACCTCGGGGAGATCGCCGCAGCCCTCGCCGAGCACCACCACGGCTTCGACCCGTGGCCCGCCGCCCGCCGCGAACTCGCCCGGCACTCCCTGCCCGAGGTTTCCGCCCTGCTCCGCGCGCCCACCCTGCCCGGCAAGACCAACCTGCTGCTGCGCTGGACCGGCGCGGACGGCGCGGACGCCCGCTATCTGCCCCTGCCCAATCCGCTGGCCGCCGACTGACCCGAGGCGGCCGGGGACCGGGGCGCGCGCCCGGACCGAGGGCGGGGCCGGCTCCGCAGCGGTACGCCGGCCTTCTCAGGTGGCGCTCCGCTCCCGCCCGCGGCGCTGTACGGCGGCGACGGCGCTCAGGGCCACGCCGACCGCGATGACGATGAGCCCGCGTGTCCACACCCCGGCCTCGACCTGCGTCGCGAGCAGCACGCAGGACCCCGCGCCGAGGACCGGGACGGCGGTGAAGGCCCGGAAGTGCGGCGAGGAGGGGCGGTCGCGCCGCTGGACGAGGGCGGCGGTGTTGACGAGGAAGAACACCACGAGGAGCAGCAGCACCAGGGTGGAGGCGAGGGTCGCCACGTCTCCGGTGAGCGCCAGGAGGAAGGCCAGGGTGGTCGTGGCCGCGATCGAGGCCCACGGGGTACGCCGCCCGGGAAGCACACGGGTCAGGAAGCGGGGGAGCAGGCCGTCCCGCGCCATGCCGTAGGCCAGGCGCGAACTCATGATGCCGGTGAGCAGCGCGCCGTTGGCGACGGCGACGAGGGCGACGGCGCTGAACAGCTTCGGCGGCACCCCGCCCGCCTCCTTCACCACTTCGAGCAGCGGGCCGCTGGAGCGGGCCAGAGTGCTCGTGGGGACGGCGGCCGAGGCGACGACCCCGACGAGGACGTAGACGGCCCCCGCCGTCGCCAGGGCGCCGAAGAGGGCGCGCGGATACGAGCGACGCGGGTCGCGGGTCTCCTCGGCGACGTTGACGGACGTCTCGAAGCCGACGAAGGAGTAGTAGGCGAGAACGGTCCCGCCCAGGATGCCGGTGGCGGCTCCCGTGTCGGGGGTGCCGAGCTGGACGAGCCTGCCGGGGTCGCCGTCCCCCCGCAGGAGCAGCCAGCCCCCGAGGCCAGCCACGAGGAGGAGGCCGCCCACCTCGACGACCGTGGCGGCCACGTTGGCGCGGGTGGACTCGCTGATGCCCCGCGCGTTGAGGAGGGCCAGGGCGCACAGGAAGACGGCCGCCACCAGTACGACGGGCAGGCTGACGAAGCTGCTCAGATAGTCGCCCGCGAAACCGCGGGCGAGTGCGGCCACGGAGACGATGCCCGCGGCGAGCATGCAGAAGCCCGCGAGGAAGCCGACGAAAGGCCCGTAGGCGAGGGTGGCGTAGTGGGAGGCGCCGCCGGCTCGCGGGTACTTCGTGGCGAGTTCGGCGTACGAGGCGGCCGTGAGGAGCGACAGCAGCAGGGCGAGGAGGAGGGGCACCCACACCGCGCCGCCCGACTTCGCGGCGACCTGGCCCACGAGGACGTACACGCCGGCGCCCAGCACGTCGCCGAGGATGAAGAAGTAGAGCAGCGGGGTCGTCAGGGCCTTCTTGAGCGCGGGGGGCCCGCCCTGGGGCGGACCGCCGGGCGCCGGCGCGGAGGAGGTGATCACGGTTGTCCCCTACCCCTGCGGCCCGGCCGCAGGCGCCCCGCCGTTCGGCGGCCGCCGGCGCGAGGCGGCCGGGCCGTGGAGCGGCGGCGGAGGGGTCAGCGGACCGTGGGCGGCCCGCCCCCGGGCGCCAGGAGCGCGTGCTGCCCGCGGCCGCAGTGGACCAGCCGCTCCCGCAGCCCCAGCCGGTCGGCTTCGGCCAGGAAGTCCTCGAGCGGCGAGCGGAAGACGGTGTAGTCGTCGTAGTGGACCGGCAGAGTGCGGGGGCGTCCGAGACGGCGGACGAGGCCGGCGCCTTGTGCACCGTCCATGGTGACGACGAAGCCGCCGGGCAGCTGCGTACCCCCCAGGTGGAGCACGGCCAGGTCGGCTCGGGGGAAACGACGTACGATCTCGTCCAGTCCGTCGTAGAGAAGCGTGTCGCCCGAGATGTACAGGCGGAGCGCCACCGGGCCGTCACGACGGCCGAACTCCAGCATGCTGCCCATCACCGGCGGCAGCAGCCGGCGCAGCACGGGCTGCAGGGAGTGCGCGCCGGGCAGCGCGGTGACGCGGACCTGCGAGCGGCCCTTGCGGACCGTGTGGTTCTCCCACGTCCGCAGCCCGCCGGCCTGGCCGAACCCCTGCCATGTGCGCAGGCGGCGGGCGGCATGCGGGGTGGTGACGATCGGCACCGAACGGTCCAGCTCTCGTCTCGCCCTGCGGTCGAAGTGATCACCGTGCAGGTGGGAGAGGATCACCGCGTCCAGGGCCGGGAGTTCCGCCGGGTGCAGAGCCGGCTCGGTCAGACGCCTGCTCGTCAGTCCGTATCCCAGGTGGGCGCGCTCGCCGCGGTGCAGGAAATTGGGGTCGGTGAGCAGGACGAGATCGCCGTATCGCAGGAGCACGGTCGCGGTACCGATGAAGTACAGATCCAGAGCATCGTCGTCGAAGGCAGCCATGGTGGTCCTTGCCCGAGGTGTCGTACACGCGAGGGGGAACCGGCGCGTTCTGCCGACCGGGGTGGTCCGCCTGGTCTGCCGGACCCCTCCGCCGGAGTACCCCCGCACGGCCCGGGCCACTCGGCTGCCGGCTCGGCAGGGTTGCGTCTTCTGGGTGGCCGGGTGTTCCGCCCCGTTTGCCGCCCGGGCCGAAGGGGACCCGGCTGCCCATGAGCACACCACCTCCTCGTCGCCGCGCGGGACAGAACAGGATGCTGTGGCTGCTGGACCGCCTGGAGCGCGAGCCGCGGGCGGATACGGCGATCGACGCGCTCGGCACCGGCGTACGGTCCCTGCCGCTCGGGCGTGCCCGTGACTGGCTGCACGGCAGGTGGCTGGGTCACCCGGTGCACCCGTTGACGGTCCAGGTGCCGATCGGCTGCTGGCTCTCCGCCGGGCTGCTGGACCTGCGTCCCGGTCGCTCCCGCGAGGCCGACCTGCTGATCGCGGCCGGATTGGCGGCGGCCGCCCCGGCGGCGCTGACGGGGGCCGTCGACTGGGCGGAACTGCACCGGCGGCAGCAGCGTGTCGGCCTGGTGCACGCCCTGGCGAACACGGCGGCCGTGGGCCTGTACGCCGCCTCGATGGCCTGCCGCGTCAAGGGAACCACCGGAGTCGGTCGCGCCCTCGGCTTCCTGGGCCTGACGGCGGTCGGAGCCGGGGGCATGCTGGGCGGTCACCTGGCCTGTCGGCAGGCGTCCGGCGCCAACCACGCCGAGGAGGTCCCGCAGGTCGTCTCGGACGGCTGGCACCGGATCGGGGCGGTTTCCGAGTTCCCGGCAGGCCGGCCGGTGCGGCGCAGCGTGGACGACGTACCGGTGCTGGTGGTGCGCGAACCCGGCGGGGCCGTGCACGCGCTGGCCGACCGCTGCAGCCATCTGGCGGGTCCGCTGTCCGAGGGCACCGTTTCCGACGGGTGTGTCGAGTGCCCGTGGCACGGCAGCACCTTCCGGCTGTCGGACGGCTGGGTCGTACGCGGCCCCGCCACCGCCCCGCAGCCCGCCTTCGACACCCGGACCGTGGACGGCCACGTGGAAGTGCGGCTGCGCGACCGGGAGCCGGAACCGGACCGTCGGGCCGACGGACGGCCGGACGGTCCGCAGGAGGAGGCAGCGCCGTCCGAGACACGGCCTTGACGGCCCGCGAGGCGTGACAGCTCGAATATTCCTCCCCGGCTGTCACGCTTGGTTACTATGCTCACTTCATACCGGAGGCCGGACGCAAGGGCCGCGCCGCGCTCAACGGACTGCCGGGGAGAGAGGGAGGGGCCTTCCGAGATGTTGAGAGAGGTCTCCGCGACCCGGTACATCGAGCCCCTGCGGTCCGGCGGTTCCGTCCCCGGCGTCGTCGAGGCCGACGACCTGGGCACCTACGTCGTGAAGTTCACCGGCTCGGCGCAGGGGCGCAAGGCGCTGGTCGCCGAGGTGATCGTCGGCGAGCTCGCCCGCGCGCTCGGTCTGCGCTTCCCCGAACTGGTGCTGGTCCGCTTCGATCCGGCCATCGCCGCCGACGAGCCGCACCAGGAGGTGCGCGAACTGCACGCCGCGAGCGCCGGCGTGAACCTGGGCATGGACTACCTGCCGGGCGCCCGGGACTTCACTCCGGACATCGCGAAGGTGTTCCCGGTGGACGCGCTGGAGGCGGGCCGGATCGTCTGGCTGGACGCGCTGACCGTCAACGTGGACCGCACGGTCCACAGCTCCAACCTGATGGTCTGGCCCACGCTCGGCGTCACACCGCCGCGCCTGTGGCTCATCGACCACGGCGCCGCCCTCGTCTTCCACCACCGCTGGGACACCAGGGCGCCCGGGAAGAAGTACGACTTCCGCCACCACGCGCTCGGCCACTACGGCCCCGACGTCCGGGCCGCCGACGCCGAACTGGCGCCCCGGGTGACCGAGGAGCTGCTGCGCGGGATCCTCGCGGAGGTGCCGGACGCCTGGCTGGCCGAGGACGCCGCCTTCGCCACGCCCGACGACGTCCGCGACGCCTACGTGGACCACCTGCTGGCCCGCGCCCGGCTCTCGCACGAGTGGCTGCCCACCGATTTCCCGGGCCGCGAGGAACTCGCGGCCGAGGAGGCCGCCCGCGCGGCCAGGACACAGGCGGACCGACCGGACTGGCTCAAGCGGGTTCCCGACCTGCACGGCAAGCCGGCGGCGGAGCAGGATTGGTCGGTGCATCTGAAATGACCGATGTGCGACGGGTGGAGATCGAGTACTGCACCCAGTGCCGGTGGCTGCCGCGCGCGGCCTGGCTGGCGCAGGAACTGCTGACCACGTTCGAGTCGGAACTGACCGAACTGGCGCTCAAGCCCGGCACCGGCGGCGTCTTCGTCGTCCGGGTGGGCGACGAAGTGGTCTGGGACCGCCGTGAGCAGGGCTTTCCCGAGCCCACGGCGGTCAAGCGCCTGGTGCGCGACCGAGTGGCCCCGGGCAAGCCCCTGGGCCACTCGGAGCGCTCCGGGCACTCGGACGACTCGCCCGAGCGCCCCTGAGGCCAGCGCCCGAGCGCCCCAGACGTCAGCGGCCGAGCTGCTCGTACGCCGGCAGGGTGAGGAAGTCGGCGTAGTCCTCGTCCAGGGACACCCGCAGCAGCAGGTCGTGCGCCTCCTGCCAGCGGCCGGCGGCGAAGGCCTGCTCGCCGATCTCCTTGCGGATGGCGTCCAGTTCCTCGGCGGCGACCTTGCGGGCCAGTTCGGGGGTGGCCGTCTCGCCGTTGTCGAACTCGACACCCGCGTTGATCCACTGCCAGATCTGGGAGCGGGAGATCTCGGCGGTGGCCGCGTCCTCCATCAGGTTGAAGATGGCGACCGCGCCGAGCCCGCGCAGCCAGGCCTCGATGTAACGGATGCCGACCTGCACGGCGTTGACCAGACCGGCGTACGTCGGCCGGGCGTCCAGCGAGTCGATCGCGATCAGGTCGGCGGCCTCGACGTGCACGTCCTCGCGCAGCCGGTCCTTCTGGTGGGGCCGGTCGCCGAGGACCTTGTCGAAGGACTCCATGGCGATCGGCACCAGGTCGGGGTGGGCGACCCAGGAGCCGTCGAAACCGTCGTTCGCCTCACGGTCCTTGTCGGCCCGGACCTTCTCGAAGGCCACCTTGTTGACCTCGGCGTCCTTGCGGGACGGGATGAACGCCGCCATGCCGCCGATTGCGTGTGCGCCGCGCTTGTGGCAGGTGCGGACGAGCAGTTCGGTGTACGCCCGCATGAACGGGGCGGTCATCGTCACCGCGTTGCGGTCCGGGAGGACGAACCTCGCCCCGCCGTCACGGAAGTTCTTCACGATGGAGAACAGGTAGTCCCAGCGGCCGGCGTTCAACCCCGAGGCGTGGTCGCGCAGTTCGTAGAGGATCTCCTCCATCTCGTACGCGGCCGTGATCGTCTCGATCAGCACGGTGGCGCGGACGGTGCCCTGCGGGATGCCGACGTAGTCCTGTGCGAAGACGAACACCTCGTTCCACAGGCGGGCCTCCAGGTGCGACTCCGTCTTCGGCAGGTAGAAGTACGGACCCTTGCCGAGGTCGAGCAGCCGCTGCGCGTTGTGGAAGAAGTACAGGCCGAAGTCGACCAGCGCGCCCGGCACTTGCCCACCCTCGGCGTCGACGAGGTGGCGCTCGTTCAGGTGCCAGCCGCGCGGCCGCATGACGACGGTCGCCAGCTCCTCGGCGGGGCGCAGGGCGTACGACTTGCCGCTGCGCTCGTCGGTGAAGTCGATGGCGCGCGTGTAGGCGTCGATCAGGTTGGCCTGCCCGAGGATCACGTTCTCCCAGGTGGGAGCGGAGGCGTCCTCGAAGTCGGCGAGCCAGATCCGCGCGCCGGAGTTGAGCGCGTTGATGGTCATCTTGCGGTCGGTCGGCCCGGTGATCTCGACGCGCCGGTCGTTCAGCGCGGCCGGGGCCGGGGCGACCCGCCAGGAGTCGTCCGCGCGGATGGCGGCCGTCTCCGGGAGGAAGTCGAGCGTGGAGGTGCGGGCGATCTCGGCGCGTCGCTCGGCCCGGCGGGCCAGGAGTTCGTCACGGCGCGGGGTGAACCGTCGGTGCAGCTCCGCCACGAAGGCGAGCGCCGCGTCCGTGAGTACCTCTTCCTGCCGGGGCAGGGGCTCGGCGTCGACGATGGCCAGCGGGGACGGCGCTGGTGCGGACATGAGCTGTCACTTCCTTCAGCGGTGGCACCGGGTGCCAAGAGGCACGAACAGGGCAATCAGCGCCCGCTGTGCGGTCAGGCGCTTCTGAACAGTGGATAGTAGTTTCCTCATCGTGGAATCTCAATGGTTTGTTGATGTCGAGATTCTCTGAGTCGAGGCAAGATGGCGCTGGGTGCCACCTCGTTCACTCAAGGTGGCTCAGGTCGGCCTCGGTGTCGATGTCGTAGGGCTCGGCCACGTCGGCGCACTCCACGAGGCGGACGGCCGCCGCGTGTTCCTTCAGATAGGCGCGTGCCCCCCGGTCTCCGGTGGCAGTCGCCGCGATGCCGCTCCAATGGGCCGCGCCGAACAGCACCGGGTGACCGCGGGACCCGTCGTAGGCGGCGGAGACCAGCGAGTTCTCGCCCTCGTAGGCGCCTAGTACCCGGGTGAACGCGGCGGGGCCGATGCCGGGCTGGTCCACGAGGCTCACCAGGGCCGCGCACGCGCCCGTACCGGCGAGCGACGCAAGTCCGGCGCGCAGGGACGATCCCATGCCCTCGGACCAGTGCGGGTTGTCCACGAGCACGCATCCGCCGAGTTCGGCGCGCCGTCTCACCTCGTCGGAGCGGGCGCCCAGGACCACATGGATCCGCTCGCATCCGGCCGCACGCAGCACCCCGACCGCGTGTTCGACCAGGGGCCGCCCCCGGTGCTCCAGCAGTGCCTTGGGGCGCCCGCCGAGCCGCCTGCCGCCGCCGGCGGCGAGCAGCAGCCCGGCGACATTCCCCCGATGATCCTGGTTGTCCGTCATGGGTCCTGCATACCCGACGGCGGCGGAAGCGTCCGGATTTCCGGTGCCGAGTCCGTTGGGCTGAATTTCGGTCCGCGCTGTGGCGCTGCCGTGCGGGGTGGCGTTTACTGGCCCGCGCACGACGGGGGTGTCAGGGGGGAGGGCTGTGTTGCGGAGCTTGGGGCAGCGGCCGGTGACCGGCAGCGACGAGGACCCTAGGGTGGTGGAACTGCGGACGGCCGTGTCCCGGCTGCGCCGCGAACTCGCCGCGCTTCCGACGGAGTTCCCCGACCGGGTCATCGCCGAGGACGAACTGGCAGCCCTGGCCGCGATGGCCGGCGGCGGCCTCCCCGAGATACCCCGCCTGCGCCGCTCCCTGCTAGTGATCGCCGGCGCGATCGGCTCGGTGAGCGCCCTGACGAGAGCCCTGACAGAGGTACGCGAAGCGGTAGACCTCTTCGGCCAACCTCCCCAGCCACCCCCCGCCCTTCCCGGAGGGCTCTCCCGGGTCTAACCCAGGGCCGCGTGCAACCGCGCGAACCCCCACCTCACCCAGACGCCGGCCCTTCCCGGAGGGGTCTCACCGGTCCACCCCAGGGGCGCGGGGAACTGCGCGAACAACCCATACGCCGGAGCCTCCCGGAGGGGTCTCACCGGCCCCACCCAGGGGCGCGGGGAACTGCGCGAACAACCCATACGCCGGTCCCTCCCGGAGGGGTCTCACCGGCCCCACCCAGGGGCGCGGGGAACTGCGCGAACGCCCCCGCCGGCCCGCACTCTTCCACTCCACCCGGACGCCGGTCCCTCCCGGAGGGGGTCCCACCGGCCCACCACAGGGGCGCGGGGAACTGCGCGAACGCCCCCGCCGGCCCGCAGCCGCCGGACAATCCGCCAGTCTCCACCCCGGGCCACGCCCGGCCCTTACGCGCCCGAGCTGGCCAGCGCCTGGGACAGCTCCCGGGCGACCTGCTGCAGCATCGGCACGATCCTCTCGGTCGCCGCCTCCGTCACCCGCCCCGCCGGCCCCGAGATGGAGATCGCCGCGGCCGTCGGAGACTCCGGCACGGACACCGCGAGGCACCGCACCCCGACCTCCTGCTCGCTGTCGTCGATCGCGTAACCGGCACGTCGTACCTCCGCCAGCGCCGCCAGGAAACCGTCCGGCGTGGTGATGGTCTTGTCCGTCGCGGCCGGCATCCCCGTACGGGACAGCAGCGCACGCACCTCCTCGTCCGGCACGCTCGCCAGCAGCGCCTTGCCCACGCCGGTGGAGTGCGGCAGCACCCGGCGCCCCACCTCCGTGAACATCCGCATCGAGTGCTTGGACGGCACCTGCGCCACGTAGACGATCTCGTCGCCGTCCAGCAGTGCCATGTTCGCCGTCTCGCCGGTCTCCTCGACCAGACGGGCCAGGTACGGCCGCGCCCAGGTGCCGAGCAGCCGGGACGCGGACTCCCCGAGCCGGATCAACCGCGGGCCGAGCGCGTACCGCCGGTTCGGCTGCTGTCGTACGTACCCGCACGCGACCAGCGTGCGCATCAGCCGGTGGATGGTGGGCAGCGGCAGTCCACTGGTCGCGGACAGCTCGCTCAGGCCGACCTCGCCACCCGCGTCCGCCATCCGCTCGAGCAGATCGAAGGCGCGCTCCAGGGACTGGACCCCGCCTCCGTTGGAGGGCCTGGCGGAGTCGGTGGTGCTGGCGCTGGACGTCGGCACGGCACGTTCCTTTCGGGGCTGACAGGAAGAGCAGCAGCCTACCCGCCGGCCGGTTGACTCCCCGCTGGTACGTAGCTACGTTCTGCTTGCTGGAATTCTAATTCCGCTTTGTGGAAACGTCCAGACCGGGCGCCCCCGCGCCTGCCGTCCGGTGACGTGCCCTTGACTGCGGTGGGGTGGGAGTGAAGACTCCTTCAACAGAACGTTGAATTCCGTTACGTGGGTATTAATCCCGTTTCCAGGGCGTAAAACGGTCGTACAGAGAGGGGTCCGGGTGTCCGACGCTGAACTGGTGCTGCGCTCGACGCGCGTCATCACCCCGGAAGGGACGCGGGCCGCCACCGTCACCGTGTCCGCCGGGAAGATCACGGCCGTACTGCCGTACGACGCCGAGGCCCCGGCCGCGGCCCGGCTGGAGGACGTCGGCGACCACGTCCTGCTGCCCGGACTGGTCGACACCCACGTGCACGTCAACGACCCCGGCCGCACCGAGTGGGAGGGCTTCTGGACGGCCACCCGCGCCGCCGCCGCCGGCGGCATCACCACGCTGGTCGACATGCCGCTCAACTCCCTGCCGCCGACCACGACCGTCGACCATCTGCGGGTCAAGCAGCAGGTCGCCGCCGACAAGGCGCACATCGACGTCGGCTTCTGGGGCGGCGCCCTGCCCGACAACCTCAAGGACCTGCGCCCGCTGCACGACGCCGGCGTCTTCGGATTCAAGGCGTTCCTGTCCCCGTCCGGCGTGGACGAGTTCCCGCACCTCGACCAGAACCGGCTCGCCCGGTCCCTGGCGGAGATCGCGGGGTTCGACGGGCTGCTGATCGTGCACGCCGAGGACCCGCACCACCTGGCCGCCGCCCCCCAGCACGGCGGGCCACGGTACGCCGACTTCCTCGCCTCCCGCCCGCGCGACGCCGAGGACACCGCGATCGCGAACCTCGTCGCCCAGGCCCGGCGCCTGAACGCGCGCGTGCACGTGCTGCACCTGTCCTCCAGCGACGCGCTGCCGCTGATCCGCGCGGCCCGCGCCGAGGGCGTCCGCGTCACCGTGGAGACCTGCCCGCACTACCTCACGCTGACCGCCGAGGAAGTCCCGGACGGCGCGAGCGAGTTCAAGTGCTGCCCGCCCATCCGCGAGGCCGCCAACCAGGACCTGCTGTGGGAGGCCCTCGCCGACGGCACCATCGACTGCGTCGTCACCGACCACTCGCCTTCCACCGCCGATCTGAAGACCGACGACTTCGCCACCGCCTGGGGCGGCATATCCGGCCTCCAGCTGAGCCTGCCGACGGTGTGGACCGCGGCCCGGAACCGCGGTCACACACTGGAGGACGTCGTGCGCTGGATGTCCACCCGGACCGCGGCCCTGGTCGGCCTCGGGCAGAAGGGCGCGATCGAGGCCGGCCGCGACGCCGACTTCGCCGTCCTCGCCCCCGACGAGACCTTCACCGTCGACCCGGCCGGCCTCCAGCACCGCAACCGGGTCACCGCCTACGCCGGAAAGACCCTGCACGGCGTCGTGAAGTCCACCTGGCTGCGCGGCGAGCGCATCGTCACCGGCGGCGAGTTCACCGAACCGAGGGGCAGACGGCTCAGCCGCCCCAAGTGAGCCACACCCCCGCACCCGCACCCCGTCGACCCGAAAGGAACCCCTGATCACCGTGACGGCGATACCCAGCTTCACCGGCGACGCGAACCCCTACGGAGGCGGCGACCCGTACGCGGACTACCGCACCGCCGACTTCCCCTTCACCCAGTACGCCAACCTCGCCGACCGGCAGCTCGGAGCCGGTGTCATCGCCGCCAACGACGAGTTCTTCGCCCAGCGGGAGAACCTGCTGGTCCCCGAGCCCGCCGAGTTCGACCCCGAGCACTTCGGGCACAAGGGCAAGATCATGGACGGCTGGGAGACCCGCCGCCGGCGCGGAACCGACGCCGAGCACCCCTGGCCGACCGCCGAGGACCACGACTGGGCGCTGGTCCGGCTCGGCGCGCCCGGGGTGATCCGCGGGATCGTCGTCGACACCGCCCACTTCCGCGGCAACTACCCGCAGGCGGTCTCGGTCGAGGGCGCGTCCGTACCCGGCTCCCCCTCCCCGGAGGAGCTGCTGGGCGACGACGTGAAGTGGACGACCCTCGTCCCGCGCACCCCCGTCGGCGGGCACGCGGCGAACGGCTTCGCGATCACCGCCGAGCAGCGCTTCACGCACCTGCGCGTCAACCAGCACCCGGACGGCGGCGTCGCGCGCCTGCGCGTGTACGGCGAGGTCGTGCCCGACCCGCGGTGGCTGGCGGTCCTCGGCACCTTCGACGTGGTCGCGCTGGAGAACGGCGGCCAGGTCGAGGACGCCTCCAACCGCTTCTACTCCCCGCCCACCAACACCATCCAGCCGGGCCGCTCCCGCAAGATGGACGACGGCTGGGAGACGCGCCGCCGACGGGACCAGGGCAACGACTGGATCGCCTACCGGCTGGTGTCCCAGTCCCGGATCCGCGCGGTCGAGATCGACACCGCCTATCTGAAGGGCAACAGCGCCGGCTGGGCCTCGGTCTCCGTGCGGGACGGGGAGGACGGCGACTGGACCGAGATCCTGCCGCGCACCCGCCTCCAGCCCGACACCAACCACCGCTTCGTGCTGCCGGAGTCGGCCGTGGGCACCCACGCGCGTGTCGACATCTTCCCCGACGGTGGCATCTCCCGGCTGCGTCTGTTCGGCTCCCTGACCGAGGAGGGCGCGAGCCGGCTCGCCGCCCGCCACCAGGAGCTGGGCGGCTGATCCGCCCCCACGCGCGCGTGGGGCACCCCGGCCGGACAGCACCGGGGTGCCCCACGCGTCATTCGCCCGAACGAGGTCCGCGGGTCGCGGAACTCTTCCCGTCGTCTCCCGCGTTCTCTTCCATGTGACCCTTCAGCAAGAGATCGTCGGCAACGCCATGCAGATGGCGGTCGTCAACCTGCACCCCGGCCAGACCGTGTACTGCGAGGCCGGGAAGTTCCTGTTCAAGACGACGAACGTGACCATGGAGACCCGGCTGTCCGGCCCGTCGGGCAACGGCGGGCAGCAGAGCGGCTCGGGCGGCGGCATGGGCGGCCTGCTGCGACAGGCCATGGGCACGGCCATGCAGGCCGGCCAGCGGATGCTCGCCGGCGAGTCGCTGGCCTTCCAGTACTTCACGGCCCAGGGCGGTGAGGGCACGGTCGGCTTCGCCGGCGTGCTGCCCGGCGAGATGCGCGCGCTGGAGCTTGACGGCACCCGAGCGTGGTTCGCGGAGAAGGACGCGTTCGTGGCCGCCGAGTCCAGCGTCGACTTCGGTATCGCGTTCGCCGGCGGGCGCACCGGCATGAGCGGCGGTGAGGGCTTCGTCCTGGAGAAGTTCACCGGGCACGGCACGGTGATCATCGCCGGGGCGGGCAACTTCATCGACCTGAACCCGGCGGACTTCGGCGGCCGTATCGAGGTCGACACGGGCTGTGTGGTCGCCTTCGAGGAAGGCATCCGGTACGGCGTCCAGCGGATCGGGGGCCTCAACCGCCAGGGGATCATGAACGCCGTGTTCGGCGGCGAGGGCCTGTCCCTGGCGACCCTGGAGGGCGACGGCCGGGTGATCCTGCAGTCCCTCACCATCGAGAGCCTCGCCAACGCCCTGAAGAAGGCCCAGGGCGGCGACAAGCAGGGCCCGACCGGCGGACTGTTCTCCACGAACGCCGGCTGAACCGATGGGTCCGGACGCGGCACCGGCCCGGGCGTCTCCCTCCGGCCCCCCGTGTGAGGACGGCTCTCGCCGGATCGTGTGAGGGCGGTGTGGGGACGCCGGGCGGCAGGTTAAATCCGTGAAGCTCCAGGGGACTTGATGGGTAAATCCTCAACCTTGTCGTTGACATGCCAACCTCTACGCGCGTCATCATGTGGCTCATGCGATTCCCCCCACGAACCACCCGCACCGCGGCCGCCGCCGCGCTCCTGTCCGCTCTCCTGGTCGGCGGCACCGTCTCCGCCACGACGGCGGACGCCGCCGCGGCGTCGGTCGGTGACATCTGCCAAAGCGCCCTGCCGCCGCAGGCCGACGACACCCTGAACCTGATCGACCAGGGTGGCCCCTTCCCGTACAGCCAGGACGGCATCGTCTTCTCCAACCGCGAAGGCGTGCTGCCCAGCCGGCAGTCGGGCTACTACCACGAGTACACGGTCAAGACCCCCGGCTCCTCCACCCGCGGTGCACGGCGCATCGTCACCGGTGAGGAGAGCCAGGAGGACTACTACACGGGTGACCACTACGCGACGTTCGACCTGATCGACTTCGGCTGCTGAGCCGTCCGGCCCCCGGGCGGCGGTGAGTCCGGCCGGGGGTCGCGTCCCGTACTGTCCCACGGGGATGCTGCCCGGCGCCCCCGCACCACCGCCCCGCACCACCGAAAGTCCACAGTGGTACGACTTTGGTCGGTGATCCCGCGCTTGGCACCGCCCCGGGCCGCGGCCCTGCGTAGTTTTGTCGACCGTGAGCGATGACGAGCCGGTAGCGGTGACACAGGATTTCACGGGCCGCCGGTGGCTGTTCCCGTCCGCACTGATCCACGAACTGGACCAGGACGCCCGCGCCTCCGGGCGGCGGCCGCGACGCACCGCGCGCGACTGGGCCGTGGACCTCTCCTGCTTCCTGCTGGCCGTCGTCATCGGCCTGGTGGCCTCGCGGTCCCTGCCCGACGAACGCGACCTGCCGCACTCCCTCGCCGTCCTCGACCAGACGCTCGGCGCCCTGTCCTGCGTGGCGGTCTGGCTGCGGCGCCGGTGGCCGGTCGGGCTGGCCGTCGCGATGATCCCCGTCGGCCTGCTGTCCGACACCTCCGGCGGCGCGGCGATGGTCGCCCTGTTCACGCTCGCCGTGCACCGGCCCTTCCGCTACGTCGCCTGGATCGGCGGTGCCCAGCTCGCGCTGATCCCGCTCTTCTTCTGGCTGCGGCCCGACCCGGACCTGCCCTACGCCGGCGTCGTCGCGTTCACCGCGCTGATCACCGTGTCGATCACCGGCTGGGGCATGTTCGTACGCTCCAAGCGGATGCTGATGCTGAGCCTGAGAGACCGCGCCCACCGGGCCGAGACCGAGGCACGGCTGCGCGCCGAGCAGGCCCAGCGCCTGGCCCGCGAGGCCATCGCGCGCGAGATGCACGACGTCCTCGCCCACCGGCTCACCCTGCTCAGCGTGCACGCGGGCGCCCTGGAGTTCCGGCCGGACGCGCCCCGGGAGGAGATCGTGCGGGCAGCGGGGGTCATCCGCGAGAGCGCCCACGAGGCACTCCAGGACCTGCGGGAGATCATCGGCGTGCTGCGGGCCGGCGAGTCCGACGACGCGGCGGGCGGCCGCCCCCAGCCCACGCTCGCCGCGCTGGACGCCCTCGTCGCCGAGAGCCGTGAGGCGGGCATGAAGGTCAGCCTCGACCACCGCGTCGCCGATCCCGCCGCCGTCCCCGCCTCCGTCGGCCGCACCGCCTACCGCATCGCCCAGGAAGCCCTGACCAACGCCCGCAAGCACGCCCCGGGCACCGAGGTCACGGTCCGCCTCACCGGAACCCCCGGCGACGGCCTGACCGTCACCGTCGCCAACCCCGCCCCG
Source organism: Streptomyces sp. NPDC051452 (assembly GCF_044454765.1). NCBI lineage: Bacteria > Bacillati > Actinomycetota > Actinomycetes > Kitasatosporales > Streptomycetaceae > Streptomyces > Streptomyces sp. NPDC051452. The sequence continues at coordinate 258,697 of NZ_JBITEB010000006.1, forward strand.
CCGTCGCGGGTGCCACCCGTCCCCGGCTCCGGCCAGGGTCTGATCGGCCTCTCCGAACGCGCCACCCTGACCGGCGGTCACCTCGACCACGGCACCACGCCCGACGGCGGCTTCGAGGTGCGCGCGTGGCTGCCGTGGGGGGAGCCCTGAGGGGTCCGTGCGCGGGGCGGGCGGGCCGGGGGCTTTCGGCGGGCGCCGTCCGCCGAACGCCCGACCGTGATTACGTGAGCCCATGACTGCGACGACGCCGATCAGACTGCTCCTCGTCGACGACGACCCCCTCGTGCGGGCCGGACTCGCGCTGATGCTGGGCGGGGCCGAGGACATCGAGATCGTCGGGGAGGCCGCCGACGGCGCCGAGGCCGAGGAGGTCGTACGGCGCACCCGGCCGGACGTCGTGCTGATGGACATCCGTATGCCGTCGGTCGACGGGCTCACCGCCACCGAGCGGCTGCGCTCGCGCACCGGCGCACCGCAGGTCGTGGTGCTCACCACCTTCCACGCGGACGAACAGGTGCTGCAGGCCCTGCGCGCGGGCGCCGCCGGATTCGTCCTCAAGGACACGCCGCCCGCCGAGATCGTGGCCGCCGTACGCCGGGTCGCGGCGGGCGATCCGGTCCTCTCGCCCGCCGTCACCCGCCAGTTGATGCGGCACGCCGCGGGCACCGCGGCCGGCACCCGGCACGCACGCGCGCGTGAACGGCTCGCGGTGCTCAACGACCGCGAGCGCGAGGTCGCCGTCGCGGTCGGCCGCGGGCTCGCCAACGCCCGCATCGCCACCGAACTCTTCATGAGCGTGGCCACCGTCAAAGCCCACGTCTCCCGCGTCCTCGCCAAACTCGACCTCGACAACCGCGTGCAGATCGCCTTGCTGGCGTACGACGCCGGGCTGCTCGAAGACGACGACGGCGACAGCGGCGACGGGCACTAGTCGCACGCCGCGCGCGTTGTCCGGGTACCGGCCGCTCACCGGGCCTCGGGGGAGTCGTCAAGGAGATGACATGGAGAGCGTGATCGACCTGACCCAGTCCGGCGACGTACTCCGGCGCGATCCGCACCCGGTGTACGCGCGGCTGCGCGAGCAAGGCCCCGTCCACCGGGTCCGGCTCCACACACCGGAGGGCGCCTACGAGACCTGGCTGGTCGTGGGGTACGACGAGGCCCGGGCCGCCCTCGCCGACCACCGCCTGGCCAAGGACGGCGCCAAGATCGGCGCGACCTTTCTGGAGGAGCGGCTGATCGGCAAGCACCTGCTGGCGGCCGACCCACCGCAGCACGCCCGCCTGCGCGCCCTCGTCACCCGCGCCTTCACCACGCGCCGGGTCGCGCAACTGCGCCCGCGCATCCAGCGGATCACCGACGACCTGCTCGACGAGATGCTGCCGCGCGGCCGCGCCGACCTCATCGCTTCCCTCGCCTATCCGCTGCCCATCGCGGTCATCTGCGAACTGCTCGGCGTCCCGGAGATGGACCGCTCGGAGTTCCGCCGGATCTCCACCGAGGTGGTCGCGCCGACCGGCCCGGACGCCGAACACGCCGCGGTCGTCCGCCTCGCCGAGTACCTCACCGAACTGATCGAGGACAAGCGCCGCGCCGGCCCGACGGGCGATCTGCTCGGCGACCTGATCCGCACCACCGCAGAGGACGGCGACCGGCTCTCCGCGGAGGAACTGCGGGGCATGGCCTTCCTCCTGCTCGTCGCCGGACACGAGACGACGGTCAACCTCATCGGCAACGGTGTCCTCGCCCTGCTCACGCACCCCGCCCAACTGGCCGCGCTGCGCGCCGACCCGACCCTCCTCGACGGGGCCGTGGAGGAGACGCTGCGCTGGGAGGGCCCGGTGGAGAACGCCACCTTCCGGTACGCCGCCGAACCCCTGGAGATCGCCGGCGCCAGGATCGGACCGGGCGAACACGTGCTGATCGGCCTCACCGCCGCCCAGCGCGACGGCATGCGCTACGCCGATCCCGACCGCTTCGACATCCGCCGCGACACCCGCGGCCATCTCGCCTTCGGCCACGGCATCCACTTCTGCCTCGGAGCGCCCCTGGCCCGGCTGGAGGGCCGTACCGCGATCGGCACGCTCCTGGAGCGCGCCCCCGGTCTCGCCCTGGACGGAGCGCCGGGGGAGTGGCTGCCGGGCATGCTCATGCGTGGGGTGCGCAGTCTGCCGGTGCGCTGGTAGGGCCGCCCGCTCACTGCTGCAGGGGCCGGGTCCGGTCCGCGATCTCCGTGAGCGCGACCGGCCTCCGCTCCCGGCGGGAGACCTCGCAGGCCTCGGCGATCCGCAGCGCCTGCAACGCCTCGCCGCCGTCGCACGGATTGGCCCGCTCACCGCGCACCACCTCGACGAAGGCGGCCAGTTCGGCCTCGTAGGCGGGGCCGAACCGCTCCAGGAACCCCGTCCACGGCTTGTCCGCGGGCGGGGGCCCGGTCGGCTCGGTGGAGGCGAGCGGCGTACGGTCGTCCAGACCCACCACGACCGTGTCCCGCTCGCCGGCCAGCTCCATGCGGACGTCGTATCCCGCGCCGTTCAGCCGGGTCGCCGACGCCGTGGCCAGCGTGCCGTCGTCCAGCGTGAGCAGCGCCGCCCCGGTGTCGACGTCACCGGCCTCGCGGAACATCGCGGGACCGCGGTCGGAGCCGGTGGCGTACACGTCGGTCACCTCGCGGCCCGTCACCCAGCGCAGCACGTCGAAGTCGTGGATCAGCGTGTCCCGGAACAGTCCGCCGGACAGCGGCAGCCACCGTGCCGGCGGCGGGGACTGGTCGCAGGTCATGGCCCGCACGGTGTGCAGACGCCCGAGCCGTCCGGCGCGCACCGCCTCCCGCGCACCCGAGTAGCCCGCGTCGAACCGGCGCTGGAAGCCCATCTGCAGAACCGTCCCCGCGGCCTCGACCTCGGCCAGCGCCTGCAGCGTGCCCGGCAGGTCGAGAGCGATCGGCTTCTCGCAGAAGACCGGCAGCGCCGAACGGGCCGCCCGGCCGATCAGCTCGGCATGGGCCGCCGTGGCCGCCGTGATCACCACCGCGTCCACGCCCCACCGGAAGACCTCGTCCACGCCGGGCGCCGCCGTCTCGCCGAGCCGGTGCGCGAGCCCCTGCGCCCGCGCCGGATCCGCGTCCGTCAGGATCAGGGATCCGACCTCGCGGTGACGGCTGAGCGTGCTCGCGTGGATGGTGCCGATACGGCCCGTGCCGATGACCCCGATGCGCATGGAAACAAAGTGAGGGCGCACCCCCCGACCTGTCAATGCGTATGTCCTGACAATCGGACTACACAACTTCCCGTCAACCCGTCACCGGACTACGCTCGGGGCCGTGCCGAAACCAGATGTGGACCCGACCGTGCCGCTCGACCTCCGTGTGGACCGTAGCTCCCCGGTGCCGTTGTACTTCCAGCTCTCGCAGCAGCTGGAGGCGGCCATCGAGCACGGCGGCCTCACACCGGGCAGCCTCCTGGGCAACGAGATCGAGCTGGCCGGGCGGCTCGGCCTGTCCCGGCCGACGGTCCGGCAGGCGATCCAGTCGCTCGTCGACAAGGGGCTCCTCGTCCGTCGCCGGGGCGTCGGCACCCAGGTCGTGCACAGCAGGGTCAAGCGCCCACTGGAGCTGAGCAGCCTGTACGACGACCTGGAGGCGGCGGGCCAGCGCCCCGCGACCAAGGTCCTGGTCAACTCCCTCGTCCCGGCCTCCGCAGGGATCGCCGCCGCGCTCGGGGTCGCCGAGGGCGCCGACGTCCACCGCGTCGAACGCCTCCGGCTCGCCCACGACGAGCCCATGGCCTATCTGATCAACCATCTGCCGACCGGCCTGCTGGACCTGGAGACCGACCAGCTGGAGGCCACCGGCCTGTACCGGCTGATGCGCTCGGCAGGGATCACCCTGCACAGCGCCCGCCAGTCCATCGGCGCGCGCGGTGCCACGGCCGCCGAGGCCGACCGGCTCGCCGAGGCGGAGGGGGCCCCGCTGCTCACCATGCAGCGCACCACCTTCGACGACACCGGCCGCGCGGTCGAGTTCGGCGACCACACCTACCGCCCCGCGCGCTACTCCTTCGAGTTCCAGCTGCTCGTACGGCCCTGACGCCGCCCGCATTCGTCGCAATGACCTGACAATCTGACCGGTGACGGGTCCCCCGGTCGTGTCATGGGTGTTCCCTGTGTTCGATACTGAAGTGTTTGGGGCTGGTGAGGACGCCGCCGGGACGCGCCGACGGTGAGGTCGCCCGCCCCTTACGCATGTCGGAGCAGAGCAGAGCACAGCGAGAAGGGCACGGCCTCGTGGCACGGTTTCGGACCTGGGTAGGCATAGCGCTGGCGGGGGCACTCTCCATGTCCCTGGCGGGGTGCAGCAGCACCGGCGGGAAGCGGGCCGAGGACGCCCGCAAGGCCGCCGCGGCCCAGGGCAGGGCGGCGGTGAACACGCCCCGCTGGACCTTCGCGATGATCACCCACTCGGGAGACGGCGACACCTTCTGGGACATCGTGCAGAGCGGCGCCAAGCAGGCCGCCGTCAAGGACAACATCAACTTCCTGTACTCGCACGACGACCAGGCCCAGCAGCAGGCGCAGCTGGTGGACGCGGCCGTGGACAAGAAGGTCGACGGCATCATCGTCACCCTCGCCAAGCCGGACGCCATGAAGGCCGCACTGGCCCGCGCCGAGAAGGCCGGCATCCCGGTGGTCACGGTCAACTCCGGTTCGGCCCAGTCCAAGGCCTTCGGCGCCCTCACCCACATCGGGCAGGACGAGACCATCGCCGGCGAGGCGGTGGGCGAGGAGCTGAACAAGCGCGGCAGGAAGAAGGCCCTGTGCGTCCTGCACGAGCAGGGCAACGTCGGCCACGAGCAGCGCTGCGACGGTGTGGCCAAGACCTTCCACGGCACCCTGCGCAAGCTTTACGTCAACGGCACCAGCATGCCCGACGTGCAGTCCTCGATCGGCGCCAAGCTCCAGGCGGACCCGTCCCTGGACGCCATCGTCACCCTCGGCGCCCCCTACGCCGACACGGCCGTGAAGGCGAGGACGGACGCGGGCAGCAAGGCCGAGATCGACACCTTCGACCTCAACGCCAAGGTGGCCGCCGAACTGAAGGACGGCACCCTCGGCTTCGCGGTGGACCAGCAGCCCTACCTCCAGGGCTACCAGGCGGTCGACCTGCTGTGGCTGTACAAGTACAACGGCGACGTCCTCGGCGGCGGCAAGCCGGTGCTGACCGGCCCGCAGATCATCACCAGGGACCAGGCGTCCGCGCTGGCCGAGTACACCGAGCGGGGCACCCGATGAGCGCGACCGCTGACGAAAGGATTCTGCAGAGTTCACCGCTGCGGAAGCTGCTCTCCAGGCCGGAGCTGGGATCGGTCGTCGGCGCCCTCGCGGTCTTCGTCTTCTTCGCCGTCGCCGCCGACGGGTTCCTGCGCGCCTCCAGCCTCAGCACCGTCCTGTACGCCTCCTCGACCATCGGCATCATGGCCGTACCGGTGGCCCTGCTGATGATCGGCGGCGAGTTCGACCTGTCGGCGGGCGTCATGGTCACGTCCTCGGCGCTGGTCTCCTCGATGTTCAGCTACCAGATGACCGCCAACACCTGGGTCGGCGTCGGTGTGTCCCTGCTGGTCACGCTGGCCGTCGGCGCCTTCAACGGCTTCATGCTCACCCGCACGAAACTGCCCAGTTTCATCGTCACGCTCGGCACCTTCCTGATGCTGACCGGCATGAACCTCGGCTTCACCAAGCTGATCGACGGCACGGTCTCCACCAAGACCATCGCCGACATGGAAGGCTTCTCCACCGCCCACGCCGTCTTCGCCTCGACGCTCACCGTCGGCGGCGTCGACTTCAAGGTGACCATCCTGTGGTGGGTGGGCCTGGTCGCCCTGGCGTCCTGGATCCTGCTGCGCACCCGCGTCGGCAACTGGATCTTCGCCGTCGGCGGCAACGCGGACGCCGCCCGCGCGGTCGGCGTCCCGGTGGCCAGGACCAGGATCGGCCTCTACATGGGCGTCGCCCTCGGCGCCTGGATCTCCGGCCAGCACCTGCTCTTCTCCTTCGACGCCGTCCAGTCCGGCGAGGGCGTCGGCAACGAGCTGATCTACATCATCGCGGCCGTCATCGGCGGCTGCCTGATCACCGGCGGCTACGGCAGCGCGGTCGGCTCGGCCGTGGGCGCCCTGCTGTTCGGCATGACCAGCAAGGGCATCGTCTTCGCCGAGTGGAACCCCGACTGGTTCAAGTTCTTCCTCGGAGCGATGCTGCTCCTCGCGACCCTGCTCAACGCCTGGGTCCGCAAGCGCGCGGAGGCGACGAAGTGAGCGAGACGACTGACACGGCTGAGACCGCTGAGACCACTGAGGCTGTGGGCGCCTCCGGGACGGCGGGAGGCGCGGCGCTGGTCGAGCTGACCGACGTCGGCAAGCGCTACGGCAACGTCCGTGCCCTGGAGGGCGTCTCGCTGGCGGTGCACGCCGGGGAGATCACCTGTGTCCTCGGCGACAACGGCGCGGGCAAGTCGACGCTGATCAAGACGATCGCCGGTCTGCACCGGCACGACGCCGGCACCCTGCGCATCGACGGCGAGGAGACCGTCCTGTCCTCACCGCGCGAGGCCCTGGACCGCGGTATCGCCACGGTCTACCAGGACCTCGCGGTCGTCCCCCTCATGCCGGTCTGGCGCAACTTCTTCCTCGGCTCCGAGCCGCGCAGGGGGAGGGGGCCCTTCAAGCGTCTCGACATCGACCTCATGCGCCGCACCACCCGCGAGGCCCTGCTCCGCATGGGCATCGACCTCCGGGACGTCGACCAGCCCATCGGCACCCTCTCCGGCGGCGAGCGCCAGTGCGTGGCGATCGCCCGGGCGGTCCACTTCGGCGCCAAGGTCCTGGTGCTGGACGAGCCGACGGCGGCACTGGGAGTGAAGCAGTCCGGTGTGGTGCTGAAATATGTGGCCGCGGCACGCGACGAGGGCCTGGGCGTTGTGTTGATCACCCACAACCCGCATCACGCGTACCTGGTGGGAGACCGATTCATCCTGCTGCGACGCGGAACCATGGTGGGCCACTACACCCGCGACGAGATCACCCTGGACGAGCTGACCCGACAGATGGCGGGCGGTTCCGACCTGGAAGCACTACGGCACGAGCTGCGGCGGGCGTAGGGCTGTGAGCGCGGGTGGGGTGGGGGTGTGGCCTCGCACCCCCACCCGGCCGGGCACGGTTCGGCGGCGCGCGCCGGCCACCCGGTTCGCCGCCCCCGGCCCCGGAAAGTGAACGCCCCAGGAGTCCGTCCGCCTCCCCGACACCTGATCGCCCGCCCCCGCCCCGAGGCCTCCCCGTCCCGGGCGCCGCCCCCTGCACCGGACCGGCCCCTCGCCCCAGACCCTGCCCGCCCCCCCCGGAACCAGACCACCCCCCACCTCGGCGGCGCGCCGCGTGCGCACCTCCGTCTTCTCCCCCGCGCAGCACCCAGCGTGAGCGTGCGGCAGAATCGTCCAACGATGAGCACCTACCGCGACCTCACCGCCCCCATCGGTTCCCGCCGCGCCCCGGTCCTCCGTACCGTGGGCACCCGCGAGCGCCGCTCCCACCTGACCGCGCCCCGCGTTCCGACGGTCGGTATCGACATCGGCGGCACCAAGGTCATGGCGGGCGTCGTGGACGCCGACGGCAACATCCTGGAGAAGCTCCGCACGGAGACCCCGGACAAGTCCAAGAGCCCCAAGGTCGTCGAGGACACCATCGCCGAACTGGTCCTGGACCTCTCCGACCGGCACGACGTGCACGCGGTCGGCATCGGCGCGGCCGGCTGGGTCGACGCCGACCGCAACCGCGTCCTGTTCGCCCCGCACCTGTCCTGGCGCAACGAACCGCTGCGGGACCGCCTCGCCAGCCGCCTGTCCGTACCGGTCCTCGTGGACAACGACGCCAACACCGCCGCCTGGGCCGAGTGGCGCTTCGGCGCCGGCCGCGGCGAGGACCACCTCGTCATGATCACCCTCGGCACCGGCATCGGCGGCGCCATCCTGGAGGACGGCCAGGTCAAGCGCGGCAAGTTCGGCGTCGCCGGAGAGTTCGGCCACATGCAGGTCGTGCCCGGTGGCCACCGCTGCCCATGCGGAAACCGCGGCTGCTGGGAGCAGTACAGCTCCGGCAACGCCCTCGTCCGCGAGGCCCGCGAGCTGGCCGTCGCCGACTCCCCGGTGGCCTACGGGATCATCGAGCACGTCAAGGGCAACATCGGCGACATCACCGGCCCGATGATCACCGAGCTGGCCCGCGAGGGCGACGCCATGTGCGTGGAGCTGCTCCAGGACATCGGCCAGTGGCTCGGCGTCGGCATCGCCAACCTCGCGGCCGCGCTCGACCCGTCCTGCTTCGTGATCGGCGGCGGGGTCTCGGCCGCCGACGACCTGCTCATCGGCCCCGCCCGCGACGCCTTCAAGCGCCACCTCACCGGCCGCGGCTACCGCCCGGAGGCCCGCATCACCCGCGCCCAGCTCGGCCCCGAGGCCGGCATGGTCGGCGCCGCCGACCTGGCCCGGCTGGTCGCCCGCCGCTTCCGTCGCGCCAAGCGGCGCCGGGTGGAGCGCCACGAACGCTACGAGCGGTACACCCAGACCCGCCGCGACCGGGACAGCGCATGACCCCCTCGCTGCCCCACCAGGGCGGCCCGCCGGACGAGCCGCGCCGCCCGGCGGAGGACCCGCGGCACAAGGCCAGGCGCCGCGCCCTCACACTGCTGATCATCGTCCTGCTCATCGGCGTCCCGGCCGGCTATCTGGTGATCTCCGCGAACCAGAGCCGCAACAGCGGCAAGGACAAGGAGGACAAGTACTCCGCGACCGGCCTGACCGCGGGCTGGCCGTCGAAGGTGCAGCGCCGCCTCTACCAGGTGACCGTCCCGCACCCCGCCGAGGACATCGCCTACTACGAGACGAACAACTGGAAGACCAGCCGCCTCTACGTGCAGTTCCGCACCAACCAGGCCGGACTCGACGGCTTCCTCCAGTCCATGGGCGCCCGGCGGGACGAACTGAAGAAGGACGACATCGTCATCGGCGCCCGCGACCGGAAGGTCAGCGGCTGGGACTTCACCGGACCCGGCCCCTGGCTGGGCCTCACCCACCGGCAGAAGAACCCGGCGCCCACCCAGGACGTCGTCGTGAACCTGTCCGACCCGCAGAGGCCGATGGTCTTCGTCGTCTCCCGCACGGTGCCGTGAGTCTGGCCCCCGGCCGGTGGCCGGAGCCGATTGTCAGACCCCGCCCGTAGAGTCGAAGACGTCTGATCCGACGTACGGGCGGGAGGTGGCAGGACGTATGAGTGGCGGCACGGCCACGGTGACACGGCGCACGGCGGAACCGGAGGGGACCGGCATCCCGGTCCCGGTGCGCCTCGCGTGCGTGTACCTGCCCGCACCCCTCCCGCGCGAGGGCCGCGTCGCCTTCTGGGATCCCGACGGCGGCCCCCTGCCCGCCGTAGGCGACACCGAGGCCGGTACCGGTGGCGGCAGCGCCACCGAACTGACGGTCGTACGACGGCACGGCGCCGGTGTCCGCCGCCGCCAGGTCCCCGCGCTCACCCTGCCGCTCGCCCAGGCCCTTCCCCTGCTGGTCCGCGCCCGGCGCGACCCGGCCGCCCACCCCGCCACGGCCTGCTGGGGCGCCGCCGCCCTGCACGCCCTGCGCCTGGTCGCCCGGGGCCGCCTGCTGCCGGGCCTGACCCCGAGCGGCCACGACGCCTGGCGGGCCGGCCCCCTGGAACCCGACGACATCGCCCACCTGCGCGCCGTCGCCGCCGCCCTGCCCCCGGAGGGCCACGCGGTGCCCCTCCCGGACCCCGGCCCGATCAGGCTGCCCGCGCCGGAAGCACTCATCCGCTCCTTCGTCGACGCCGTCGCCGACACCCTGCCCCGCACCCCCGCCGCCCCGTACACTTCCGGCCGGCCCTTTGCCGCCCGCGAGCCCCAGGCCCTGCCACGGGCCCAGGAGTGGGCGGCCGAGGTCGCCGCCGGCATGGACGCGGGCGTGCGGATCTCGCTGCGCCTGGACCTGTCCGCCTCCGACGTCTTCGACGCGGGCGCGATCGATGGCGCGCGTGCCGCCGGAGCGGCGATCGTGCAGGTGCACAGCCTCGCCGACCCCACCCTGGTGGCCGACGCCGCGGCCCTGTGGTCGGGGGAGGCGGACACCACGTTCGGGACCCGCGCGCGCGTGGACGCGGCCCTGGCCGTCCGGCGTGCGGCCCGCGTGTGGCCGCCCCTGGACCGGCTCACCGGACAGGACGTACCCGACGTCCTCGCCCTGTCCGAGGAGGAGCTCGGCGAGCTGCTCGGCGCCGCGGCCGGCCGCCTCGCCGCCGCCGGGGTCGCCGTGCACTGGCCCCGGGACCTCGCCCGCGACCTGACCGCCGCCGCCGTGGTCCGCCCGGCCCCCGGCTCGGCGACCGACGGCACCGGCTATCTGGAGAGCGAGGACCTGCTGCGGTTCCGCTGGCAACTGGCCCTCGGCGGCGAACCGCTCAGCGAGGCCGAGATGGACGCGCTCGCCGAGGCCCACCGACCCGTCGTACGGCTCAGGGACCGCTGGGTGCTGGTCGATCCCGCTCTCGTCCGCAAGGCCCGTAAACGCGAACTCGGCCTGCTCGACCCGGTCGACGCCCTGTCCGTCGCGCTCACCGGCGAGGCCGAGATCGACGGCGAGACCGTCGAGGCCGTCCCCGTCGGCGCCCTGGCCACCCTCCGCGACCGCCTCACGGCCGGGCTGCGCCCCGCCGACCCGCCCGCCGGTCTCGCCGCCACCCTGCGCGACTACCAGCTGCGCGGCCTCGCCTGGCTCGACCTGATGACCTCCCTCGGGCTCGGCGGCTGCCTCGCCGACGACATGGGCCTCGGCAAGACCGTCACGCTCATCGCCCTGCACCTGAAGCGGGCCCGCACCGAGCCGACCCTCGTCGTCTGCCCGGCCTCCCTGCTCGGCAACTGGCAGCGGGAGATCAACCGGTTCGCCCCCGGCGTGCCCGTCCGCCGGTTCCACGGCCCCGACCGCACCCTGGACGGCCTCGACGGCGGCTTCGTCCTCACCACCTACGGCACCATGCGCGCCACCGCCCCCCACCTCGCCGAGCGGCCCTGGGGCATGGTCGTCGCCGACGAGGCCCAGCACGTGAAGAACCCCTACTCGGCCACCGCCAAGGCGCTGCGCACCATCCCGGCACCCGCGCGCGTGGCGCTCACCGGTACCCCGGTGGAGAACAACCTCTCCGAGCTGTGGGCGCTGCTCGACTGGACCACCCCCGGACTCCTCGGCCCCCTGAAGTCCTTCCGCGCCCGGCACGCCCGCGCGGTGGAGAACGGCGAGGACGCCCAGGCGGTGGAGCGCCTGGCCCGGCTGGTCCGCCCCTTCCTCCTGCGACGCAAGAAGTCCGACCCGGGCATCGTCCCCGAACTGCCGCCCAAGACCGAGACGGACCACCCGGTGCCGCTCACCCGGGAACAGGCCGCCCTGTACGAAGCCGTGGTGCGCGAATCGATGCTGGCGATCGAGACCGCGCAGGGCATCGGCCGGCGCGGCCTGGTCCTGAAGCTCCTGGGCGCCCTCAAGCAGATCTGCGATCATCCGGCGCTTTATCTGAAGGAGGAGGCGCACCCCGACCGGCTCGCCGTGCGCTCCGGCAAACTGGCCCTGTTGGACGAGCTGTTGGACACGCTGCTCGCCGAGGACGGCTCGGCCCTGGTCTTCACCCAGTACGTCGGCATGGCCCGGCTGATCACCGCCCATCTGTCGGCCCGCGCGGTCCCCGTGGACCTGCTGCACGGCGGCACACCGGTCCCCGAGCGCGAGCGCATGGTCGACCGCTTCCAGAGCGGTGAGACTCCGGTCCTGGTGCTGTCGTTGAAGGCCGCCGGCACCGGCCTGAACCTCACCCGCGCCGGTCACGTGGTGCACTTCGACCGCTGGTGGAACCCGGCCGTCGAGGAACAGGCCACCGACCGCGCCTATCGCATCGGCCAGACCCAGCCCGTCCAGGTGCACCGCCTGGTCACCGAGGGCACGGTCGAGGACCGCATCGCGGAGATGCTCACCGCCAAGCGCGCACTGGCCGACGCCGTCCTCGGCTCCGGCGAGGCGGCACTCACCGAACTGACGGACCGCGAACTGTCCGACCTCGTCTCGCTGCGGAGGACGCCATGACGAGCCCGGGCCCCTCCCGCCCCGGCGACGCCGCCCGCGAGGCCCTGCGGGCAGCGCGTGAACGGGCCGAGGCCGAGCGCGACGGCACGGCCGGGCCGGCGCAGGCCGCGCCGCCGGAGGCGGACTCCGGTGCGGCACGGGAACCGCGGCACCCCGCCGAGACCGCCACGCAACACCCCGACGGCTGCGAGCCCAGGCCCGGCGACAGGACGCGAGCGGCACTCAGGTCCGCCGCCGTACGCGGTGACGACACCGACGAGCCGCCGGCCGACGCGGACGTTCCGGCACCGGAGAAAACTCCGCAGACCGGCTCCGGAGAGCCCCAGAAGACCCGTTCCGGAGAGACCGCGGAGACCGGTACCGGCGAGACCGCGAACGCCCGCCGCCCCGGGGACGCCGCCCGGGAGGCACTCCGCGCGGCCCGGCGCGAGGCCCTGCGCGAGAAGAGGCCGGAGCCCCGGCGCGAGCGACACGCGTCCGCGCGCCCCGGCAAGCGCGCGTCGGACGGCTCGTCCACGGCCGGGCAGCAGCACCGGCCCCCGCGGGCCAAGGCCGCCCAGGACATGCGGCACTACTTGGCGAACGCCTTCCGCATGCCCACCTGGGTCGACAACCCGGCCGAACCCGAGGAACCGAGCGGCGACACCCCCAGCACGGCGCAGCCTCCCCCACCTCCGGCGCCCGAGGCCTCGGCGTCCCAGCCCCCGGCATCCGCGTCCCCGCCATCGGCTTCCGATGCCTCGAAAACGCCGCCCACGACGGAGTCCTCCGAGACGTCGACCTGGGCATCCGCGTATGCGGCGGCCGTGTCTTCGGCATCTTCGGCGCGGCCGGCCGACCAGGCGCCCTCTGCTTCCAAGGCTCCGGCGTCCAAGGCTCCGGCGTCCGAGGCTCCGGCGCTCATGGCTCCGGCGTCCGAGATCAAGGTGTACGAGGCCCTGGCCTTCGAGGACCCGGTCCCTGAGCCATCCGCTCCGCGTCTGCCGTCCACCATGGCGACACCGCACCGCGACGGCGAACTGCGGCGTACCTTCCCGGCGTTGGCGACCCGCGAGGCCGCCGGATCAGACGCGGCGTTCGCCGGGACCTGGTGGGGCAATGCCTGGGTCGAGGCGCTGGAGGAAGGCGCGCTCGACCCGAAGCGGCTGGTGCGCGGCAGGGGTTACGCGGACCAAGGACACGTCGACGCCATCACCGTGACACCGGGACTCGTGCTGGCGTATGTGCGGGGGAGCCGGCCTCGGCCGTACCGCGTCCAGGTGCGGGTGCGCACGCTGGACGACGAGGACTGGGCGCGCTTCCTGGACGCGGCGGTCGACCGGCCGGGCCACATCGCGGCCCTGCTCGACAAGGAACTGCCGCACTCGCTGGCCGACTGCGGTGTCCCACTGCTCCCCGGCCCCGGTGATCTCGCCCCCCACTGCAGTTGCCCGGACACCGGCCACCCCTGCAAACACGCGGCCGCCCTCTGCTACCAGACGGCACGTCTGCTCGACGCCGACCCCTTCGTCCTGCTCCTGCTGCGCGGCCGCGGCGAGAAGAGCCTGCTCGACGCGCTGTCCCGCCGCAGCGCCGCGCGCGCGGCCCGTGCGGCGCGGGAGCGGCAGCCGGAGACCCTGCCCGGTGTACGCGCCACAGACGCCTTCGCGGAGCGCGAACTCCCGCGCCTGCCACCGCCGTTGCCGATACCCCCGCACCCGGAGCAGCCGCCCGCGTACCCGGCGGCGCCCGGCGGCCCGGACCCCTTCGCGCTGGACCAACTGGCGACAGACGCCGCCGCTCGTGCCCACGCGCTGCTCGGCACCGGCCGGGACCCGGTGGGCGAGCTGTCCCTGTGGCAGGACGCGGTGCGGCTCGCCGCGGCGCGCCCCGGCTCCGGCCTCACGGCGGCCACCCGCACGCTGTACGCCACGCTCGCCACGGCCGTGCACCGCACCCAGGCCGACCTCGCGCGGGCCGTCGCCGCCTGGCGACAGGGCGGCCTGGAGGGACTGGCCGTGCTGGAGGAACCGTGGGACCCGCCCGCCGGACGGTTCGACCGGGCCCGCCCCCTGCTGCTCGCCGCCGACCTCCCGGCGTTCCGCCCCTGGCGCAACCACCTCACCCACCCGCTCGGTCACGTCCAGCTCCGGCTCGGCCGCGACGGGCTGTGGTACGCCTACGAGTCGGAGCCCGGCCAGGATGACTGGTGGCCCCGCGGCACCCCGGACCTGGACCCGGTCGGCGCACTGACCGGTCTCGGCACACCGGACGACCTGTGAACGGGGCCGGCCCGGCGGGGCCGGCCGTCAGGATGCCGTGGCGTTCTCGCGGGCCCGCAGACGCCGCAGCATCCGGGCGTCCTCGAAGCCGACGGCACGGGCGGCGGCCTCGATCGTGGTGCCGTGGCCGATGAGATGCTCGGCGCGTTCGAGACGCAGGGCCTGCTGGTAGCGCAGCGGGGTGAGACCGCCGGTCGCGCGGGTGAACAGGCGGGTGAGGGTGCGTTCGCTGACCCCCACGGCCGCGGCCAGGTCGGGCAGCGGCAGTGAGCGGTCGAAGCGGGCGTCGAGTAGATCCTGCGCCCGGTGCACGGTGTCGTCGAGATGGGACCGGTGCCGGAGCATGGCGCTGGCCTGGGCTTCATGACCGTTGCGCCGCGTGTAGACGACCATTTCCCGGGCGATCCGGGCGGCCACGGCGGGGCCGTGCCGGCCGGCGACCAGATGCAGGGCCAGGTCGATGCCGCTGGCGATGCCGGCCGAGGTGACCACCCGGTCGTCGGTGGTGTAGAGGACGTCGCGGACGACCTCGGCGCGGGGGTAGCGGCGTGCGAGTTCGTCCTGGACGTCGTGATGGGTGGTGCACCGGCGGCCGTCGAGGAGGCCGGCGCGCCCGAGCGCCTCGGCCCCCGCGCAGACACTGGCGACGGTGCCGCCCCGGGCCCGGTGCTCGGCCAGCGCGCGCAGGGCCGGGGCGCCGATGGCGGGGCCGCCGGCCAGGGTGACGGCCCGCCAGCCGGGGACCACGATCAGATCGTCCGGTCCCAGGTCCGGCCAGTCGAGCCGGGCGGTCACGGGCAGCCCCTGCGCCGTGGTCACCAGTGTCTGCTCGGCGACATAGGTGAGCGTGTAGGGGTGCCCGAGACCGGCGGCGGTGGAGAAGACCTGCGCCGGGCCGGCCAGGTCCAGCAGATGGACCCCGGGCACCAGGAAGAAGACGATGTGGCTCACGATCCGGTCATCATGCCCGACGCCCGGCCGAGGACTCCAGTTCGTCGACGGTGGCGATGGTGGCGAAGCGCCCGGCGAGGGCGTACTCGGTGCGCCGGATGACCTCCGCCGCGCCCAGGGTGCGGGGGTCCGACAGGAGGTCGTCGACGCTCTGGTCGGCGGGGGCGTCACGGTGCGGGATGGGATGGGTGGCGGTGGCGTCGGTGACGAAGGTGACCCGGTAGCCGAGGTCGCTCGCGAGGCGTGTGGTGGTCTCCACGCACTGCTCGGTGCGGATGCCGCAGACGGTCAGCTCCCTTACGCCGCGCTCCGTGAGCAGTTGTTGCAGGTTGGTGGTGGTGAAGGCGTTGTGGGCCGTCTTGTGGACCAGCGGTTCGCCATCCTCGCGGCGCAGCTCTTCCAGCAACCGGACATGACCGAGGGCGGGGTCGAACACTCCGCCGCTGCCGGGCTCGGTGTGCAGCACCCACACCACGAGGTCGCCCGCGTGCCGGGCGAGCCGGACCAGCCGGTTCACCTGGTCGGCGATCCCGGGATCGGAGATGGTCTTCCACAGGGGGTGGGCGCGGAAGGATTCCTGTACGTCGATGACGATCAGTGCTCGGGTCATGCTCCCACCCTGACCGACCCGACCGAGGCGACGACAGACCTCATCGGGTCCGGGGGCGGACCGATCCGGTCACCCGGTCACCCGGTCACCCGGTCGGCCGTGACACGACGGCCGGACCGCTCCGGGCGGTGACGACCATGCCGCCCCCCGGGCGGTCCGGTGTTGTGCTCAGGCGACTTCGAGCCTGGGGAAGAGCGGCGGAGCCTTCTCGATCTCGCGGCCGGAGGGGTCCGCCGACAGGTCCTTCTCCTGTAGCTGCGGGTCCTCGTTCAGGGCCGTCAGGATCCGGGCGGACGCGTCCGGGACGAACGGCCGCAGCAGCACGCCGAGTCGCCGGACCACCAGGTACGTCTGGTGCAGCACGGTGTCCAGGGACCGTGCCGCCTCCGTGTCACCCTGCTCGGCGGAGCGGGCCAGGTGCCAGGGCGCCCGCTCGTCCACATAGGCGTTGGCCTTGCGGACCAGGTCCCAGACGCGGGCCAGCGCCTCGCGGTGGTCGTAGCGGTCCATCGCGCTCAGCGACTCGGCGGTGCTGGTCAGCGCCTGCTCCACGAGCGCGGTCTCCGGCGTGTCCAGGGCGCCGCTCGCGGGGAGCGCACCGTCGCGGTAGCGGACGGTCATCGCGGTGATGCGGCTGACCAGGTTGCCCAGGCCGCCTGCGAGGTCGGTGTTGTACCGCGAGACCAGCCGCTCCTCGCTGAAGTCTCCGTCCCCGAAGGGGGAGAAGTCGGCGAGCAGGAGATAGCGCACCGCGTCCTGTCCGTACCGCTCGACCAGGTCCATGGGGTCGACGGCGTTGCCGAGGCTCTTGCTGAGCTTCTGGCCGGCGCTGGTGATGTAGCCGTGCACGACGACCTCGGTGGGCAGCGGCAGCCCGGCCGACAGCAGCATGGCCGGCCAGTACACGGCGTGGAAGCGCAGCACGCCCTTGCCCATGACGTGGACCCGCTTGTCCGTGTCCACCCAGAACCGCCGGTAGTTCTCCGTGTCCCGGGTCCAGCCGAGCGCGTTCACGTAGTTGGTGAGGGCGTCGATCCAGACGTACATCACCTGGGAGTCCGAGTCCGGCACGGGAATGCCCCAGCCGCGGGCGCGCTGGACGGACCGCGAGATGCTGATGTCGTCCAGCCCTGAACGGATGAAGCTGGTCACCTCGTTGAGCCGCGACTCCGGAAAGACGCGCATGCGGCCCGACTCCAACTCCGCCAGCAGTGGTTCGGCGTAGCGGGACAGCCGGAAGAACAGGTTCTGCTCGCTGATCAGTTCGGGCACGGTGAGGTGCTCCGGGCACTTTCCGTCGACCAGCTCCGCGGGTGCGTAGAACTGTTCGCAGCCGACGCAGTACAGCCCCTCGTAATTTTTGGAGTAGATGTCGCCCCGGGCTTCCAGACGCTTCCATATCTCCGTTGCGCCGGCGATGTGTTCGGCGCTGACACTGGTGCGGATGAAGTGGTCGACGCCGATACCCAGCGCTTCGATCAGTCTCTCGAAGTAGCGCACGTTGCGGTCGACGAGCTGCTGGGTCTCGATTCCTTCGCGCTGCGCCGCCAGCACGTTCTTCAGGCTGTTCTCGTCCGACCCGCTGAGGAAGAAGACGTCCCGCTGACGCATCATGTGCCGCGCGAAGGAATCGGTCTGCACATACTCGAAGGCGTGTCCGAGGTGCGGCTGTGCATTGACATACGGAATGGTCGTCGAGATGAACGCCGTGGCGGACATGGTCTCCTCTGCTTCCCGCGATCCGGGTCCGGGTCCGGGTCCGGGTCCCGTTCAGTCGAGACAGAACTCGTTGCCCTCGATGTCCTGCATCCCGATGCACGACTCGTTGACGCCGTCGGCGAGCAGCAGCCGCTCGCGTACCGCGCCGAGCGCGACCAGTCGTGCGCACTCGGCCTCAAGCGCGGCCAGGCGCTCCTCGCCCACGAGCCCGGTACCGACCCGCACGTCGAGATGCACCCGGTTCTTGACGACCTTGCCCTCGGGAACGCGCTGGAAGTACAGCCGCGGGCCCACCCCCGTGGGATCAGAGCACGCGAACCACGAACCCTGGTCCTCAGGCGGCCGGGAGCGTTCGAAATCCTCCCATGTGGCGAACTCCTTCGGCGGGGGCTGTGCGACGTACCCCAGCACCTCGCACCAAAAGCGGCCTACCCGCTCGGGCTCGGCACAGTCGAAGGTGACTTGGAACTGCTTGATCGAAGACATCGGTGCTCCATGGCAGGGGGGAATGTGTTGCTCGTCCGCGGTAGGCGTTCCAGGAGACTGCGTGGGCTTGCAGCTCGCCGGGGCACGCGGTCCGCGGCCGTCAACCCCGCTCGTGGTCGGGATCCATGACATCGTGGCCGTAGGGGTCCTCTTGGCTCTGGAGTGGTGGCAGTACGAGGTCTTCCGGCAGCGGCCCCTGGTCCTGCTGGCGTGCGTAGCGGTGCATCCGGACCCGCAGGTGCATCTTCCGCTCTTCCATCTTCAGCCGGCGCCGCTCTCGCCGTCCGGCCTCGTCGTCGTCCAACTCCTGGATGAGCCGCCGGTTGTCCCAGTAGAAGCGCTCCTGGTCGGCTACGCCCTCCCCGGGGGAGGGGACGTCCTCGCTGTCGCCGTTCTCATCCAAGTGGCCTGTCACACGCAGCAGACTACGGGCTGGCCGACCGTCGCCGGAAAGGTTTTTGTCACGGCCGTCCGAGGGCGGCGTCATGCGACGGCGTCAAGGTCGCGCCCCACCTGCTCCAGGTGCGCGAAGATGTCCGCGAGGAGTTCGCGGCGGTGGTCCAGCAGATAGAAGTGATCACCGTCAAAGGCGCGCAGGGAGAAGCTGCCGCTTGTCACGCCCGACCAGTGTGCGACGACCTCCCTGCCCGCGTGTGGGTCCCGGGTCCCGAAGTACGCCACGACGGGCGTGTGGAGCGCGCCCTGATCGACCGCGCCCCGGTACCTGCCCACCAGGTCGTAGTCGCCGCGGATGGAGGGAAGTACCAGGTCCAGCATGTCCGGGTCGCGCAGGGCGTGCTCGTCGGTCCCTCCCAAGGTCCCTACGTGGTCCAGGAGTTCGGAGACCGCGGTGTAGGTGAAGGGACGGGGGAACTGCTGTCCCGGAGCCGTGCGGGCCGACACGAACAGCGCGGTGACCGACGTGCCGCTTTCCTCCCGCAGGCGCAGCGCCGTCTCGTAGGCGACGGACGCGCCCATGCTGTGACCGAACAGGGCGAGCGGGGTGTCCAGGAACGGACGGCACGCGTCCGCCACGAACCGCCCCATCTCCTCCAGGGAGTCGGCCATCGGATCGAAGATGCGGTCCTCGCGGCCGGGGTAGCGGACGGCCACGACCTCCACGCCGTCCGGAACGCCGTCCGCCCAGTCGCGGAAGAAGCTCGCGGCCCCGCCCGCGTGGGGAAAGCAGAGCAGCCTGACGCGTGGGTTCGCGCATCGTTTGATGGTCCGGAACCACGCCTTGCCGTCCGGGGCTTCCAGGACGCCGTCCTCCTGCGGAACGCCGTCCTCGAGAACGCGGTCCTTCAGCATGCTGTCTTCCAGAACACTCATAGCGGTCCTTCATGGTGTGCTGCCTCATGGCGGGCAGGGGGAGGGGTCTCGACTCGGCCGCGGTGTTCGCGACGGCGGCTCGTGCGGCCGCCGTCGTGAAGGACCGTCGGCCGGCTCCGCATCGCGGTCAGACCACGAGGCGGCCGGCGGCGGAGTCCCGCGTGCCCCGCGACCTGCGGAGGTCCCGGGTGATGACCGCCTTCTGCAGCCAGCGGTCGGTCCCGTCGTAGCGTGCCGTGAAGGCCCGACGGCCGTGCACCGCGAGGTAGTTGTCGACGACCAGGAGCGTGCCCGCGTCGACCACCACGTCCTGCTGGGCCCGCTCCAGTTCCGCGACCAACTCCTTGAGGGCCACCTCTGCCACGGCGTCACCGTCGACGCAGCGCATGAAGTACGGGTCGATGCGCAGGTAGGGGGAGTCCGCGGCGCCGAAGAGCACGGCGACCGGCTCGGGGTGGTCCCTCATCGCGCGCATGCGCAGCAGTCCGGGGTCGTTGGGCCGCTGAACGGCGAGCTGACGCAGGTGTTCGTCGTCGGGCAGGATGTAGAAGCGCCGCTCGGCCAGCACCTGGCGTACCTCCGCCGACAGGGTCACCTCCCGGACCGAGGCCAGGGTCGTCGGGACCCGGTCGTGGTTGCGTACGCCGAAGAGGGCGAGATAGTCGCAGCGGTAGGGGTGGAAGGCGTCCTCGGTGTGCCATTCCAGCAGCACGTCGCTGCCGTGGCCGCTCTGCTGGGCCTCTTCGCCCGCGATGGGCAGCACGTTCTGGATCATGCGCCCGGACTGCAGCGTGGGCCAGCTGAACACCTCGCCCAGGCACTTGCCCATCACCGCGAGGAAGAGCTCCTCCCGGCGGGTACGGCCGGCGGCCGCCGCCTCGGCCCAGTTCCGCGGGGTCGGGCCCACCGCCGTGTCGTCGACGCCGAAGCCGCGCAGCAGGAAGGCGGCGGCCGAGTCGTTGCGCCGGAAGTCCTCCAGGAAGCGGCGCAATCCGACCGGTACCCGCGTGACCAGTTCCCAGGCGTCGTTGTGGAAGTCCTGTCCGCCGGGGTCGCGGTGGGTGACCTTCGGGTCGGCGAGCAGTTGCTCGATGGCGGATGTCTCCTCGGTCGACAGTTCGTAGCTCAGGATTCCGCGATACTCGTTCACTGGCGTCTCATTTCTTCTACGGGCTTCGAGGAAAGGTCCAGTTACTTCTCTGCCGCGTCGCCGTGCGCGCCTTCCGGGGACCACCACGGGATGTGCCGGTCGATGGGGTCGATCGGCATGACGGCCTTGAACATGTCGTTCTCCACGTTTGCCAGGCGCGCGTCGTATGGTCTGCCGACCGCGGCGAACGCCCGGTTGATTCCCACCCGTTGGCGGTCGATGGCCTTGGAGTGCCGCTCGAACGTGCTGGCCGGCTGCAGCAGGAAATAGGTGCGCTGATCGCCGTAGGTGTGTCTCGGCGAGGTGTCCGGATAGCAGGGGGCGAAGGAGACCACGAAGAACAGTTCGCCTTCGATCATCGCGTACCATCTCTGGTCCGGCTGCGGATCGTCGGGAATGTAGACGCTCGGGAAGAGGTCGGTGAGTGTCGCGTAGAAGCGTCGTGTCAGGTTCACCAGCGCGTCCAGCGTGACACCGAGGGACGGGTCCTCGAAAGTGACGATCATCCCGTCACGTGCGCGCTCGTCGGCCGTGCGGAAGAAGTCCGCGATGACTTCCCGATGCCCTGTGAGTTCCTTCTCGATGTCGGCCGTGGCGATGGTGACGCCGGGGCCCATCTGCGACGGTTTGGCGAACGGGCAGTACGTCTTGCGTGTGATCTCGTCGAAACTCATACCGGACTCCCCGCCTTCACGGCCGCACCGGAGGCCACCGTGGCCAGGCATCCGATGACGTAGAACCACCAGCTGGCGACCACGACGGCGACCAGGACGTAGAACATGACGACGGGCGCGAAGTGCTGGAGGAGGAATCCGCAGAGAATCGGGCCCAACGCGATGCCGATATGGATCAGGTTCTGTGCGCCGAAGTAGCTGCCGCGCAGATTCTCGGGGGCGATGGAATCGATGAACGTGAACTCCGCGGGCACCACGATGACTTCGCCGAGACTGAAGACCACCACGGCGGCGACGATGACGGCCGCGTTCGTGGAGAGCGACATCGCGAGCAGCCCCACCGCGAAGGCCGCCGTCCCGAGGGTCAGCCATTTGAGCAGGGTGTCCTGCTTCAGCCGGCTGCCGAGGACGTACTGGGAAGTGATGACCACCGCCGCGTTGGCGGCCGAGATGTAGGCGACCAGCCGGTAGGCGACATCGCGGTCCTCCACCAGGACGAGGTACTGCGACATGAAGGTCAGGAGTGGCCCGTACACCACGATGCTGAGAACACCGCCGATGGTGAAGTAGGCCAGGCGCCGGTCCGATCGCATGGTCCGCAGCACGTCGCGGAACCTGGGCGTCTCCTCCTCGGCCTGCTCTTCCGCGGCCGCGGCCGGCGTCGCGTTCACGTCCGGCACGAACCGGCGGCGGAAGATCACCAGGGGCAGCAGGGACGCGCCGATGATGCCGGCGCTGAGGACGAACGGCCCGCCCGAACCGACCGCCACGGTGGCGACACCGAGGAAGGGGCCCACCGCCGCACCGATGTTCTGCAGCGAATAGCGCAGCGAGAACACCTTGGTGCGGTTCTCGGGCGGTACCAGCTCGGAGAGCAGGGCACTGCCCGCGACGCCCATGGTCGAGGAGGCGACGTTGGTCAGCAGCAGGACGGCCGTGACGCTCAACGGGTCGTGGAGGACCGTGAGGCTGAGGTAGAGCAGGACGATCGCGGTGTCGAGCGCGACGATGAGGTTGATCTTCGTCACGCGGTCCGCCACGTAACCGCCGTAGACGCTCGCCACCGTGCCGACGAGTACGCTTCCGCCGATCACGTAGCCGATGCCGGCCCCGCCCATGCCCACCGTGTCGTAGAGGTAGATGGGCATGTACGCGAGGATGGCGAAGAAACTCAGGCCTCGCGCGGCCGTGGAGACGAGCAGGACCTTCATCGCGAACGGCAGTTCGCGGATCATGGTCAGGAAGTTCCTCATCGGCCCACCTCTGCCGTGATCGTTTCGAGCGTGCGGATGATGGACTCCTTGATTTCGTCGATCCGGGTATCGTCGAACACCTCGGGGTGATAGCCGACGATGATTTCGAGCTGTCGGCCCGGGATCACCGTGATGCCGAGCGGGTAATGGGAGACGCCCTTCATCCCCTGTGTCCGTTCACGCACCCACAGCCCGTCGCCACCGCTTTGCTCAAGGGCGTCGGCGGGATAGTTCTGGAAGACGTAGCAGGTGTCGAACAGCTCGTCCGTGCCGAACAGCCGCTGAATTGCCGTGAGTTCCGTGGAGCGGTACGGGAACGTCGCCAGCTGTGACTCCTGCACCCGGGCCATGGTCGCGCCGATCGGCTCGCCCGGTTCGACGCGTACCCGCAGCGGTACGGTGTTGATCAGCAGCCCGACCATGGACTCGGCGCCGTCGAGATCGGCGGGACGCTCGGAGACGGTGTTGCCGAACACCACGTCGTCGCGTCCGGTGAGACGGCCGACCACCACACCCCACGCCGTCTGCACGGCCGTGTTGAGGGTCACCCCGGCCTCGGCGGCCCGACGTCGCAGCGAACCGGTCGACTCCGCCGACAGCGTGACGGTGGTGGTGCGCGGCGGGACGCCCTGAGCCGGCTTCGCCGCGTGGACCCTGCTCGGCCCGTCGACGTCCGCCAGGTAGCCGCGCCACGCCGACATCGCGGCAGCGCCGTCCGACGCCTCGACCCACGCCAGGTAGTCCCGGAAGGGCGGTGCCGCCGGCAGCTGTTCGCCCCGGTACAAGGCGAACAACTCCTGCCACACCAGTGTCGCCGACCAGCCGTCGAGCAGGATGTGGTGGTCGCTGACGAGCAGGCGGTGCCGCTCGGCGCCCAGCCTGAGCAGGGAGAAGCGCACCAGGGGAGGGGCCGCCAGGTCGAAGCGTCGGCGCAGGTCGGCGGCGAGAATCTCCGCCTCCTCGCATTCCTGCTCCGCCGGCGTGAGCCGGGACAGGTCGTGCACGGTCCACGGCACCTCCACCCGGTCCGGCACCACCTGCACCGGCCTTGGCAGACCGTGGTGCGTGAACCCGGCGCGCAGATTCTCGTGCCGCATCAGCAGCGCGTGCGCCGACTGCCGCAGCCGGTCGGCCTCCCAAGGGCCGTCCAGGTCGAACAGGGTCTGGCTCTGGTAGGGATCGGGGCCGTCGTCCGCGCCGGCGGTGTGCAGCAGGAAGCCCTGCTGGAGCGGGGCGAGGGGCAGGATGTCGCGCAGTCCGGGGTAGTCGGTCTCCAGTTGGTTGATGGCCGACTGCCTGACATCGACCAGGCGCACGTCCGACGGGGTCAGACCGCCCAGCTCCGGGTGCTTCGCCAGATCGGCCAGCGCACCGAGGAAGGCCACCCACCGGTCGGCGAGGGCGCCCACGGCGGCTTCCGTGAATCGGTTCGCGTCCCAGCACCACACGCTCTCCAGGGCGGTGCCGTCCCCACTCGGCCGGACCTCGATCCGCAGGGCGCGACCCGCCGTGTCCTCGTCCCCGCCCGGCCGCGCGTCGGCCGCCAGCAGCCGGAAGGACACCTGGGAGGCGCCGTACTCCGACAGTGGCCCGTCGGTCGCCGGATCGGCCGGCAGCGCGAGGCGGTCGCGGCCCGCTTCCGGCACGGCACGCACCTGCTCCTTGACCCGCTTCAGCACGCGCGCCAGGTCCCGCGGCTCGGTCAGCGCCTTGTCCAGGTCGGGTACGCCCGGGTTGAGACGCACCGGATACGCGGCCGCCGCCCCCGGCGTGGCCATGTCCAGCCGCATCCAGGCTCCGGCCCGCGGCAGGTAGGCGCGGCGCCACTCGACGAGCACGGGAGCGAGCGCGGCCAGTGCGACGTGTTCGGCGGCACAGTGGTACAGCTCCGGCAGGTGGGTCAGCAGGCGCTCGGCGCTCGTACCGGTCACGCGCCGGGTGAGACGGCCCTCGGGCCGGTCCTCGGCCGGCGGCCGCGCGGACACCGGGTAGGACGGGTCGGGAGTCGTCAGGATCTTCTGCCAGGCATCGACGTCGTCCGCCGTGACCTCGGCCGCGCCGTCCTGTGCCGGGCTCGCCTCGGCGATCCGGGCGGCCCGGGCCACCAGGGCCTCGACCGTCTGATCGTGGAAGACGTCACGCGGGGTGATCAGGAAACCCTCGGCGCGCGCCCTGCCGACGAGTTGGATGGACCGGATGCTGTCGCCGCCGAGGTCGAAGAAGCGGTCGTCGGTGCCGACCGCCGCCAGGCCGAGCACATCGGCGAACAGCGCGGCCATCGTCGCCTCCTGCGGCGTGGCCGGCGGCCGGCCCGTCCGGCTGGTGAACTCCGGTGCGGGCAACCGCCGGATGTCCAGCTTGCCGTTCGGGGTCAACGGCAGCGCGTCCAGGACGACGACGGCCGCGGGCACCATGTGGTCCGGCAGCCGTCGGGCCGCGTGGCGGCGCAGTTCGGCGGCGAGGCGGAGGCCGCGATCGGCGGCCTGGGGGTCGTTGGCGAGGTCACGCGGTGGGCGGGAGTCCCCCTCCGCGGCCAGGAACACGTCGGCCAACCCCGCTCCCGTGGCCGTCCCGTCGGCGAGGAACACCACGTCGAACCGGTCACCGGACTCGGTGTCCGTGCACGTCGGGTGGACGGTGTAGCCGAGGCTCGCGCCGAGTTCGCACAGGAACTCCGGGTCGACGCCGGACGGTGCGACAGCCGCCTCCGGCAGATCCCGTACGAGGGTGTCGGCGCCGCGAGCCACCCGTTCCGCGATCGCCACCTGGGCGGCCACCCGGCCGTTGGGGACGCCGGTGACACGCAGCGCCCGCGGCCGGTCCGTGGTCAGCCGGGTGCCGATGTCCTGGGTGCCGCTCCACTCCCGCTCGGGCACGTCGGCGAGGGACACCAGGTCCGCTCCCCGCTTGTGCAGGACCACGTCGTAGCGGAAGTCCGTCAGCTCGTTGCGGAAAGGGCTGCGCTTGAGTCGCACGTCCACACCGGCGACGTCCGGCACCCATTCTCCGATCCGCGCGAAGAACACCGGATCGAGCAGCAACTCGGCCTCCAGCTCCTGCTGGTGGGCGACGAGATGGCGCACCGTGGACAACGAGTCGTCGGCGTGCGCGCCGTCGTGCAGGACGACGGCGGTGACGAAGGCCCGCAGCAGTCGCAGATCGCGGATGTCACCGAGCAGGATCCGCCCACCGGGGGCGAGCAGTCCCATCGCCTGGCGCAGCACATCGATGAGGTAGTCGACGCTGGGGAAGTACTGCGCCACCGAGTTGATCACCACGGTGTCGAAACGGGCCGGCGCCAGCGCGCCGATCTCGTGCGCGGCCATCGTGTGCAGATCGACCCGCTCGTGCAGCTCCGTGCCGGCGACGGCCGCGCCCAGGGCCTGGATCAGCGCGTGGGAGAAGTCCACACCGGTGTAGGAGGCGCAGTGCGGCGCGACCGGGCGGAGGATCAGCCCCGACCCGACGCCCACCTCCAGCACCCGGTCCGGCCGCAGCTCCAGGATGCGGTCGACCGTGGCCGTCTGCCACTGGCTCATGTGTTCCAGCGGCAGCGGCTCGTTGTCGTAGCTGGAGTTCCAGCCGGTGAAGTCCTGCTCGGCGCCGAGATCCCGCTGCTCGCTGTACCCCTGCTCGTGGATCTCGTGCCAGGTGCCGACGTGACCGATGTCGTGGGCTTCGCCGGGTTCCCGGGAGTCGTCGGGTACGACGTAGCCGACCAGCTGCTGATGCCCCGGGGTGTCCTCGCGGACGATGACGGCCGACTGCGCCACGTTCTCGTGGTCCTTCAGCACGGCGCCGATCTCACCGAGTTCGATCCGCATGCCGCGGACCTTCACCTGGTCGTCGGCTCGGCCCACGAAGTCCACCACGCCGTCCGCGCGCCGGCGCGCGAGGTCGCCGGTGCGGTACATGCGCGCGCCGTCGGGTCCGAACGGGCAGGCCACGAACCGCTCGGCGGTCAGACCGGGCCTGCCGAAGTAGCCGCGGGCCAGACCGTCGCCGCTGATGTACAGCTCACCGGTGACCCCCGGCGGGACCGGGCGCAGCGTGGCGTCGAGGATGTACACCCTCGTGTTGGTCAGCGGACGGCCCACCGGCACCGAGGACTCCTCGTACCCGTCCGGGCCACTGCCGCACTCCCAGTACAAGGTGTCGACGGTGGCCTCGGTCGGCCCGTACGCGTTGATCATCCGGCGGCCCGGCGCCCAGGCGGCGGCGAGCGCGGGCGGGCAGGCCTCACCGGCGACCATCACGTTGCCGCAGTCCGCGAGCGCGTCCGCGGCCATCCCCCCGAGAATGGTGGGGGAGAAGGTGATGTGTGTCGGCCGGTACCGGGCCGTCACCTCACGCTGGCGGTCGGCGGAGAGCAGCTCGTCCGGCGAGGTCAGCACCACGGTCGCGCCGGCGAGCAGGGTGCAGCACAGCTCGCAGAACGTGGGGTCGAAGTTGATGGAGGAGAACTGCAGGAACCGCGAGCCCTCCTCGAGCCCGAACCGCTCCAGGTAGTTGTGCGCGAGGTTGGGTATGCCGCGGTGCGTGACGGCCACACCCTTGGGGCGTCCGGTGGAGCCGGAGGTGTAGATGACGTACGCCAGGTCGTCCAGGCGCAGCGCCTCGCGACGGTCCTTGTCCGTCGGCGCGTCCGCCCGGTGGCGGTCGAGCGCACGCACCGCGTCCGGGTCGTCGAGTTCGAGGCGCGGCACCCGCCGTGCGTCGTCGGGCAGGTGGGACACGACGTCGCTCGTGGTCAGCAGCATGACCGGCGCACTGTCGGCGATCATGAAGGCCAGCCGGTCCGCCGGATAGCCGGGGTCCAGCGGCAGATACACGCCGCCGGCCTTCAGGATGCCCAGCAGCGCCGTCAGCAGCTCCGGGCGGCGCCGCATCGCGAGTCCGACCACGTCGTCGCGGCCGACGCCGCGTGAGATCAGCCAGTGGGCGATCCGGTTCGACCGACGGTCGAGCTCGGCGAAGGTCAGCTCGGTGTCCTCGTGGACGAGCGCGACGGCATCCGGGGTGCGGGCCACCCGATCGGCCAGCAACTGCGGGTAGGTGGCCTGGGGAAGTTCGAGGTCGGTGTCGTTCCACTCGTGCAGCACCAGGCGCCGCTCGGCCGCGCCGAGAACGTCGATGGATCCCAGCGGGCGGCCCGGGTCGTCGGACACAGCGCGCAGCACCCGCAGGAGCCGTTCGATCAGCGTCCGTGCCGTGGACCGGTCGAACAGATCGGTCGCGAACTCGATCTCGCCGCCCAACCCGTCCGGTCGTCCGTCGGCCGTGAACCGCTCGGTCAGCTCGAACGTCAGGTCGAACTTCGAGGTGCGGGTCGGCACCACCTCGTGCTCGGCCGTCAGCCCGTCCAGCCGCCACCGTGGCGCCACGTTGTTCTGGAGCACCAGCATGACCTGGAAGAGCGGGTGGTGGCTGGTCCCGCGGGCCGGGTTCAGGACGTCCACGAGGTACTCGAACGGCAGGTCCTGGTGCTCGTAGGCGGCCAGGTTGGACGTCCTGACCCGCGCCAGCAGGTCGGTGAACGCCGGGTCGCCCGACGTGTCGGTGCGCAGTACCAGGGTGTTGACGAAGAACCCGACGTTCTCGTCCAGGGCGCGGTCGGCGCGTCCCGCGAGGACGCTGCCCAGCGGGATGTCCGTGCCGGCGCCCAGCTTCGTCAGCAGGGTCGCCGTGGCCGCCTGCAGCACCATGAAGAGGCTGACGCCCTCCTGCCTGGCCAGCTCGGAGAGCCGGCCGGCCAGCTCGGCGGGCACCTCGAAGGGCACCACGTCGCCGCGGTAGGTGGCCCGCGCGGGGCGGGGACGGTCGGTGGGAAGCTCCAACAGCTCGGGTGCACCCTTGAGTTGCTCGCGCCAGTAGGCGAGCTGGCGCGCCATGAGACTGTCCGCCTCGTCGGCCGAGCCCAACAGGTCGCGCTGCCACAGCGTGTAGTCGGCGTACTGGACCTCCAGCGGCGCCACCGTCGGGGCCGTGCCCGCGCGGTGGGCGCCGTACGCGTCGCAGAGGTCGCGCACCAGCGGGGCGAGCGACCAGCCGTCGCTGGCGATGTGGTGGATGCACAGCAACAGCACATGCTCGTGCGCGCTGGTGCGGAACAGGTCGACCCGTACCGGGATGTCGGTGGTGAGGTCGAACAGGTGCCGCGCCGCGGCGTCGACGGCCTTCGGCAGTGCCTCGTCGGTGACCTCGTGCACCGTGATGTCGGCGGCGGCCGCCACGGCGTCGTCCGACGCGTCGACCACGATCTGCTCGGCTCCCAGTGGGCCGTCCGAGAAGCGGGTGCGCAGGCTCTCGTGCCGCCACAGCAGGCGGGTGATCGCCGCGCGCAGCGCGGTCAGGTCGAGCTCGCCGCTCAGCCGTACGGCGATCGGCAGGTTGTAGGTCGAGGCGGGACCTTCCAGCCGGTGCAGGAAGTACAGCCGTTGCTGGGCGTACGACAGCGGCAGCGAGGCACCGCGGTCCATCGCGCGCACGGCGGGCCGGGCCTCCTCGGCGTCGGCCAGGCACCGGGCGAGGGCGGCCGGGGTGCGCTCGTCGAAGACGGACCGGATCGGCATCTCCACGCCGAGTTCGGCCCGGACGCGGGCGACGAGGCGGGTGGCGAGGAGCGAGTTGCCGCCGCGGTCGAAGAAGCTGTCGTCGGCGCGGACGTCGGCGACCGCCAGTACCTCACGGAAGAGACCGGCCAGCGCGCGTTCCCGCGGGGTGCCCGGCTCGCGGCCCGCGCCGGAACCGGCGAAGTCCAGCGGGGGCAGCGCCTTGCGGTCGACCTTGCCCGCCGGAGTCAGCGGGAACCGGTCGAGGACCGCGATGCCCGCGGGCACCATGTACGCCGGCAGCCAGAAACCCAGGGCATGGCGCAGCGCGTCCGCTTCGGGCGCGTGGCCGGCCGCCGGTACGACGTACCCGGTCAGCTGGGGTACTCCCGGGATGTCCTCGCGCATGACCACGCGCGCCTGGGCGACCGGCGGCAACCGGCGCAACGCCGCCTCGATCTCGCCG
Organism: Streptomyces sp. NPDC051452; assembly: GCF_044454765.1. Lineage (NCBI taxonomy): Bacteria > Bacillati > Actinomycetota > Actinomycetes > Kitasatosporales > Streptomycetaceae > Streptomyces > Streptomyces sp. NPDC051452. The sequence goes on from NZ_JBITEB010000006.1 coordinate 288,340, forward strand.
AGTTCGACGCGGTAGCCCCGGATCTTCACCTGCTCGTCGACGCGGCCGACGAAGGTCAGGGTGCCGTCGGCGCGCTGTCGCACCAGGTCCCCGGTGCGGTACATGCGGCTCCCGGGGGCGCCGAACGGGCAGGCCACGAACCGTTCGGCGGTGAGCGCGCCGCGCCCGTGGTAGCCGCGGGCCAGACCGTCCCCGGAGAGGTACAGCTCGCCCGTCGCGCCCTGCGCCACCGGTGCCAGACGGTCGTCGAGGACGTGGACCGCGGTGTTCCACAGCGGGGAGCCGATGGTGACGGGTTCCCCCGCGACCACCGGTGCCAGCAGCGACCAGATGGTGGTCTCCGTCGGCCCGTACAGGTTCCACACCTCGGCCGCACCGGCGGCGAGGAAGTCACCGAGATCCTGCGGAAGTGCCTCGCCACCGCACAACAGGCGTGCCGGGAGCGGCAGTTCGCTCGGGCTCCAGCCGGCCTCCCGCAGCAGTTGCCACAGAGCCGGAGTGCCCTGCACCAGTGTGGGCCGGGCCGCGACCAGATAGCGGCGCAACGCCACCCCGTCCACCGCGGTGTCCCGGGACACCAGGTGCACCACGGCGCCGTTGACCAGCGGCAGGTACAGCTCCAGACCGGCGATGTCGAACGAGATCGAGGTGGTGGAGAACACCACGTCACCGGAGTGCACCCGGAACCGGTCCGAGAGGCACTCCAGGAAGTTCGTCAGCGAGCGGTGGGTGACGATCACGCCCTTGGGGCGGCCCGTCGAGCCGGAGGTGTAGATGGTGTAGGCGCCGCGGTCCGGGTCGTAGCCGGGGTTCGACGCCCCGGCCGGCGCCGGATACGGATGGTCGTCCCGCTCGTCCAGGTACAGGTGCGCGGCCCCGCCGAACGCGGCGGTCTCCTCCAGACCGGTTGCCGTCTCGCGGGTGGTGAGCAGCGCCCGAGGCCCGGCGTCGGCCCACATGTAGGCGAGCCGGTCGGGCGGGTAGTTCGGGTCCAGGGGCAGATACATCGCCCCCGTCTTCAAGGTGCCCAGCAGCGCGGCGACCAGGTCGGGGGAGGAGGGCAGAAGGACCGCCACGACGTCTTCCGGGCCGACACCGCGGTCGATCAGCCGCCGCGCCACCTGGTCGGCCCGGGCGTTGAGCTCGCCGTAGCTCACGACGGTGTCCCCGGCGACCAGCGCCGGCGCCTGGGGCGCCAGGGCGGCCTGCTCCTCGAACCGGCCGACGAGACCGGCCGTTCGCTCCTCGCCCCGGCCCAGGTGGCCGATGGGCTCGAGTTGCGTGGTCATGAAGTCTGTTCTCCCGCCTCGACGCCCCGCCGGGCGGGGGTCAGGTCCGTCCAGCTCCGCTCGATGTGCTCGACGCAGGCCGTCCGCGGTTCGGGCCCGAAGACGGTGCGCCACCCGCCGGGCACCTCCGCGAAGCCCGGCCACAAGGAGTACTGGCCGGCGGTGTTGCGCAGCACGAGGTACTCGCCCGCGGTGTCCTCGAACGGGTTGGTGGCCGTGCTCTCCATGACGCTCACTCCTCGCCCAGGTAGTCGACGGTGCGGGCCGCGAGGTACGAGGCCTCTTCGATGCAGAGCCGCTGTCCGTAGAACTCCGACCGCAGCACCTCGGCCGTCAGCTCGCCGGTGACCACCGAACGCCAGTCGTCGAGCGTGAAGTTGTCCCTCGCCAGCAGCATGAGCAGATCGACGTCGGCGGGCTCGGGGCGGTAGGAGGTCAGGGCGTGCGAGGTGTTGAGGAAGGAGGCGTAGAGGCGTTGGCAGAAGGCTTCGGCCCGCTCGTCGAATCCCATGTCCGTGCCGAACATGGCGGCCGCCGAGTACCGCAGCACCCGTTCCAGGTCGACGTCTAGCGGGGTCATCGCCGGATACCGGTCCGTGGTTCCCGACATGCGCAGCACACCGTCGTAGAAGTCCACCAGCAGCTCGTTCTCCGACATCGCCTCGGTGGAGCGCAGTTCGAGGTAGCCGTCGACCACGACGGTCCGGCCGACGCTGAGACCGCGGTCGGCGGCGATACGGCCCAGTTCCAGGCAGAGCGCGCCACCGGCGCAGGAGCCGAAGAGGTGGAACTCCTCGTCGCCGAACTCGTCCTGGAGCAGATCGGCGTAGAGCGCGGCAAGACCCTGGATGCTGTCCGGCACGCTCGCGGCGCCCTCGATCAGCAGCGGGGACTGCAGTCCGAAGCAGGCCCGGTCGATGCCGAGTTCGCGAACGAGCCGGCCGTAACCGTCCACCATGCCGTGGCCGGCGTGCACGAACACGATGGGTGTCCGGGTGCCCTGGTTGCTCATCCGGATCAGCGCCCGCTCGGGGTTGGCGGCCTGCGGCTGCGCCTTCTCCGCGCTGAGGTCCGCGATGGTCTGGAACCGCAGCAGGTCGCCCATGTTGATCCGCCAGCCGAGGCGCTGGTTGATCTGCTCGATGGTGACCAGCGCCGACAGGGAATCGCCGCCGGCTTCGAAGAAGTTGTCGTCCGTGCCCACTTCGTGCTTGAGGGTGGTGCTCCAGATGTCCTGGAGCATGTGGTGCACCAGGCTCGGCTGCGAGGGGCCCGCCGACACTGTGGCGACCGTCTGCGCTGCGTTCATGTGCTGAGTCCTTTTCGGGAATGTCGGAGGGCGAATGGATCAGGCCAGCACGGGTCCCGGCCCGACCCGGTGCGACAGACCTCGTCGCCCGTCCAGATGGACGTAGACCCGGTGGAGCCAGCGGTCGCTGCCGTCGTAGCGGGGGGTGAACTCGGTACGGCCGTGCACCACGACGCGGTTGTCGAGGAACGCCATGTCACCCGGCCGCAGGACCAGTTCCGAGGCCACCTCGGCCAGGGCGCCGCCCAGCCGGCGCAGCGCGGCGGCCGCCTCGCCGTCGGTCGCCCTGGTCGCGTTGAAGTCGACCCGGATGTCCGGGTCGTCCGGGCAACCGCCGAGGACGCCGTGCGTGAGGGCCGCGTCGCCCGCACGGAACGACGGGGGTGCCTCGGTGACGAAACGCGGCTCGCGCAGGAGCGCCACGTCGGCGTCGTCGAGCAGCACCCGCGCCTTCCTGATGGAGGAGAACAGGGTGCCCGCCTTGCCCTCGTGGTCGCTGCGCAGGCAGAGCAGTCCGATGAGGTCCGGCCGATGCGGGTGGAAGGCGTTCTCGTTGTGCAGTTCGAGCTCGACGGATCCGCCGTTGCTCTGCGAACGCGCGAGCGACGGCACCGGTACGACGTTGTGCACCAGCGCGCCGTGCTTCTCGTCGCGGAAGGCGAACACGTCGCCGATCTGCTGGCCGAGGAGCATCGCCGTCGTGGCGGGGGCGGTGGCACCGCGCTCCACCGAGTCCGTCACCGACGGGGTGTCGGGCAACGCCTCGGCGTCGACGGGCAGATTGCCGATCAGCAGGGTTCCGTCCGGGCCGGGCTCGCTGCGGAAGTTCCGCAGCGATTCCAGCAGCCGGACCGGCAGCCGGCAGCTGTGCAGTCGGGCCCGGGTCAGCCACCGCGGATCGTCGACCCGGCCGTCGGGCGAGGACCGGTTCAACTCCTCGACCAGCGCGCGCACCCGGGTGCGCTCCTGGTCGGTCAGCGTCATACTCGACTGGTCGACGTGCTGGTGGATCCGATGGTCAAAGACGACAGAGGACATGTCCGATCCTTTGGTGGTTTCCGCAGCCGTGAGGCTGAACGGCAGGCGGCGTCCGCTCGACCGGGCCGATTGGGCACGGTCCGCGGTGCCCGCCGGCTACGCGCTGACCGTGGCGGACATCTCGTGCTCCACGAGGTCGCGCAGTGCCTCGGGGCAGCGGAGGAACTCCCAGTGGTCCCCCTCCAGCACGTGGAAGGTGGCGTCGGCGCACTCCTCCCATCCCGGCCACACGGCGTCCTGGGGGACGACACGGTCCTCGGTCCAACCGATCACCGACACGGGGATGTCCCGGCTGGGCAGTGCCTCGGCCCGGTAGCCGCGCTGCACGCGCAGATCGGCGAGCATGGTCTCGGCCGCGATCTCGACGAACTCGGCGTGCAGCCGGTAGCCCAGGGCCGCGCAGCGTTCCTCGATCTCCGCGACCAGGTCGACCTCGGCCAGGTCGGCGAAGTTCAGCCTGCCGTACAGCCCCTTGTGCGGGGCGCCCCAGCCGGAGGCGAACAGCCGCTGCGGAACCGGCAGCCCCTGCCGCTCCAGGTGTGCCGCGGTCTGCAGCAGGAACGGCACCGCACCGCAGTGCCCGATCAGCGCGTACGGCCGGTCCAGCCGGTCGGCGATTCCCGCGGCCAGGCCCTCGGCGAACTCCTGATGGCTGCCGACCGTGTCCTCGCCGAACCGGTTCTCCCGTCCCGGGGGCTGCACCGCGCAGAACCTGCCCCCGCCGAACCGGCGCGGCCACCGGCTGAAGGAGGAGGCACCGGTGCCGGCGTAGGGCAGACCGAAGACCAGGTAGTCCCCGTCGGCCGGTACGGGTTGCAGGGTCCAGCGGCTCATGACGGCTCCCCGAGATGGAGGACCACGTTCATCCGGGCCATCCCGTTGATCCAGTTGGAGGTGAGGTGGACGGGCTCCTCGGGGATCTCGAACCGTTCCACGTGCTCCGCCAGGATCTCGAACAGCACCGTCAGCGCGGCCCGGGAGACCATCGCGCCGATGCAGTAGTGCGGTCCGACGCCGAACCCCAGGTGGGGGTTGTTGCCCCGGTCGACGCGGAACTCGTACGGGTCGTCCCACACGGCGTGATCCCGGTTCGCCGAACCGACCCAGCCGCACAGCCAGTCGCCCTTGCTGATCGCCGTGCCACCGAGTTCGGTGTCCACACTGGCCCGCCGCACCAGATGATGCGTCGGGGACGTCCAGCGAGTGCCCTCGTCGATCAGGGCGGGTATCAACGTGGGGTCGGCGCGCACCGCCTCCCACAGGTGCGGTCGCTCCACCAGGGCGGTCACGATGTGGCCGGCCACGTGGGGGGTGGTGGCGTGCGCACCCATCATCAGGCTGTAGTAGTTGAGCGCCACATGCCAGTCGGTCAGCGGCTCACCGTCCAGGAGCAGCCCGGTCAGCGCGGTCATGACGTCGTCGCCCGGGTCGCCGGCCCGCATCCTGATCGCGGCGCCGAACAGATCGAGCAGATGCACATGTGCCTCGCGTGCCGCCGCGTGCGCGTCGAGGCCGCCGGTCAGGCCCGGCTCGTCGGGAGCGATGCTCACGGCCGACCAGTGCGCGATCTCGTCGCGCAACTCCTCGGGGATGCCCATCATCGGGGCGAGCATCGCCATCGGCAGGTGGTGCATCAGCCCGACGAAGTCACCCTTGCGGTCCTCCAGCAGGGGTGCCACGACCCGGCCGACCTCGCCGCGCAGCTGCTCGGTGCACCGGCGGATCATCGACCGGCCCAGCTTGCGCATCACCGGGTTGCGCAGCTGCGCGTGGCGGGGCGGATCGGTGACGGTCATCGTCTTGCCGGTCGCGGCGTCACCGACGCCCACCGAGCTGAGGATCGTGCCGTCCTCGGAGCTGAACCTGCGGTGGTCCTTGAGCAGTTGCTCGACGTCGGCGTGCCGGGTGAAGTTCCAGAAGCCGGTCCCATTGGGGGCCTTCTGCCACCATACGGGAGCGTCCTCACGCAGGGTCTGCCACAGGGTGTGCTGGCACGCGTCGCGGTAGGGCGTCGGGTCATAGAGGTCCACGCCGGTCAGCGGGACCCGTGCGTCGCGGGCGGGGGTCGTGATCTTCATCGCATGCCTCCGACCAGCTGCTGCTCTTCGACGAGTCCGGTGAGGCCGTGGACGGTGGGCCGGCGCATGAACTCCCGGGAGCTGATGGTGATGCCGAGGGCGCGCAGGTGCTCCAGCATCCGGACGCTGCGCAGGGAGTCCCCGCCGAGTGCGTAGAAGTCGTCCTCGACGCCCACTTCGTCCAACCCGAGCACGTCGGCCATCACCTGGGTGACCAGTCGTTCGGTGGCGGTGCCGGGCGCGACCATCGAGGGCAGGTCGAAGTCCGCGCGAGTGGCCCATGGGCGGGGCAGGGCCTTGCGGTCCACCTTGCCGTTGGGGTCGAGCGGCAGGGCGTCCAGCAGTACGTAGTGCGACGGGGCCAGGTAGGCGGGAAGGGCGTCGGCGACCCAGCGCCGCAGCCCCGCGGTGCTCAGCTCGGCCCGCGCCGCGGGAGAGGCGTAGGCCACGAGCCGCTTGCTGTTCTCGTCGTCGCCGACGGCCAGCACCGCCACCGCGCCGATCGCCTCGTGTGCCGAGAGCGCGGCCTCGATCTCGCCGAGCTCGACGCGGAATCCGCGCACCTTCACCTGACGGTCGGTACGGCCGATGAACTCGACCTCGCCGTCCGGGAGCACCCTGCCGAGGTCGCCGGTCCGGTAGAGGCGGCCGCCCGGCGTCCGGGAGTACGGGTCGGGCAGGAAGCGCTCCGCCGTCAGCGCGGCGCGGTTGTGGTAGCAGCGGGCCAAACCGTTGCCGCCGAGGAAGATCTCCCCGACCTCGCCGGGCGGGACCTCGCCCAGTTCGGCGTCGAGGACGTACAGGTTCTTGTTGTCCAGGACCCGGCCGATCGGCACCCGCTCGTAGGAGCGTTGCGTGTCGACCTTGTGCAGGGTCGCGAACACGGTCGTCTCGGTCGGGCCGTACGCCGCGTACAGGTCGCGCGACACCAGCCGCGCGGCGGCCTGCACGTGTTGCGGCGAGAGTACGTCCCCGCCGGTGAGGACCGTCCCGACGGCGCCGAACATCTCCACGTCGTGGTCGACGAGCAGGTGGAACAGGCCGGTGGTGAGGAACATCCAGTCGGGCCGGACCGTGCGCAGGGTCTTGCCGAGTTCCGCGACGGAGATCTCGTCCTTGCTCAACGCGGCGACGGTGGCCCCGCGGGCCAGGGCGCACCAGATCTCGAAGGTGGCGGCGTCGAAGGCGGTCGGCGCCAGATGCGCGACCACCTCGCCGCGCCCGATGGCCAGCCTGGGGTCCGACGCGATCAGGTCGGTGACCGCGGCGTGCGTGATGCAGACCCCCTTGGGGGTGCCGGTCGAACCCGAGGTGTAGACGATGTAGGCGAGATCCTCGGGACGGATGCCGGGGGCCGGGACTTCGCCGCCGTCCCCCTCCGGCGCGCCGGCGGCCGTCACCGCGGTGCGCATGTCGATGGCCGGGAACCCCTCGGGGCCCTCGCCACCGGCCGTCACGATGAGCGTCGCGCCGGAGTCGGAGAGGATGAGCTGTTGGCGCTGCGCCGGGTACTCCGGGTCGATCGGCACATAGGCGCCGCCCGCCTTGAGGACCGCGAGGGCCGCGACCACGAAGTCGGTGGACCGGGGCACGGCCACGACCACCCGCGACCCGACCGTGACGCCGTGCGCCCGCAGCACCCGGGCCAGCGCCGTGGAATCGGCGTCGAGGGAACGGTAGGAAAGTACGGTCCCCCCTGCGGTGACCGCGGCCGCGTTCGGGTCCTCGGCGGCGGCGTCCGCCACCCACTGATGGATGAGCTGGTGTTGAACCACTGCAATCTCCCCTTCGATCTCAGCGAGCCGTACGCAGGCTCTGCGGGCACAGGTCGAGCCAGGCTTCTTCGATGTGGGCCAGGCACTGCTCTCGTGAGCCGGCGACGCCCGCTTCCTGCCAGCCCGCGGGCACCGGCTCGCCGACGCGCCAGAGGGAGTACTGCGCCTCGTGGTTGCGGACCACGGTGTAGTCCGCCCCGTTCTCGGGCCCCGCGTTCGCGTGCGGCGCCTCAGCCGCCATTTCGTGCATAGTCATCCACCTCGAGATTCTGAGACATGCGTCGTTTCGCAATCCGTGGGAATCGGGATTTTCGTAGAGGGTGGTTCCGTGCGCGTCTCGCCGTACATCACGGCTCCCGCGCGGGGTTGCCGGCAGTCGGTTCACTGATACGGAATCCATGACCCGGATTCGATCGGACCGGCCGAGCGTCGCGGATATGCGGCGGTGCCGCGCGAGGGCCAGGGCGTGCCGGGTGATGTGTGCCGGGGGCTTCGGGCGATGAGGGGCGTGAGGGAAAGCCCGTCGCGGTTCGGGTCCGCCGTGCCGTGGGAGCGGTATGTGCGGCAGGTGCCGAAGCCGGCCGTGCGGGGGAGCGGGGGTGCCGTCCGTTCCAGTGCCGGATGGTTCAGCGCGCGGAGGTGCGGCGGGACGAAGTGCCGACACGGCGACCGCGTCGACGGATCGAGGAGCTCGTGTGCGAGGGTTGCCCGTCGATGACCAGGGGTCGAATCGACCGGTCGGAGAGCGTCGGGTGGGTCACTGCCACCCGAAGTCCCCGGGTACGACCGTGACGCCGTCGGCGGCCTGGACCGATGTGGTGTTCTCGGCGGTGGCGCCCACGGCGAACACCAGAGGAATTGCACAAGCCGCGATAAGAATTGCTCGCTTAATACGTTCCATGATTTGCCTCCCCGTTTCGGCTGTCGCAGCCGCTCTTCTCTCTTTCGATGGTTCGATCCTCACCGAAGCGGACGGCCGGTACCAGCCTTCAGGCCTGGCACATTGTGCTCCTGGCAGTTTCATGCCTGTGCCGGCAGCGAGAGCGCGCTGCACTCCAGGAGCAGCCATTTGCTCACCGGCCCCTCGCCTCGGGCGACGGCGGCCCAGAGCGTGCGTGCGTAGGCCTCGGCGCTCGAACCGTCCTCGGCCGCAACGAAAAGGACACCGCGGGCGCCTCCGCGGCTCAGGTGCAGCCGAATGTGCTGCAACCGTTCGTATCGTGCGTCATTCTGCATGAGAGCACTCCTCAGCTCCTCCTCCGCCGCGGGCGGCGCGGGAGCGGAGAAGGACCACGCAGTAGCCACCAGGAACACTGTGCCCCTCTCGGGATGAGTGTCGGGCCAAGAGTCGTACGGGGAAGGAGAGACGTGCTCCACACTTGGGGGGTGGGAGATGCCACCGACGCCGTCTACCGCGAGATGCTCCGCAGTCCGGGCATCGACGTAGCGAGTCTGAGTACGAAACTGGACCTGACTGAAAGCCAAGTGCGGGACGCACTCGACAAGTTGGCGGACCTGGCCCTCATCAAGGCTTCGTGGGACGGGGCCGGCAGCGCCCGCCCGGTGAGCCCTCATCTGGGGTTCCAGGCCCTGTGGGCGAAGCGCCAGGCCGAGATTGCCGGCCAGCAGCACGCCCTGGACGAGGCCCGTGCGCGCATGGCCTCGCTCATCGACGACTACATGAACGAATACGCCGGTGCGCGCGGATCCGGGATGGAGAAGCTCACGGATCTGAACTCCGTCCGCAACTATCTGGAGAAGCTCGCGGCGGAGACCGAGCAGGAGTCGCTGGCCTTCGCGCCAGGCGGACCCCAGACCGAGGCCAACCGGCTGGCCAGCCGGCCTCTCCTCACGGACCTGCTGTCACGTGGAGTGTCCATCAAGACGATCTACCTGGAGAGCATCCGCAACGATGCCGGATCCGTGGAGCACTCCACCTGGCTCGCCACTCAGGGCGCTGCCGTTCGCACCGTCCCCCACCTTCCCTTCCGTATGCAGATCGCCGATCGCAAGGCGGCGCTCATCCCCCTCGCGCTGGAGGACTCCGCCCAAGGAGCCCTCCTGATCGAGGAACCCGCGGTGGTCTCGGTGCTGTGTGCTCTGTTCGACATGGTGTGGGCCACGGCCGCTCCATTGGGAGAGGCCGCATCGGCGGACGAGGGACTTTCGGCCCAAGAGCATGAACTCTTGCGGCTGTTGGCCCAAGGGCTCACCGACGACGGCGTGGCCCGCAAGCTCGGCGTGTCCATCCGTACGGAACGACGCATGGTCACCAAGGTGTCGGAACTCCTCGGTGCCCAGAGCCGCTTCCAGCTGGGGCAACGAGCCGCCGAAATGGGTTTGTTGTAGACCGACCCGGCCCCACACGGACACCGCCGGGGGTGTGGGAGTTCCGCGCTCCCGGCATCTGTTCGTGACTGCAGTGTTCCACGCATGGCGCGGCACGGGCATTCGTTCCGGTGGCAGGAAATAGGCAGGGCACATTTATGCCAAAAGGACGGCCACAACTGAGACGGGTCATTCCGCCGGCCCCTGGGCATGTCCGGGCCGCGGAGACACCGGCCCTGGCATGCCAGGCTTCGACGCACCGACCCCTGTCCATGCCGGGTCTCGGTGGTCGGCCCCGGAAGCCCTTCGGGTGTTGATCAGGCAGCCAGGGCGACGGAGGATCTCGTAGGTCGGCGAGGGCGACAGTGGGGTCCCGGTCTGGTCGGGTGACTGGCAGGCCGGCGCGTTGACCTCGGCGACCTGCGGCGAGGTGAACGAGGGCGGTCGCCCCGAGTGCCTGCGGTCGGACAGGGCGGTCGCCCCGAGCGCCTGCGGTCGGACAGGGCGGGCGGGCCGCCGGCCGCGAACCCGCCCCGCCAGGTCCGCACCGTGTTCACGTGCATCCGCGACCGCGCGGCGACCCGGGCGCTGGGGCAGCCTCGGGCCGCCGGAAGCACGATGGCTGCCCGCCGCCGGGCCTGAGGCGGTGTCTGGTGACCATAGGCCGATGCCACCGACCGGTGGGTCCGGTTCGGTGGCCTGCGGATGTCGGTGAGGGTCGTCTCAGGTTTCGGGATGGGCCAGGCGGCCGAGCAGGGCTACCGCGTCGTCGAGGGGCACCGGTTGGAAGAACCGCGCGTCGGCGTGCTCGACGGCGGCGATCGCGCGTGGGGCCAGGTCGGCGCCCGTGTCGGTGACGCGCAGTCGTTTGGCGCGGGCGTCGGCCGGGTCGGCTTCACGCTCGATGAGCCCTTTGTGTTCCAGGACGCGTAGTACCTGGGAGGTCATCTTGACGTCGGTGCCGGCTTGGCGGGCCAGGGCCAGCTGGTTGGGATGCTCGCCCTGGGTGTTGAGCCACCAGGTGCAGGCGAGCAGCACGAACTGCACATGGGTGAGATCGAGCGGGCCCAGGGCTGTGGCGATGTCGCGCTGCCACCGCAGGGTGGCGTGCCACAGCAGGAATCCGGGGCTGTCGCCGGGGCTGAGGGGCATCAGCGAAGCGCCAGCTCGGCCAGCGAGGCCATTGTCTCGGGCCAGTCGGCGGTGATGCCCGGGCCGATCTGCGGGCCGGCCTCGTCGGCGCCGGTGCCGGTGATCTCCATCCGGTACGTCACGCGGATCCGGTTCTCGTCGATCCGGTCGATCCGGTGGACGGTGCGCAGCAGCAGACCGTCGAAGCGCGCCTCGTCGACGAACAGTTCGTGTTCGACCACCTCAGCGATGCGCAGCAGTACCGGGTCGTCCCCGGGCGGCGTCATCGTGATCTGCGTGCCCGCCGCGAACGGGCCGTTCATCTCGATCTTCTCGATCTCGGCGTTCCAAGTGCCCCAGTTCTCGACGTCGGCCCAGAGCCGCCAGATCACCTCGGGGGCGGCGCCGGTCTCGATGCTGTGCTCGTACTCCCACATGATTGCTCTCCTCGTCCGAATAATCTATGCGTAGATTATCTGTGCGGAGACTATCCGTCCAGTCGACCACCTGGGCGTGTCGGGTCGCGGCACCGGGGGCGGGGATCACGCTTCGGGCCGGCGCGGCGGTGATTCCCGAACGTGGCTCCAGCCAGTCGACCCGCCGCACGAAGGCGCTGCCCGGTGCGAAATACTCTCCCGGTGAGTTCACGCACTTCCCCGATCGGCCGGCCGGTCACGATACGGCGGGCCGTCGCGCGGGATGCCAAGCGGCTCACGCGGCTCGTGCGTGGCTCGGGCGCCTACGAGGGCAAGTACGCGGCCGCGGTGGCGGGCTACCGGGTCGGTCCCGACTACATCGAGGCCCATCGCGTCTTCGTGGCCGTCGGCGCCGACGAGCGTGAAGCCAGGGTTCTCGGGTTCTACTCGCTCGTCCTCGCGCCACCGGAGCTCGATCTGCTGTTCGTCGCCGACGAAGTGCAGGGGCGGGGTATCGGGCGGCTGCTCGTCGCGCACATGCAGTCCGAGGCCCGTGCCGCCGGGCTCGACCGTCTCAAGGTCGTGTCGCATGTTCCCGCCGCGGACTTCTACCACCGCGTCGGTGCGGTGCGGACCGGGACCGCGTTCGCGAACCCGCCCGTCGTGCCCTGGGACCGTCCCGAGTTCGAGTTCCGCATCCCTTCGGAATGACGCGGTGTGGGGTGCTCCGCACTCTCAGGGCCCCACGCTGGAGGGTCAGGACCGCCACTCGTGGGCTGCCACCTCTCGAGGTGCGGGTGTGCCGCGGCCGTGGGGCGCCGCGAGCGTCGGGCCGGTCCGACGGAGCTGCCTGAACCGTCCGCGGACTGGTCGAGGCGAGACCGGCCAGGCCGGGTTACCTCTTCTTCGAGCGCGCGAAAATCTATGCCCGCCAAAGTAGACATTGGGTGGCAGTCTGGTTATGGTTTCTCTCGTAGTCGAGATCGAGCGAGGCCCGGAGAGATGAACTGCCGGGCAGCAGTACCCGCAGTTGCGGTTGGCAGGGCGGTGCGGTGGTGGAGTTCCGAAGCCAGAGCGGTTGCAGGACGGCGACGGGACTGACGACCGGACCGGGTGGCCCGCAGTGATCAGGGGCCGCCATGAGCAGTACCGGTAGGTGCAGGTTCGCAGCGCCCAGCAGTCAAGTGGGTGAGCGGTACCTCGGTGAAGGCGTCGGCTGCGGGCGCGCGCACCGGGAGGCGGCAGTGGGGTCCCGAGCCGGAGCAGACGCAGTACGGGCGACGGAGTCGGCTGCCGAAGGGTGGCGCTGTTCGAGGCCACCAGCGGTTCGTAGTTTCCGTAAGTGAGTAGTTGATCAAGAGGGAAGAACGGAGGAGCCGAGCGCCATCAGGATCGCCCGGGTGGAATTCTCGGACCCGGGTACCGCAGGACATCGATAGTGAGGTGGTCTCCGGTCAAGCAACCGCGATCCCCGCGCCCCCGACAGCGTCTCGGTCGGGTCCGCGGAAACAGAAGGCCGGTGCAGTATCAGGGCCGGCAGATGGTGTAGTAGTTCCTTCGGGGCCCTGGTGCCAGTACGGCGCCAGGGCCCCTCCACGCGTGCCACAGAGAGGTGCAATGACAGCAGATGACACGTTCGGCCGTCTCGACGACGACGACTATCCCGCCTACACCATGGGCCGGGCCGCCGAGATGCTCGGCACCACACAGGGCTTTCTCCGCGCCATCGGCGAGGCGCGTCTCATCACCCCACTCCGCTCCGCAGGCGGCCACCGCCGTTACTCCCGCTACCAGCTGCGCATCGCCGCCCGCGCCCGGGAACTCGTCGACCACGGGACCCCCATCGAGGCGGCCTGCCGGATCGTCATCCTGGAAGACCAGCTCGAGGAAGCCCAGCGCCTCAACGCCGAATACCGCCGCGCCGCCGAAACGGCGAACCCCACCGCAGCGGCATGAGATGAGCGTGCCCGTCGGCGTCGGCGGGCATCGCACGCACGGTCTCGGTGTGCCGCGTGATCATTTCCTATGGTGACGCGGCGTGTGGGCGTGTAGCGTCTGGGTCAGCTGTCGTGGTTCGGAATTCCCCATTGCCCGCGCCTGTGGTGTGGGCATTTTGCTGTGCTGTGCCGCAGGGACCAGGGCGATCACCTCCGCCTGCCACATGGAGTGGTAGGCGTTCATCGACTGGAAGGCATGAGACATGGCAACGGGAACTGTGAAGTGGTTCAACGCGGAGAAGGGCTTCGGTTTCATCGCCCAGGACGGCGGCGGTCCGGATGTCTTCGCGCACTACTCCGCGATCAACTCCACCGGCTTTCGTGAGCTCCAGGAGGGTCAGGCCGTGACGTTCGACGTCACCCAGGGCCAGAAGGGCCCGCAGGCCGAGAACATCAACCTGGCCTGACCTGGAAAACCTGCGGCGCGAGGAATCGCGTACGCCGCGTCCAGGTGGGCGCCGCCCCTGCGGGCGTGCGCCCACCTGAACGAACGCCCCTGATCTGTGGGGCCCGGGGCCGGTGCGCTTTGCGCCCGGCCGCGACGCGTTTCGTCGGTGTCGGTGAGCTCACGGGGACGCAGCGCGCGCGGACGATCAGGTCCGACACATCAAGGCTGTCGACGTTGCGCGACCGCCCCCAAGGTGCCACAACCCCCGGTGAACCGGGGGGCCTTCGCGCCTCCAGTCATCGGGACGTGTTCCCGATGACTCGTCATGTGAAGTGCGTTGCCACCCCGGTCGACCGGGGATTGCCGATGCGACCGCCGGCGCCCCGGAACCGGGGACAGCGCCCCGGAACCGGGGACAGCGCCCCGGAACCGGGGACAGCGCCCCGGAACCGGGGACAGCGCCCCGGAACCGGGGACAGCGCCCCGGAACCGGGGAC
>NZ_JBITEB010000006.1:302681-356754 GCF_044454765.1 Streptomyces sp. NPDC051452
GGACAGCGCCCCGGAACCGAGGACAGTGCTGCCGTGCCGGGGATCAGGCGTCGATGATGACGGGAATGATGAGGGGCTTACGCCGGTAGGTGCGGAACGCCCAGTTCGCCACGGCGCGGGCGACGAGCTGTTCGAGCTGGTGCGCGTCCCCGACGCCTTCCTCGGCCGCGGTGGCCAGCGTCTTCTCGATGACGGGGATGACCGGCTCGAAGGTGGTGTCGTCGTGGACGAAGCCGCGGGCCAGGAAGTCGGGCGGCTCGGCCAGGGCGCCGGTGTCCGCGTCGACGATCGCCACCACCGTGACCACGCCTTCGGCCGCGAGGGTGAGACGGTCCTTGAGGGACGCCTCGGTCGCGCCGCCGACTTCCATGCCGTCCACGTAGACGTTGCCGGCGGGAACCTTGCCGGTGATGGACGCGCGTCCGTCGACGAGGTCGACGACGACGCCGTCCTCGGCGATGACGACCCGCTCGGGTGCCACACCGGTACGGATGGCGAGGTCGCCGTTGGCCCGAAGGTGGCGCCATTCGCCGTGCACGGGCATGACGTTGCGGGGCTTGACGATGTTGTAGCAGTAGACGAGTTCGCCGGCGCTGGCGTGCCCGGAGACGTGCACCTTGGCGTTGCCCTTGTGGACCACGTGGGCGCCCCACCGGGTGAGTCCGTTGATCACCCGGTAGATGGCGTTCTCGTTGCCGGGGATGAGGGAGCTGGCGAGCAGGACGGTGTCGCCCTTGCCGATGCGGATCATATGGTCGCGGTTGGCCATCCGTGACAGCGCGGCCATCGGCTCGCCCTGGGAGCCCGTGCACACCAGAGTGATCTTGTGGTCCGGGAGCTTCTCCAGCTCCTTCGTGCTCACGACCAGACCGGACGGGACCTTCAGATAGCCCAGGTCACGGGCGATGCCCATGTTGCGGACCATCGACCGGCCGACGAAGGCGACCTTACGGCCGTGCTGGTGGGCGGCGTCCAGGACCTGCTGGATGCGGTGCACATGGCTGGCGAAGCTGGAGACGATGACCCGGCGCGGCGCGGTGCGCATCACCTGCTCGATCGCCGGGTTCAGCTCACGCTCGGAGGTGGTGAAGCCGGGCACCTCGGCGTTGGTGGAGTCGGTGAGGAACAGGTCCACGCCCTCCTCGCCGAGGCGGGCGAAGGCGCGCAGATCCGTGATGCGGTCGTCGAGGGGGAACTGGTCCATCTTGAAGTCGCCGGTGTGCAGCACCATCCCGGCTCCGGTGCGGATCGCGACCGCGAGGCTGTCCGGGATGGAGTGGTTGACCGCCACGAACTCGCAGTCGAAGGGCCCGAAGCGGCGCCGGTCGCCCTCCCGCACCCGCACCGTGCGCGGCCGGATGCCGTGTTCCTTGAGCTTGGCCTCCAGGAAGGCCAGCGTCAGCTTGGAGCCGACGACGGGAATGTCGGACCGCTCGCGCAGCAGGTACGGCACGCCGCCGATGTGGTCCTCGTGACCGTGGGTGAGTACCACGGCCACGACGTCGTCCAGCCGGTCACGGATGGAGGTGAAGTCCGGCAGGATCACGTCCACGCCGGGCTGGGTCTCCTCGGGGAACAGTACGCCGCAGTCGACGATGAGCAGCTTGCCCGCGTACTCGAAGACGGTCATGTTGCGGCCGATCTCACCCAGGCCGCCCAGGGCGATGACCCGCAGCCCTCCTTCGGGAAGGGGTGGGGCGGCTTTCAGGTCGGGGTGTGGGTGACTCATACCCTGACGGTACCCGGAGAGTGGGACGGCGTGATCCATCGGCTGTGTGATCTCTGATTTCCGACGGAGCGCGGCACCCGCGTCGAGCGCCCCGGGGCGAGCGGGCAGGAGCGGGGGAGCGGGCGGCCGTGCCGTGTGTCGACGCCCCCTGACCAGGCCATGAGGCCAGGAGTGCGGCCCGCCGGGACCGCCCGGTCGGTGGGGTACCGGACGTAACGGGGCCCCGGAACGCAGGGCCGTCCGGGCCCGGGCCGAGTGACACCCGGGTGCGGTCGCCGCGGGTGCCGCCGATGACGAGGAACGCCACAGGCGGCCCCGGCCTCCGACGCGGCAGTGGGTGAGCCGGTGCTCTCAGACGCCTGGCCCTGCGGTGTTCCAGCCGTGTTCCAGGAGGCCGAAGGCGCTCTCGACGGCCGTCCGGGGGTCGTCGCTCGCGCGGGCAAGGGTGGCGGTCTCCAGCGCGAAGTGGGCCAGTGCCGCGCAGACGGGGTCCCCCTCAGGGGCGCCGCTCGCCTCGGTGATGGCCTGGGTGAGCGCGCTCTCGTGCCGCATCCACATGCGGTGGGCGTACTCGCCCAACGCCGGGGTCGAGCGGATGAGTTCGAGAAACCGTGCCATCTCGACGTCCTGGGAGATGTTCGCCCCGGCCAGCACGTACTCCCGGAGCGCGGCCAGGATCGACTGTTCCTTGGGCCGTTGGTGGACGGCGGCGAGCAGGCCGGCCTCCCGGTCGGTGTCCATGTCGAAGACGAGCGCTTCCTTGCTGGGGAAGTGCTTGAAGAGCGTGGCGGTCGAGACGTCGGCGACGTCCGCGATCTCACGGATTCCCACGTCGTCGTAGCCGCGCTCCAGGAACAGGCGCAGCGCCGCGTCGGCGATGGCCTTGCGGGTCGCCGCCTTCTTGCGCTCACGGCGTCCCGGAGTCTGCGGTTCCCGGATCTGTGTGGCTCCCATGCCCGCATCCTATCGCGAATCCGAGTCGCATCAAAAGGTAGAGCTGTTGCACGTTTAGAGCTGTTGTGGTTCCGTGGAGTGGTCGCTGCGGTGCTCGTGCCGGCTACCGGCCGATCCGCTGCCGTCCCGCTTCTCCTTCACCGCCCAACCCTGAGGGGCTGATCAGCCATCTCCACATCTCCCGCATCCCCTGCCGCCCACTCGACAGCCGCCGCCGAAATGCCCAGGAACGTCCGCTGGGTGCTGCTCGGCGTCATGCTCGCGATGCTGCTGTCGATGCTCGACAACATGGTCGTGGGCACCGCGATGCCCACGGTCGTCGGCGATCTCGGCGGTCTGGAACACATCTCGTGGGTGGTGACCGCCTACACCCTGGTCACCGCCGCCACCACGCCGATCTGGGGCAAGTTCGGCGACCTGTTCGGCCGCAAGCCCATGTACCTGGCCTCGATCGCCGTGTTCATCGCCGGCTCCGCGCTCTGCGGGGCCGCTCGGTCCATGCCCGAACTGATCGTCTTCCGTTCGCTGCAGGGCATCGGCGCGGGCGGCATCGGCGCGGGTGCCTTCGCCCTCATCGCCGTTCTGGTGCCACCACGCGAACGCGGTCGGTACCAGGGCATGACCGCTTCCGTCATGGCGGTCGGCACCATCGCCGGTCCGCTGCTCGGCGGCTTCATCACCGGGCACTGGGGCTGGCGTTGGATCTTCTACGTCAACCTGCCGCTCGGCCTGCTCGCCTTGGTGTGGCTGTGGCGGATGCTGCACGTTCCCGCCCGGTGCATCACCGCGAGGATCGACTGGCCGGGCATCGCCCTGCTGACCGTCACGATCAGCGCGACCGTGCTGGCCGCGACCTGGGCGGGTACCACCTACGCCTGGTCCTCCTGGCAGATCCTGTCCCTGGGCGCCGCCGCCGTGCTCGGGCTCGCCCTGTTCGTCGCCGTGGAGCGGCGGGCCGTGGAACCCGTGCTGCCGCCGACCATCTTCACCGGCCACCGCAATGTCCCGCTGGCCACCGTCCTGCTCCTGGCCGCCGGCGTGGTCATGTTCGGTGCGGGCCTCTACCTGCCGCTGTTCCAGCAGACCGTCCAGGGCGCCTCGGCCGCGAACTCCGGCCTGTTGATGCTGCCCCTGATGATCCCCGTTGTGATCGTCTCCACCATCGCGGGCAAGATCATGTCCACCACGGGCAAGTACAAGATCTTCCCGGTCCTGGGCGCCGGCTTCCTCGCCGTCGGCCTCGCACTGCTCGCGACCATGAGCACCGGCACGTCCCGCATCCTGACTTGCACGTACATGGTCCTCGTCGGCATCGGGCTCGGCCTCACCCAGCAGATGGCCGGCACCATCGCCCAGAACAGCGTCGACATGCGCGACATGGGCGCCGCCATGAGCGCGGTCACCCTCTTCCGCACCCTGGGCGGATCCCTCGGCGTCGCGGTCTTCGGCTCCCAGTTCACCCACGCCGTCCAGTCCCACCTGCCCGGCGCCGGCGGGGGTGGCGAGAGTGGCGCACACACCCCGGACCAGCTGCCCACCGGATCCAGGAGCGCCTACCTCGACGCGGTCACCAACGGCACCCACCAGATCTTCCTCACCGGAGCGGTCCTCTGTGCGGCCGCGTTCGTCGCGGCGTTGTGCGTCGTCGAAATCCCACTCCGCAAGGCACCGCCGACCGGCGCCCACAAGACCACCGTGACGGGCAAGGCGCCGACGGCAGCCCCTTGATCCACCGCCGCGCCGCACGGTGCCGCCGGACACCCCGTCCGGCGGCACCGCCCTGTGCGCGGCCCGGTGCGGAATGCCGTCTCAAGGTCTCGCATTAGATCTTGCAGTCTGCATTTTGATTGTTGCAATGTTCTGTCTAGTTCTTGCGGGGTCGTGTCGATGACATTACGGTCCCCCTCGCGTCGTCAGGACCTTCATGGTGAAAGGAGTGGCAAGTGCTCCATTCCATTCGAGATCTGAGACGAGTCCTCGTCTGGGCGGTCAGCACCGTGATGGTGGCTGCCGTCGGAGTCCTCGTCCTGGCCGTCCAACCTGCCCGGGCGGCGACCGCCGCCACCGGCGGCAGCGGCGCGAACCTGCCGTACGTCGAGGTGCAGGCCGAGAACTCCGCCACCAACGGCACGTCCATCGGACCGAGTTACACCCAGGGCCAGCCGGCCGACGAGGCGTCGTACCGCAAGGCGACGACCCTGCGCGGCACCGGCGAGTACGTCACGTTCACCACGCCGGTGGCGACCAACTCGATCAACTTCCGGTACAGCATCCCCGACACCTCGGGCGGCTCGGTCTACACCGCCGGGCTGTCCCTGTACATCAACGGCGTCAAGCAGCCCGACTTCACCCTGACCAACGCCTACAGCTGGTACTACGGCAGCTACCCCTTCACCAACTCGCCGGGCAGCAACCCGCACCACTTCTTCGACGAGGCCCACCGCCTGTTCTCCACCACCTATCCGGCGGGATCGACCTTCAAGCTGCAGGTCGATCCGGGGGACACCGCCTCCTCGTACACGATCGACTTCGCCGACTTCGAGCAGGTCGGCGCCGCCCTGACCGCACCCTCGGGGTCGGTGTCGGTGACCAGCAAGGGCGCCGACCCCACCGGTGCGAGCGACGCGACCAGCGCGTTCAACGCCGCGATCAGCGCGGCCGGTTCCGGCGGCACCGTGTGGATCCCGCCGGGCACCTACAACATCCCCGGCCACATCAGTGTCGACGACGTCACGATCGCCGGCGCCGGCATGTGGTACTCGACCGTCACCGGCACGGCACCCGGCTTCTACGGCCACTCCGCGCCCTCGCCCAGCACCAAGGTGCGTCTCCAGAACTTCGCGATCTTCGGCAATGTGCAGGAACGCGACGACAGCGCCCAGGTCAACGGCATCGGCGGCGCGATGAGCGACTCGACCGTGGCCGGTCTGTGGATCGACCACATGAAGGTCGGCGCCTGGATGGACGGGCCGATGGACGGGCTGACGTTCACCGGCATGCGCATCCGTGACACCACCGCGGACGGCATCAACTTCCACGGCGCCGTCACCCATTCGAAGGTGACCAACAGCGACATCCGCAACACCGGCGACGACGGCATCGCCACCTGGGCGGACTCCGGCATCGGTGCCGACGCCAACGACACGATCTCCGACAACACCGTGTCACTGCAGATCCTCGCCAACGGCATCGCGATCTACGGCGGCCACGACAACACCGTCAGCGGCAACCGGGTGGTGGACACCGGCCTCGCCCAGGGCGGTGGCATCCACGTGGGGCAACGCTTCACGTCGACGCCGGTCGGCACCACCACGATCTCCGACAACACCATGATCCGGGCCGGCAGTCTGGACCCCAACTGGCAGTTCGGCGTGGGCGCCCTGTGGTTCGACGGCAGCCAGGGCGCGATCACCGGCCCCGTCAACGTGACCAACGCGCTGATCCAGCAGAGTCCGTACGAAGCGGTCCAGTGGGTCGAGGGCACCATCAGCGGGGTCAGCCTCAGCGACGTGACCATCGCCGGCACCGGAACCTTCGCCTTGCAGGAACAGACCGGCGGCGCCGCCAAGTTCACCAACGTCACGGCCACCGGAGTCGGCTACTCGTCCCCGGTGTACAACTGCTCGGGCGGCAACTTCGTCGTCACCGACGGCGGCGGCAACTCCGGCATCGGCGGCACGCCGTACTGCGGCGGCTGGCCGGCGCCGGTGTATCCGCCGTACCCGTCCGAAGGCGTGACGGCCACCCCGGGCGCGCTGAACTTCGGCTCGGTCGCGACCGGTTCGACGAGCGACCCACACACCGTGACGGTCTCCAACCCGACCAACACCGCCGCGCCCGTCTCGTCGATCTCCACCAGCGGCGACTACTCCCAGACCAACACGTGCGGCTCGTCGATCGCGGCGAACGGCTCGTGCACCGTCAGCGTGAAGTTCGCGCCGACGGCGACCGGCAGCCGCAGCGGATCCCTGACCGTCAACGCGGGCGGGATCACCAACACCGTCAGCCTCTCCGGTACCGGCACCGCGCCGGGCCCGGTGCTGAACACCGACCCGGCGAACCTGTCCTTCGCCGATACCGTGGTCGGCTCGTCGGCCACCGCCCAGACGGTGAAGGTGACGAACTCGGGCACCACGGCGGCGACCGTCTCGGCCGTCGCCGCGACCGGTGACTTCAGCCAGACCAACAACTGCTCCACCGTCGCGGTCGGCGCGTCCTGCACGGTGAACGTCGGATTCAAGCCCACCGCGGGCGGGTCGCGCACCGGCAAACTGACCCTCACCAGCAACGCCAACAACAGTCCGACCGTCGTCTCCCTGACCGGCGGCGGCGTCGACGGCACCACCAACGTCGCCGCCGGGAGGCCGGCGTCCGCGAGTTCGGGCAACAGCCCATACGTCGCCTCGAACCTCACCGACACGGACGCGTCGACGTACTGGGAGGGCACGAACGGTTCGTTCCCGCAGTGGGCCCAGGTCGACCTCGGCCGGAACTACAGCCTCGGCAAGGTCGTGCTCAAGCTCCCACCGGCGACGGCGTGGTCGGCTCGCACACAGACCCTGTCGGTGCAGGGATCCACGGACGGTTCGAGCTTCTCGACGATCAAGGCATCGGCCGGGTACACCTTCGACCCGAACGTCAACGACAACACGGTGACCATCACGTTCAGCGCCGCCACGGCGAGATATGTGCGGGCGAACATCACCGCCAACACAGGCTGGAACGCGGCCCAGTTGTCGGACTTCGAGGTGTTCCCCAGCGCCGGCGGTTCCTCGACGGCGACCCTGTCGGCAAGTCCGGCGTCGCTGACGTACCCCACCCAGGCACTCAACACCTCCAGCGGCGCGCGGACGGTCACGGTGACCAACACCGGCACCGCGGCCGCGACCCTCTCCGGCATCACCGCCACGGGCGACTTCTCACAGACCAACAACTGCGGGACGACGATCGCGGCGAACGCCTCCTGCAAGATCGACGTCACGTTCAGGCCCACCGCGTCCGGCACCCGCACCGGCGATCTCGGCATCGCCAGCAACGCGTCGAACGGCACGACCACGGTCGCGCTGACCGGCACCGGCGCCGGCACGGTGAGCAGGAACCTGGCAGCCGGCGCGGCCACCACCGAGTCCGGCCACACCGACGTGTACGCGTCGCCGAACGTGACGGACGGCAACCAGGGCAGCTACTGGGAGAGCGCCAACAACGCCTTCCCGCAGTGGGTGCAGGTGGATCTCGGTTCCGCGCAGAGCGCCGGCCGAGTCGTCCTCCAGCTCCCGTCCGGCTGGGGCACCCGTGACCAGACGCTGTCCCTGTCGGGCAGCACCGACGGCGCCGCCTTCACCACCATCAAGCCGTCCGCCACGTACACCTTCGACCCCGCCACCAACAACACGGTGACCATCACGTTCACCGCGACCACCCAGCGATACCTCCGGGTGAACATCACGGCCAACAACGGCTGGCCGGCCGGTCAGATCTCGGAGTTCCAGGTCTGGAACACCTGATCCGGCCTGAGGGCGCCGCCGAGCGCGACCGCGCTCGGCGGCACCGACCACCGAACAGGAGCCCCGAGGAGTCCCCGAGGAGTCCGGATGGGTGTCACACGCCGGTGTCCCGCGTGAACGGCGGACGGGCACCGGGGGCTCCCGGCCCGGCTATCCGGGCGTCTACCACGCCTTCGACATGATCTCGCCGTGTTCGGGGCTCAGTCGAGGGTGACGACCATCTTGCCGAGGGCGTCTCCGGCCTCCATGGCCCGGTGGGCTTCGACGATCTCCTCGAACCGGAAGACGCGGGTGGGACGGGCGCGCAGAGTACCGGAGTTCACCTTGGCGTAGATCTCGTCCAACGGCACGTCGGCGAGCGGGAACGCGGGGCTGCCCAGGACGAAGGCGCTGCCGAAGAAGCTGAGCCGGACTCCGCTGGGGAGATCGGTGATCGGGTCGAAGTCCCGTACCGGCTCGAATCCGCCCAGGAAGCCGAGCTGGCACACCCGGCCGCGCGGCCGGACCAGCGCCAGCGAGTCGCGCAGGACGTTGTTGCCGACGACGTCGAACACCGCGTCGACGCCGGCTTTCCGCTCCGAGACCTGGGCGGCGAGCCTGCCGTCGTCGATGAGCACGTCGGCGGCCCCGAGCTCTTTCAACAGCGGTGCCCGCCGCGGATCCCGGGTCGTGGCCAGCACGACCGCGCCATGGTCGACCGCCAGGTTGACGGCGGCCTGGCCGAGCGAGGAGGTCGCTCCCCTCACCAGGACGGTCTCGCCGGGCCGTAGGTCCAGATTACCGAACAGGCCGCTCCACGCGGTGGCGTACACCTCGGGAACCGCCGCCAGATCGGCCCAGTCCAGCGACGAGCGCACGGCCACCACGTTGGTCGCCGGTACGGTCACCAGCTCCGCGTAACTTCCGTTGCGGGTCCGCCCCATGCCGCCGAGGATCGCCACCACCCGCGTGCCGGCGGCGAGTTCACCGGACGGGTCGGCCTCCACCACCCCGGCGCACTCGATCCCGGGGACGGCGGCGACCTTCCCCCAGGCGCCGCTGCGCATGGACGCCTCGGCGTGGTTGAGGCCGAACGCCTTGACCCGGATCAGCACTTCGCCGTCGGCGGGTGCCGGGTCGGGCAGTTCAGTGAGGGTGGTTCCATTCTTGAGCGCTTATTCAACTATCGGGGGTGAAAAAAGGGCCACCGCATACGGTGGCCCGTGTGCCTCGCCGTCAGGCGAGAGCGGCGAAGGCGTTGTCGACGATCGCCCGCAGGAGCGTCTCGTCGGGATTCGCCTTCCCGACGACCATCAGCCCCTGGCAGGTGGCTACCAGCAGCTTGGCGCTGCCGGCGCAGTCCAGCGAGGCGCGCACCTGGCCCCCGCGGGCCGCGTTCTCCAGCGCGCGGGTCATACACCGTTCGAGTCTGGCCAGGTGTCCGCGGACGACGGCCGCCGCCTCGTCGTCCTCGGCGGCATTCTCGATCGCCGTGTTGACGAGCAGACAGCCCTGCCGGCCCTCGGGGCTGAGCAGATCGTGCACCGGCCCGTCGAAGTAACCGCGGATCTCGGTCACCGAGGCGCCCGAGGCCTCCAGCTCGCCCAGCTTCTCGGGGACGACCAGCTTCGAGTAGCGCTCCAGCGACTTAAGGAACAGCGCGTGCTTACCGCCCGGGAAGGCGCTGTAGAGGCTGCCGGGCTTGACCCCGGTCGCCTTCACCAGATCCTCGATGGACGTCGCCCGGTACCCGCGCGCCCAGAACCGCAGCATGGCCACGTTCAGGACGGTGTTCAAGAACAACGGTCGGAGTAAAGCGGCCCGAGCCGGCGGGTTCTCGCCCGCCGGTCCGCGCCTTAGACTGCGACGGCTCCGAAACCTGGCGATCTTCTGGAGGGTGTGCGCGATGAACCGAGCTCTCATGACCGCAGTGGCGGCAGCAGCGTTGGTCGTGTCCGGGGGCGGCACCACCGCCTCGGCTTCCGATGCCCCGCCGCGAACCACGCACGGTCCTTGCCAGTACACCCAGACCCCGGACGAGCCGGCGGCGCGGCGGGTTCCCCTGCCGCCCGACCCGCGGCACACCCCCGGTCACGGCACGGTCGGTGTGGCTGTCCCGACCAGCCAGGGCCCCCTCCCGCTGAGCCTGGACCGGGCGAAGGCGCCGTGCACGGTCCAGAGCTTCGTGCACCTGGCGCGGCACCGGTTCTACGACCGTACGGTGTGCCATCGGCTGACGGCGTATCCGACGCTGAAGGTCCTGCAGTGTGGCGACCCGACCGGCACGGGCGAGGGTGGGCCGGGGTACGAGTACAAGGACGAACTGCCGGTGGACCTGCCGCCGGCACCGAGCGACCCGACCGGTGTCCGTCGCCTTTACGGGCGCGGTGTGCTGGCGATGGCCAACGCCGGTCCGAACACGAACGGTTCGCAGTTCTTCGTCGTCTACGGCGACTCCGCGCTGCGACCCAACTACACGGTGTTCGGCACCGTCGGTGCCGCCGGCCTGAAGACGCTCGACAAGATCGCTGCCGGCGGTATCGAGCCAACTGCGCAGGATCCGGCGCCTGTCGACGGCACGCCCGTGCTGCGGACCGAGCTGCTCAGCGTCCGGCCGTCCTGCCGGCCCTGACGAACTGTGGTGCGGCCGGGGAGCGGGTCACCTGGCCAGGGCTTCCCCGGCACCTGGGCAGAGGGGCACTCGCGGCCAAGGGCCCCCTGCCGCTGGAGTTCGTGGTGGACGGGGACACGCCGCCGGGCTGGGCCGAGCCGGGCGACAGGGCGCACGGCGGCCAGGGGCCCTTGTACTCACGCCACGGTGCAGGAGGACCGGCCGTCCCCCGAGGGCCTGCACTCCTTCGCTGCTGCGCCAAAGGCATCACCGTCTCCTGTCCAGCGCGCATGAGGGGCGGCCCGCACGGTCGGCGGCGCGGCTGCACGGCGGACAGTCGTGGTGACCGGGTGAGTGCCGGTATCGGATGGGGGACCGCGAGGATGTGCAAGGGGGACGCTGACGGCCGGCACCGTCGTGCCCGGACCACTGGACCGCGACCTGGGCGTCCGTCTGCGTGAATCGCCGGTGCGCGCGACAGAGTGAGCCGAACGGCCCGGTCCGTTTGCGCGCCGGGAGCCATGGATACACGGTCGGTGCATTCCAGTCAGCACAGGAGGAAGGGACCGATATGGGCCACGGCGGAGACGTAATCGCGGAACTGACGACTGATCACCGGGAGGTGGAGGAGCTGTTCGGCAAGATCGAGGCGCTGCCCTCGGGTGACAAGCAGCGCAAGAAGTACGCCGACCAGGCCGTGATCGAACTGGTGAGGCACTCGGTCGCCGAGGAAGAGCACCTGTACCCGGCCGTACGTGAGTTCCTGCCCAGCGGCGACAGCATCGCCGACAAGGAAATCGAGGACCACGCCAAGGCCGAGCGGACCATGAAGGAACTCGAGGCCGTCGACGCCGACGATCCCGAGTTCGACCGGCTCATCGGTGAGCTGATGACGGAGATCCGCTCACACATCCGCGACGAGGAGGACAACCTCTTCCCCCGACTGCGCGCGACCGCCTCCGAGGACCAGCTGATGAAGCTGGGCGACAAGGTCCGCCAGGCCAAGAAGACCGCCCCCACCCGCCCGCACCCCTCCGCCCCGGACACTCCGCCCGCCAACAAGCTGCTGGCTCCCGGCGCCGGCATGGTCGACCGCATCAGGGACGCCCTGACGGGCCGCGGCAAGGACTGACCCGCCGAGCCGGCCCCGGAGGGCGGACCCCCGAGGACTCCGCGGTCGAAGTACGCACCAGCACGCACCCAAGCGATCAACCAGCTCCGCGCCGTCCTGGCCGCAGCCGACCCCGTCTCGCGGGAGCGGCTGCCCGGCCTGGGGGACCGTGCGGGGGAGCGAACCAGAGTCGCTAGCAGCCATCCCCCTATCACTGTGAGTGGCGGCAGCAGTTGACCGGGCCGGCCGCCTCGAAGTGTTTGAGACAACTGCGGTCCAGGCACTCGCAGAGCGGGGCAGGCAACGACAGAGCCTCTGGGACGGAGCTACCTTCCATGCGCATCCTCGGCATCAGCGCCCCCCTCGGCCGACTCCCCGGCGCGTCATGAACCAGGCATCCGTGGGCGTCGCCATCGCCACCCGCGACCGCGCGCCCTCGCTCGCACACACCCTCCGCCACCTGCTCGACCTGCCCGAGCGGCCGTCCGTCGTGGTCGCCGACAACGCCTCGACCGACGGCACCCGCGATCTGCTCCGCCGCGACTTTCCGCAGGTCCGTGTGGTGAGTCTCCCCGCCAACCGTGGAGCCCTCGCCCGCACGGACGGCGTGCGCGCCCTGGACACGCCGTACGTGGCGTTCAGCGACGACGACTCGTGGTGGGCTCCCGGCGCCCTGAGCCGCGCGGCCGACCTGTTCGACGCCCACCCCCGGCTCGGCCTGCTCTCCGCGAGCACCCTGGTGGGCCCCGCCGCGGAGCCCGACCCACTCAATGAGGTGCTCGCCGCGTCGCCCCTGGGTCAGGCGGCCGATCTTCCCGGCCCCCAGGTCCTCGGCTTTCTGGCCTGCGCCTCCGTCGTCCGCCGCAGCGCCTACCTGGAGGTGGGCGGCTTCCACCCGGTGCTGTTCTTCGGCGGCGAGGAGACCCTGCTCGCCTACGACCTCACCGCACGCGGATGGGGCGTCACCCACTGCCCCGAGGTGGTCGCACACCACCATCCGGCACCGTCGCCTCGCAACGGCCGCTCGGCCACCGTCCGCCGCAACGCCTTGCTCACCGCCTGGCTGCGCCGGCCCCTGCCCTACGCCCTCGCCCGTACCGGGGAACTGGCCACCGAGGCCCGCCACGATCCCGACGCCCGCCAGGCACTGCGCGAGGCCTTCGCCCGCCTGACCGCCGCAGTGCGCGCCCGTCGGCCGTTGCCCCCGGATGTCGAACGCGCCGCCCGCAAGCTGGACGCCGTGGCCGCAGCCATCGCGGCAACGGTATGACCGACCCCCGCCGCGCAGTCCTTCGATGAAGCGGGCGACGGTGACGATCTCGCCACCATGGCGGGTGAAGAACTCCTCGGCCGCCTGGAAGCGTGTCGGGGTCGGAAACAAGGGGGTCAGATGAGCCAGGGGGCCCGCGAGGGGCGGGGCCATGCCCTCGCCGTACGCGGCGGCGGCCCGGCTCGGGCGCTGGTCAGCAGGGCAGGTCGAGGATGACGCAGGCCCCGCGCCCGGTGTTCTCGGCGTGTGCGGCGCCGCCGTGGGCGATGGCCACCGCGTGGACGAAGGCGAGCCCGAGGCCGGATCCCTCGCTGGTGCGGCTGGTCTCGGCGCGGGCGAAGCGGTCGAACGCCCGGGGCAGGAACTCGGGCGGGAAGCCGGTCCCCTCGTCCGTGACGCGGAGTCGCAGCCTGCCGTCGTGGACGGTGGCGGTGAGGTGGACGGCTCCCCGGCCGTGGCGCAGGGCGTTGTCGAGCAGGTTGCCGATCGCGGGCCGCAGCCACCGGGCGTCGACGTCGACGGTCACGCGGGCCGCGTCGACGGTCACCGTACGCCCCGCCCGCTCGGCGGTGCGCAGATGCGGAGCGACGGCGGTGTCGACGAGGTCGGCGAGTTCCACGGGGGCCCGGGTGATGTGCTGGGTGCTGCCGAGTTCTTCCAGGTCCAGCAGGGCGTTGGAGAGGTCGATCAGGCGCTGTACCTCGGCGTCCACGGAGCGCAGGGTCTCGGTGAGCTCCCCGGCCGAGCGGGGGCGGTGCAGGGCGACGTCGACCTCGGCCCGCAGCAGGGACAGCGGCGTGCGCAGCTCGTGGCTGGCGTCCGCGACGAAGCGGCGCTCGCGTTCGGCGGACTCCTCGAGGCGGTCGAGCATGTGGTTGAGGGTGTGGCCGAGGCGGGTGATCTCGTCGTCGTGGTCGGCGGGCACGTCCAGGCGCAGGTTCTGGGCGCCGTCGGCGAGGGTGGCGGCACCGCGGCGGTAACGCTCGACGGGACGCAGGGCGGCGCGTGCGGTGCGGTAGCCGACGTAGGAGGCGGCGATGAGGGTCAGGCCGGAGGCGAGGGCCAGTTGGGCGAGGAGTTCGCGCAGTGCCTCGTCGCGGTGGCCGCGCCGGACGGCGGCGATCACGATCCGGGTCTGTCCGTTCGCCGTGACGCGTTTCGCCTGGAGGCGCAGGGTGCCGGGGGTGATCGGCAGCAGGGAGCCGACGTCGCGCCGGATGGTGGCGCCACGCGTGACGGCGCGGAGTTCGGCGCGGGTGAGCAGCGGCTGGTGGCGGAGGGAGTCGCTGGAGGTGAGGACGCGGCCGTGTGCGTCGAGGACCTGCCGGAGGCTGCCGCTGGGGCCGGGGGGCAGCCGGTTTCCGGCGCGTACCGCCTGGTCGAGACTGTGCCGGTAGGTGGTCAGGTCGTCGTTCAGCTGCTGGTCGAGGGCGGTCCTGACCCGCCAGTAGACCAGTCCGGCCGCCCCGGTCAGCACCAGGGACATGGTGATGGCGACGGCCAGCACGAGGCGCGTGACGACGGGCAGCCGCCTGAACCACGGCCCCGACCGGCCGGGCAGGGTCATGGAGTCGTCTCCAGACGGTAGCCGCGCCCGCGCAGGGTCGTGATCGTCGTACGGTCGAAGGCGCGGTCGACCTTGGCGCGCACCTTGGAGACGTGGACGTCGATGGCGTTGCTGCGCAGGTCGGTCTCGCCGTCCCAGACCTCCTCGAGCAGCCGCAGGCGGGTGACCACGCGACCGGCGTTCTCCATCAGCACCCGCAGCACATCGAACTCGCGGCGGGAGAGGTCGAGTTCGGTGTCACTCCGCCAGGCACGCTGCTGCTCGGGGTCGAGGACGAGGTCGGCGACCTTCAGCCGCCCGGAGTGCTCGGGGCGGCGCCGGGATATCGCGCGCAGCCGGGCCGACAGCTCCTCCATGGCGAACGGCTTGACCAGGTAGTCGTCGGCACCGGCGTCCAGGCCGGCGACCCGCTCACTGATCGCGGCGCGCGCGGTGAGCAGGATGACGGGGATGTGTATGCCTTCCTCGCGCAGTGTCCGGCACACCTGGACCCCGTCCATGCCGGGCAGCATGACGTCGAGGACCACGGCGTCCACGCGCGGGTCGCGGGCGGCGGCGAGCCCGGACGGTCCGTCGTAGTGGCCTTCGGCGGTGTGCCCGGATTCGGTGAGGTAGCGGACGACCAGGTCCGTGAGGCGGGTCTCGTCGTCGACGACCAGATAGCGCATGCCCGTCAGGCTAGCGGCCCGCGCAGGTGTCCGGATTTCGGGAGCCGGGGGAGGCTTCATGGTCTGTTCATGTGACTTCCCTACCGTCGTTCACGTCGCGGTGCTCCGCGGGCCGCGACCGGTCCGCCGTTGCCATGCGCCGGGACGGAAGGGACAGACATGCACGCACTGGTGCTCGCCGCCCAGGGCATCACCAGCCACATCGCGCCGATGGACCTGATGACCCGTGGCGGTCTCGACGTCATCGCGCTGCTGATCCTGGTCGGCCGGCCCTACCGGCGCCGCCCCAGCGCCCCGGCCATGCCGCTGGTGCTCACCGCACTGAACATCGGCCTGTTCGCCGCGATGAGCACGATCAGCGCCGGGAAGTTCCCGGCCGGGGTCGGGTTCGGCCTGTTCGGCATCCTCTCCCTGGTCCGCCTGCGCAGCGCGGCGTTCACCCTACGCGACGTCGCCTACACCTTCGTGACGCTCGTCATCGCCCTGTGCACGGGGCTGCCGCACCGGCAGTTGTGGCTGGTCGCCGTACTGGACGCCGTGGTGCTGCTGGCGGTGCTGCTGGTGGACGACCCGAAGTCCTACGAGCCCCCGAGCCACACGGTCAAGCTCACCCTCGACCGGATCTACCCCGAGCCCGCGCTCATAGCCCACGACGTGGCGCTCCGCTTCGGCCAGGCGCCCCTGTCGGTGGTCGTGGACGAGGTCGACTACGTCCGCGAGACCACCCGGGTCTCCGCCCGCTACCCCGCCGTACCGGAGGAGCCCGCCGCCGCCCAGGACGCCGAACCCCGCGAGCAGGTGACCGCCGCATGAGCCTCGCCTTGGACCTCGGCCTGGACGCCCTGCGCGGCGCCACGCTCGCCGAGGTCGACGCGGCGGCCGCGCTCCAGCACCGCACCGACCGCAAGTACCTGCTCCCCCTCGACCGCGCCCGCGACCTCGTCGCCCGGCTCGCCGACAGTCACCGCGTCCTGGACCTGGCCGGCCGTCGTACGACGAGCTACCTCAGCACGTACTTCGACACCGAGCAGCTCGGCGCCTGGCGGGCCCACGTCCAGCGGCGCCGCCGACGCTGGAAGGTCCGCACCCGCCTTTACGCCGAGGACGGGCTGTGCCGGGTCGAGGTGAAGACCAAGGACGGCCGCGGCGCCACGGTCAAGCACGCCCTCAAGGTCCCGGCCGCCGCGTACGGTGAACTCGACGCGCAGGCAACCGAATTCGTGGACGAGGTGCTGGCCGCGTCCGGCATCCCTGTCACGACCAGGGAACTGACCCCCGCCGCAGAGGTCCGCTACGTCCGCGCGGCCCTCGCCGACCTGGACCACGGCACCCGCGCCACCCTCGACGGCGCACTCACCTGCCACCAGGGCGAGCGCACCGCCGCGCTCGACTCCGGCCATGTGCTCGTCGAGACCAAGGGCGGGGTCCGGCCGGCCCCGGCCGACCGGCTGCTGCTGAACCTGGGCGCCAAGCCCGTCTCCCTCAGCAAGTACGTCATCGGCCAGTCCCTGCTCACCCCCGGCCTCCCCGACAACGACGTACGCCGCCTCGCCCGCACCCACTTCACCACCGGGGCGAGCACGGTACCGCTCTACGAAAGGACCCCCGCCGCATGAACGTCCCGCGCGGCATCACATGGCCGTACGCCCTGATCGCGCTGCTCGCCGTCGCGGCCGTCGCCATCGGCGTGGTGCGACCGCAGCTGGTCTCGGCCGCCACCGGCGGCTCAGCGAAGAAGAAGCCCGGCGTGGCGGCGCTGATCAAGCGGAACCCGCCGCCCACGCTCTTCACCGACGCAGAGATCGCCACGATCGGCAAGCGGGCGGCGGCCCAGCGCAAGAAGGCGGACGCCCTCTTCGCCCAGTGGCAGAAGGCGCACGGCACCACCCGCGACGACAAGGCGTTCGCCGCCTTTGCCGCCCAGCAGGTCCCGGCACCGCCGTCGGCCGCGCAGCGCACCGCCGAACTCCGTGCGGACCAGCGACTGGCGAAGACCCGCACGGCGGCGGGGAAGAAGGCCGCGACCTGGCTGGAGCTCCACGGCAAGAAGGACATCTGGAAGCTCTACCTGCACGACCGGCGTGAACTGATCCCCGCCGCGCAGGGCACGGCCGAGAAGGCCGAGCTCAAGGCGGCGCTGAAGATGGCCAAGACCATCAGCGACCAGCTGGCCGCCAAGGACAAGCAGCCCGCCCCGTTCGTCCTTGACCCGACCCTGCGCCCCGACAAGCACATCAAGCCCGGCGCCAAGGGCCCGTACTCCTACCCCTCCCGGCACGCCACCCGTTCCGCCGCAGCCGTCACCTTCCTCAGCGTCCTCTCCCCGCACCGCGCCGAGGAATACCGGTGGATGCAGGACGAAGTCCTCTACTCCCGCCTCTACATGGCCGGCCACGTCACCAGCGACCTCACCGCCGGCACCCTGCTCGGCGACCTGATCGGCGACTACGAACTCGCCGTCAGCGGACACTGACCTCCCTGAAGCCCTGGCGATCTGCCCGTGCCACGACTCACGCGCGGTCGATACCCCGGCGGGGTATGGCGGTACGGGCGACAGGAACGAGACGGGAAGGGGCATGGCCGTGGACAGCGCACAGGCGGGCAGGCGGGGTGTCCGCCGGCTGCCGGCGGTGTGCGCGGTGCTGTTCGGGCTCTTCTTCATGCACGGAGCCCCGGCCACGGCCGCCGAGGGCTGCCACGGCGCCATGACCGCGGCCTCCCCGATGACCAGTGGCCACGGCACCGCCGCACTGCTCACGGCCCACCCGCCGAGCGGGCGCGGTCCCGGCTCCGCCGTCCGGGCCGCCGACCACTCCGGGATGCCCGGAGCGCCGTGCGTGTCGACCCCCGCCCACGAGCGCATCCCCCTGCCTGCGCCCGGCCCGCTCGCCGTGGCAGGTGCCGCCGTGCTCGCCCTGTGGACGCTGACCCGACTGCGGGCGGTGGCCGGCGCCCAGGGGCGGCGCGGACCACCGGATGGCGGACGGGATCTCCTGCTTCAGGTGTGTATCGCGCGGACGTGACAGGCGCGCGCCGGGCCCGGCCCCAGGCCGGAACCGGCACCGTGTCCTGCTCGTTTCCGCGCACCACCGGTGTGGTGCGCCCACCCGGAAAGATCCCCGCTTCGATGGTCACCTCGTACCGTTTCACCGCGCGCCACCGCGGCCTCGCAGCGGTCGGCGTCGCAGCCGCTCTCGCGCTGACGCCGGCCGCCTGCGGTTCCTCCGGCAATTCCTCGTCCATGCCGGGCATGGCCCACGGCGGCACGTCCTCCGCGGTCAGCACGTCGCCGTCGACGGATGACATGCCCGGCATGGATCGCATGGCTTCCGGTAACGGCCTGTCCGACACCCAGGGCGGCTACCGCCTCACCTCCAAGGACACGACTGCGCCGCCCGGCAAGCAGAACGCCTACCGGTTCACGGTCACGGGCCCGGACGGCAAGCCGGTCACCGGCTTCGCCCTCGACCAGACCAAGCGGATGCACCTCTACGCGATCCGCTCCGATCTGACCGGATTCCAGCATGTCCACCCGACCATGGCCGCCGACGGCACCTGGACGGCTGCTCTGTCCTCCCTCACACCGGGCTCCTGGCGCCTGTTCGCCTCTTTCACTCCCGATGCCGGGCCTGGCAAGGGCAAGGATTTCGTGCTCTCGCGCACCGTCGCCGTGCCCGGAAACGCCCCCAAGACCCCGCTGCCCGCACCGAGCACCAGCACGCAGGCCGACGGGTACACCGTCACCGTCAAGGGCGAGCCCATGGCCGGCATGGCGCACACGCTGACCGTCCGCATCGCCAAGGACGGAAAGCCCGTCACCGACCTGCAGCCCTACCTGGACACCTACGC
This sequence comes from Streptomyces sp. NPDC051452, assembly GCF_044454765.1. Classification (NCBI taxonomy): domain Bacteria; kingdom Bacillati; phylum Actinomycetota; class Actinomycetes; order Kitasatosporales; family Streptomycetaceae; genus Streptomyces; species Streptomyces sp. NPDC051452. The sequence goes on from NZ_JBITEB010000006.1 coordinate 321,924, forward strand.
CCACCTGACCGCCTTCCACGAAGGCGACGCCGCGTTCGCCCACCTCCATCCGACCACCAAGGTGAGCGGCGACCACGGCGGCCCCGGCCTGACCTTCCACGCCGAACTGCCCACCTCCGGCAACTGGCGGCTGTTCCTGCAGTTCCAGACCGGCGGCACACTCCACGCCGCCGCCCTGACCCTGCGCGTCGGCTGAATTCCAGCGGGGCGTCGCCGACAAGGCGGCGCCCCGCACCACCGCCCGACGGACGCGCACCCGAAGAGAGCGCGCCTGTCGGGTGGCGGGCCGGACCCTTACGGAGGAAGGCTTCACAGATGCACGCCGTACTGCACGCACTGTCGATTGCCGGGTCGATGACCTGGGAGATCACCTGGGCCCTGATTCTGGGCTTCACCCTGTCCGCCGTCGTCCAGGCCGTGGTCCGCAAGTCCACCGTGGTCTCGCTCCTGGGTGATGACCGGCCCCGTACCCTCGCCGTCGCAGCCGGCCTGGGCGCGGCGTCGTCATCCTGCTCATACGCGGCGGTCGCGCTGGCCCGCTCGCTGTTCCGCAAGGGTGCGAACTTCACCGCCGCGATGGCCTTCGAAATCGCCTCCACCAACCTGGTCGTCGAGCTGGGCGTGATCCTGGCCCTGTTGATGGGCTGGCAGTTCACCGCCGCCGAATTCATCGGCGGCCCGATCATGATCACCGTGCTGGCGGTCCTGTTCCGCCTCTTCCTGCGTGACACACTCCTGCGCGCCGCCCGCGAGCAGGCCGAACACGGACTGGCCGGCTCGATGGAGGGCCACGCCGCGATGGACATGTCCGTAGCAGGCGAGGGTTCCTTCGCCCGGCGCCTGTTCTCCCGCGACGGTTTCACCTCGACCTCACACGTCTTCGTCATGGAGTGGGCGGCGATCCTGCGCGACCTGATCGTCGGCCTGCTCATCGCCGGCGCCATCGCCGCCTGGGTTCCCGATGCCTTCTGGCGCACCTTCTTCTTCGACGGCCACCCACTCGCCTCCAAGCTGTGGGGTCCGATCGTCGGCCCACTGGTGGCGATTGCCTCATTCGTGTGCTCCATCGGCAACGTGCCGCTGGCGGTGGTGCTGTGGAAGGGCGGCATCAGCTTCGGCGGCGTGGTGGCGTTCATCTTCGCCGACCTGCTGATCTTGCCGATCCTCAACATCTACCGGAAGTACTACGGCGCCAGGATGGCCGCCTTCCTGCTCGGCACCTTCTATCTCGCGATGGTCCTCGCCGGCTACATCGTCGAATTCGCTTTCGGAGGGCTCGGCCTGATCCCCGACCAGGCCGATGCGAAGATCCCCATGGAGGGCGTGAGCTGGAACTACACCACCTGGCTCAACATCGCCTTCCTCGTCCTTGCCGCGGTGCTCCTGATGCGCTTCTGGCGCACCGGCGGACTGTCCATGCTCCGCATGATGGGCGGCTCACCCGACACCGGCCACGATCACACCCGTCACCCGCAGCACGGGCACCCGGCAGAGGACACACACGGCGGGCACCACCACTGAAGCGCGGTCCTCCACCCGTGGGTGGAGGACCCCTTCTGCCCACGGGCCGATCCCCGAACCGCCATCCACATGCTGGAGTAGATCTGTGACCGCCACCTCGCCGCGCGTCTTGCCCAGCCCGGACGGCCGGCCGGTTCCGCCGCCCGGCACTGCCGCCGTGAGGCTCAGCGAACCCCGGCCGCCGTATCGGTGGTGGCCGGGGTGTCGCGCAGCCCGAGACGCAGGTGCTCGACGTGGTGGAGGGCCTGCTCCAGCAGGTCGGCCACGTGGTTGTCGTAGAGCGCGTAGATGACCGAGCGGCCCCGGCGTTCGGTGGTGACCAGGCCGAGATTGCGCAGCAGGCGCAGCTGGTGGGAGCAAGCGGACTGTTCCATGGCGACGGCGTCGGCGAGTTCCGTCGCCGCGCACGGGCCTTCCTGCAGGTGGGCGAGGATCCGCAGGCGGGAGGGTGTGGCGAGCGCCTGAAGAGTGGCGGCCACGTCGGCGGCGCCCACGGCCTCCAGGCGCTCGCGCGCGGTGGCGGTGGTCTTTCCGTCAGCTCCATGCCCCATGGCCTTCATCCTACGGAGAAGCATCCATGAACGCATGAATGGGTCTTCATGCTGTCCTGTACGGTGGGAGGAGCGGCGCCGGGTCTCCGGCCGTCCGCGAGAACGTCATGCCCCGCGAAGGACTTCCCAGATGACCTCCACTCTCGGCCCGGCCTCCGCCGATCGGGCCGCCCGCGCGCGTGACATCGCCGGGCCCAGGCGCCGTACCCGCGTCCTGGCGCTGCCCGAGGCCCGCTGGGCCGCCGCCGCCCTTGTCCTGTTCCTGATCGCGCTGCCCTTGCAGCTGACCGGCGCCCCGGCGTGGACGTGGGGTCCGCTGTACGCCCTGACCTATGCGGCGGGCGGCTGGGAGCCGGGCTGGGCGGGGCTCCAGGCGTTGCGGGACAGGACGCTCGATGTCGACCTGCTGATGGTCGTGGCTGCGCTTGGGGCGGCGGCGATCGGGCAGGTGACGGACGGTGCGCTGCTGATCGTCATCTTCGCCACCTCCGGTGCCCTGGAAGCCCTCGCTACGGCGCGCACGGCCGACTCCGTGCGGGGGCTGCTCGATCTCGCGCCGGCCACGGCGACCCGTGTCGACGCCGACGGCCGTGAGGAGAGCGTCGCCGTCGAGAAGCTGACCGTCGGTGACACGATCCTCGTCCGGCCCGGCGAGCACGTCGGTGCCGACGGCCGGGTCCTCGACGGGGCGAGCGACGTCGACCAGGCCACCATCACCGGCGAGCCTCTGCCCCTCGCGAAGGAGAAGGGGGACGAGGTGTTCGCCGGCACCCTCAACGGCACCGGTGCGTTGCGGGTGCGCGTCGAGCGGGACGCCTCGGACACGGTGATCGCCCGGATCGTGCGCATGGTGGGGGAGGCGTCCGAGACCAAGGCACCGACCCAGCTGTTCATCGAGAAGGTCGAACAGCGCTACTCGCTGGGTATGGTGGCGGCGACGCCGGCCGTCTTCCTCGTCCCGCTCGCCTTCGGTGCCGCTCTGACCGGTTCGCTGCTGCGGGCGATGACCTTCATGATCGTGGCCTCGCCGTGCGCGGTCGTGCTGGCGACCATGCCGCCGCTGTTGTCGGCCATCGCCAATTCCGGCCGTCACGGCGTGCTGGTGAAGTCCGCGGTGGTCATGGAGCGGCTCGGTGAGGTCGACGCCGTGGCGCTCGACAAGACCGGCACGCTGACCGAGGGCACCCCGCGCGTCACCGACGTAAGGCCGCTGGCCGGAGCCGGGCTGGAGGAGGGCGAACTGCTGACGTTCGCCGCGGCGGCGGAACACCCGAGTGAGCACCCGCTGGCGCGGGCGGTGGTCGACGCGGCGCGCGAGCGGGATCTGGACCTGCCGGTGGCCGAGGACTTCGGATCCACGCCCGGCGTCGGAGTCACCGCGACCGTCGACGGACGCAAGATCGCCGTCGGAGCGCCGGCGCGGCTGCTCGACGGGGCCGCCGACCCGGGATCCGCGCGGGCCTCGGTGGTCGCCGGTGAGCTGGAGGACGGCGGCCGGACCGCCGTCCTGGTCACAGTCGACGGCACCCCTGCCGGTCTGCTGGGCATCGCCGACCGGCTGCGCGACGACGCGGCCGCGACCGTGTCCTCCCTGGCCACGTTGACCGCAACCGCGCCCGTGCTGCTGACCGGCGACAACCCGCGCGCCGCCGCCCGCCTTGCCCACGAGGCCGGCATCGAGGACGTGCGGGCCGGCCTGCTGCCGCAGGACAAGGTGGACGCGGTCAAGGAACTGCAGGGCGCCGGCCACAAGGTGATGGCCGTCGGCGACGGCGTCAACGACGCCCCGGCGCTCGCTGCCGCCCACACCGGTGTGGCGATGGGACGGGCAGGCTCCGACCTGGCCCTGGAGACCGCCGACGCGGTCATCGTCCGCGACGAGCTCACCACCGTGCCCGCCGTGATCTCCCTGTCCCGGCGCGCCCGGAGGCTCGTCGTGCAGAACCTGGTCATCGCCGGTGTCTTCATCGCCGGCCTGGTGGTCTGGGACCTGGTCGGCACCCTTCCGCTCCCGCTCGGTGTCGCCGGCCACGAGGGCTCCACCGTCATCGTCGGCCTCAACGGCCTTCGGCTGCTGCGCGAGGCGGCCTGGCGGCGGGCGGCCGAGTGAGCCGGCGGAAGGCGCCCGCTGCGCAGGCGGCGCCCCGGTGCACGGTGACCGTGTGCCGAGGCTGCTGCTGCGGCACCGCCAAGGTCCCGGGCGTCGACCACGCCGCCCAACTGGCCGGTCTCAAAGCCGAACTGGGGGCGGTCGCCCGAGTCCGCGCGGTGAACTGCCTCGACGCCTGCGAGCAGGCCAACGTCATCGTCGTAACTCCGTCCTCGACCGGCCGGGCGGCGGGCGGTCGGCCGGTCTGGCTCGGGCTGGTGAACGACCCCGACGCGACCGCTGATATCGCCACCTGGGTCCGAAACGGCGGCCCCGGTCTCGCCGAACCGCCCGACATCCTCGACCTGTACGAGTTCAGCCCGTCGCGCCGCGTGCGCCGGGCCGTCGAAGACTGAGCGAGGCCGTCTGTTTGCGGTGTGTCCGCCGGCGGCTTGGAGAGAGGAAGCCGACGACTCCCGGCGTCGGCGCCCCGGATCTCGTATGCGAGCAGGCCGAGCGCGACCGGGGCCGGCCGGTGCGACCAGGGCGATGACCTGCGCGACGAAGAGCCGTCCCCGGCGCGATGGCCAGGACTCCGATACGTTGTTCACGCCGAGACCGCGGAAGTACATGACGTGCAGGAGCTCGCGCTGCTGTGCGGTCGGGTCCGCCAGCGCCTCCCGGACCAGCTGGACGGCCGGCACGCGGTCCGTGCCGTCGGCGACCGACGGCCCCTACCCAGGCGCCTGCGACGGGAGTCCCGAGCCGCCCTCGCCCCTGTCGCCCACCGATTCGCTGCCGGCGATCCGCGAGGATCTGGTCGGCTGGGCAGCAGTGAGCACCGTACGAACTGTTGATTGAGCAACGCACTCCGTCAGGCTGCTCACGTCAGTAGCGCTTCGGCGCTTCCGTGAGTTGGCCAAGGAGATTCAGGATCATGAGAACACTGTCTCGAGCGGGGATCGCACTCGGCGCCGCCTTGCTGGCGACGACCGCGGTGCCGGCGGCAAGCGCTCAGGCGGACGACCGGGGCACCTGCGTGAGCCACCAGGGTTGGGGCGAGCTGTGCCTGAAGTTCAGGAACAACGGCTACAGCGTCTCCTATTACAAGGCGTGGAACCCGGGGAACCAGGTGGACACCCTCGACTTCAACCTGGACTGTGCCAACGGGCGCTGGTTCGGTGACGAGGGTGCCTTCACGCAGTGGTCACAGACCTGGCGGAGCTACACCTTCGCCGTCGGCAACCAGGGCAAGTGCTGGGGCGTGCTGATCGATGTCGACAACGGCCAGCGAATCCAGGGCCCGGCCGTGAACGGCTGATCCGGGCACCGCCCCACGTGTTGCTGCCCCGCCCTGGACTTCCAGACGCTGTTGGTTAATGCGGGGTGACGCTACTCGGCCCCGCTGAGCCTTGGCTCGGCGGGGCCGAGCGCTGCGAAGTGGCTGGTGCGCGTGCGAGCTCGTGGTATTTCGGTGAGGTGGGCGTCGATGCGGGCGAGGTTGATCGCGGCGCCGGTGAGCTGGTGCTGGAGGCTGGTCTTGGCCCAATGCCGGGAAGTTTGCGATGCGAGACTGCTGTCAAGCGGTTTGGTGAAGTTGGTGTAGAGAGACAGGGCTCCGCGTAGGACGGAAGTCGACCAAGACACCGTTACTACGAGGAGCCCCATGGTTCAGTCTGGCATGCCTGCGCACGTCGATGAGTGTGGAACGGCCTTCGCGGCTGGGCACTTGGGAGAGCTGACCCAGGTCATCACGCCGTCGCTGGTGGACGAGGTGCTGGCAAAGACCGAGCGTGTGCAGGTGCGGGTGCGGAAGCTGCCTGCGCGGGTGGTGGTGTACTTCGTGCTGGCCATGGCGCTGTTCGGCGAGTGTGGGTACCGGGGTGCCTGGGCTGCTCTGGTGGCCGCACCGGGCATGCCGGACATCGATCCGTCCGCGGCGGCCTTGCGTCAGGCTCGGCGTCGACTCGGCTCGGAGCCGCTGTCTGTGCTGTTCGACCAGGTCAAGGGGGCGTTAGCGGCCGACGGCGCGACTGGATCATGGTGGCGGGGACTTCGCACGGTGGCCTGGGATAGCACGGGCATCCTGGTCGCGGACAGCGAGGCCAACCGGTCGTACTGCGGCCGGGCTTCTGGGAGGAACGGGGTCTGCGGCTTCCCTATGATCCGGCTGTCCGCGCTGGTCGAGTGCGGCACCAGGGCATTGATCGACGCGGTACTCGGGCCGTGGACCCAGTCCGAGGAGTCGCAGTGCACGATGCTGTGCCGGGCACTGAGGCCGGGAATGCTGGTGCTGGCCGACCGGGGCAGCAAAGGCTTCGCACTCGCCCGGTCGGCCGCGGTCACCGGGGCGCAACTGCTGTGGCGGATGAGCGCCGACCTGCAGCCACCGGTGCTCCACGCCCTTCCCGACGGCACTTACCTCTCGATGTCCACCGGGACCAACGAACGCGACCGGCTGCGCCGGTGGACCCGTCACCGGCGCACGATCGCGCCGCAGATCGCCGGCGTGGCCATCCGCGTGATCGAGGCCACGGTGACAGTCCGCGCCGCCGACGGCACAACGACTGCCACGACCCTGCGGCTGTTCACCACACTGCTGGACCATCAGCGCTACCCTGCGGCCGAACTCGCCGAGCTCTATCACCGCAGGTGGCAGGCCGAGACCGCGTACTTCGGACTGAAGGTCACGTTGCGCGGCTCGGACCGCGTGTTGCGCTCTCACCACACCGACGACGCCCGGCAGGAACTGCTCGGTCTGCTCGTCGTCTACCAGGCTGCGCGGCAGATCGCTGTCGACGCTGCCCGGCAAGCCGGGATCGCTCCCTCACGAATCTCTCTGGCCGTTACCGTCCGGACCGCCCGCAACACGGTGATCACCGCGACTGGAACGATCAGACACCCGGGGCATCGGCTCACTCCTGTGATCCACCGCGCCATCCTGCACCCCCGCGAGCTCGCCCCGCAGCACCGCCCGACCAGGATCCAGCCCCGCCGCGTCAAACGCCCGATCTCGACCTTCGCCTACAGCTCGACCAGGAAAAACACCCCGATCCCCACCGCGGAGATCACCCTCACCCTCACCACCGCCACTGACCGAACACGACGATGGCGAACCTAAACTTCCCGGCATTGGGTCTTGGCCAGGCCCCGGTAGCGGGATCTGCGCAGGCCGCATCGGTTCACGCTCTGGGAGACGGTGCCTTCGATCCCGGCGCGGATCTTGTAGCGCTCTTTCCACTCTTCGGTCTGCTGTAGGGCGCGAGCCTGCTGGAGTTCCTGGTGGGCCTGCTGCGGGCGCAGGGTGATGGCCCGGCCCCTGGTCTTCAGGGCCGGGACGCAGTCGTGCACGACGGGACATGGCCGGCAGTCACGCACGCGGAACTGGGCCCGGACCACCGCAAGACCGTGCTGGGAACGGTCTTCCCGCCAGCTGGTGCTGGTGCGCCCGTCGGGGCAGGTCACACGCTGGTTGTCCCAGTCGACGGTGAAGGCGTCCTGGCCGTAGGCGGCTCTTGTTCGGGCCTGCGAACTGGTCACCGACTTGAGTGGTCCGTGCAGTGCGACGCCGTGATCACGGGCGTCCGTCATGGCTGCGGCGTTGGCGTATCCGGCATCGACCCAGTGCTCGCGCGGAAGCAGGCCCCGCTCGGCCAAATCTGCGTGGACGACTGCCGCCATGCGGTCATCGGAGACGGTGGCGGCGGTGGTGACCACGTTCGTGATCAGGTTCGGGACGTCGGGCTCGCAAGTCTCGGTGAGATGGACCTTGTAACCGTGCCAGAGGGTGTCGCGTTTGACGCTGCCACGCGCTTCGATGTCATAGGGAGTGACCAGGCGCATCGCACCTGGTGGCCGGTCTTTTGGGCCCCGGCGCATCACCTCACCGTCGAGCAGATGGAAGTTCTGAACCCACATCCGCCGTAGGATCTCGACCTCAGGCAGATCCCGCAGATCTCCGGGCGCCACCGGTGAGAGGACGGCCTCAAGCAGCCGCGCCCCGTCCCTACCGATTCGCAGGCCCACCTCGTCCCGCTTCGTGCGGGCCTGGGGAAACCGGGAGTCCTCGGCCTTCGTCGCGTAGTGCTTGAACCAGTCCGGTTCAGCGATGTCAACCAGCCAGTCGGGGGCCGCCTTTGCCAGCGCGTTCAATGCTGACCGCAGTGTCTCTGTAACCTTCTCCAGCCAGCACAGCTCACGGGCCGCGGACAATACGTGCGTGGAGTCGGTGCGGGCCCGGCCCGCGCTCTTGAGCAGCCGTTTCTCCCGAGCCGCGACCAGGATGGCATCCAGAACCCGCCGCCCGGCCTCAGCCTCGATCAGACGGTCCCGGAACTCCGACAGGACCGAGAAATCGAAGCCCGGATCACCGAGTTCCAGCCCGAGCGCGTACTTGAAGTCGATCCTCGCCCGCACCGCCTCCGCGGCCTGCCGGTCAGTCAGCCCCTCCACGAACTGCAACACCAGCACGAGTGCCAGCCGGCCCGGCGACCAGGCGGGTTTTCCCCGCGCCGGGAACAGATCCGCGAACTGCGCGTCGGTGAACAGCACCCCCAGCTCGTCCCGAACCCGGATCGCCAGGCTCCCTTTCGGGAACGCGGCCCGCGCCACCCGCACTGTCTCCGCCGGGATCTCGCCCGGCCCGCTCGGCTGCATCGACACCCGCACCCACCCCGTACGACAACGTCGGCCTTCAAGACCACAACCGGGTCTTGAAGGCCCACGTCACGCGCGCCCCGGAATTCGCCAACAGCGTCTGGACTTCCAGGGCGGGGCAGCAACACGTGGGGCGGGAAATGGAGGCGGGTCAGGGTGCGGCCCGGTCAGCGCACGATACTTGGGGTGTCCCAGGTCTGGCCCGTGTCCCTGTCGATGAGCCGCGCGAAGCAGCTGCCCTGACTGCCCACCTTGAAGATGTAGCTCCGCCTGTAACCGGTCTGGGCGTTGAATGCGCCCCCGTCGCCGAACCACCTGCCGTTGGCGCACCGCAGGTTGAAGTCCAGCGTCGAGCCGTCCAGATCGAGCCAGGGCGTCACGGTGGCACGGTAGCCGTCGGGGTCGTTTTCGATGCATACGGTGGACCCGCCGCTCGTGTTCGCGCACGACACGGGTGCGGCAACCGCGGCCGAGGGCAACAGGACGAGTGCGGTGGTGAGCGCGGCGCCCCCCGCGAGGGTGGTTGTGGTCCTGGTGCGTGTCCCCATGATTCCTTCTCCTTTGTTCTGCGATGCCTATGCGTCCGCTCCGGCGGTCGTCACCTGGTGATGCTCGGGGTGTCCCAGGTCTTGCCGCTCTGCTTGTCGATGAGCCGCACGAAGCAGCTGCCCTGCCTGCCGACGCTGAAGATGTACGAGTACTGGGTGTACGGGTAGGCGCGGAACGAGCCGTCGTCGCCGAACCAGCGTCCGTTGGCGCAGATCAGATTGAAGTCCAGGGTGCGGTCGCGTAGATCCTCGTCCGCGAACAGCTGCGCTCGGTAGCCCTCGGGGTCGTCGTGGATGCAGAGGTCGGAGTAGCCGCTGGGTCCCGCGTAGGTGCACTTGTAGTTGGCGGCGCTTGCGGCCGGAGCGGTTGCCAGAGCGGCCGCGAGCATCCCGGCTCCTCCTGCTGCTACGGCGAGAAGGCGTACGAACTTCGCCATGGTGTTCCTTTCTTCTGGGGTGAACCGCTGCGCCTCAGCCCGGCAGCGGTGTCGGGGTTCGGGAGGAAGGGTCAGTACGTGCGGTAGTACAGGAGCTGCCCCGCCTCGTCGGCTGCGGAGTTCTCCGACGGGATGAACAGGGAGACCATGACCGCCCGGTGTCCGTCAGGTGTGTCCAGCACGGTGAGTGACGGGTTCGCGAAGGCGGCGCTGCCCTTGTCGGTCCGGATCCTCAAAGGGTCGGCGTTTCCCGTGCTGTAGTCGTAGAGGAAGGCCCGCCAACTGCCGAAGTCCCCCTTGGTGTACTGGCCTTCGAAGAGCCCGTAGGGGAATCCCCGGAACACGGCGTCGTCGCGGTCGCCTATGTTTCCGCGTACCCCCCAGTGGAGCATCGCGTTGTCGACGTTGTTCTGTCGTATGGCTTTCCACGAGCTGAAGTTCGTCAGGGTGGCACGCATCTGGCGGTCCACCGAGCAGTCGGCGTAGTAGTGGCCTCCGAGGTCGATGACGGAGTGGTCTATGTCGGGGGCCAGACGGACGGAGTAGATGTTGGGGGTTCCCTCGGCGCACGAGGACAGGGATGTGGGGGCCTGGTAGGAGCGTGCCGCGCGTCCCCGCACCAGGGAATCGCGGTCCGGGTAGTAATGGACGGCGACATGGTTCGACGGGTCCTGTTCCCAGGCCACGAGGTACCCGCCGTCGGACACGCTCTTGATGGTGGGCTGCGAGCTCCCCGCGCCGAAGTCGGTGGTGAACGTCCAGTTCATCAGATCGGTCGAAACGGCGAGCGCCGCGTGGAACCGGCCATCCGGCCGGAGGGTGTGATAGACGGCGAGGTAGCGGCCAGGTGACTCCTCGACCACCTTGGCGGCGTCCATCGTGCGGCCCGCACTGTCCACGGCGCGATAGCGACGAGCGGTCGCCGCCGTGACGTCCTCCACAAGACCACGAAGCTCCGCCCTGGGGACATCGGACGGGGGTCCCTCGAGCGCGTGAGCACCCGAAGGCAGCAGCAGTGCCGTCACGGACACCGCGAAAGCCAGGACGATGGACGAGAGATGGTGCCGGCTGAGTAATCGGAACAAGACTGGACCTCCACTGGGCAGCTCTCACGACACGACGCGCGCGGGAAACGCGAGATCCGGGCCGCCACGATGCCGACCTCGCGTCTCTCCGCGAGGACTTGCCGTGACATTACGAAGGCACGCTGCTCACCCAACAGACCGATCCGTACTCAGGAGTGCTCATGTTGCTCGGTGCCGGGTGCTGACCGGGCTGACCACGCCGAGTGCCGCCCGCGCGGTCCACGCGAGGTTGCAGCCGAGGCACTGACGGGCGACAAGGCCGCCGGTCGGTGGGGCCCGACGACCGCCGTACACGACCGCCGTCCATGGCACGGCAACCGCCCGGTGTTCACCTCGCCCGTGCTCCCGCACGCCGCCGGCACTCGTGAACCGCCCGATTCGCTGCCGCCGCCTTCACGGTGATGAGCACCATTGAGCACGAGTTGGCACCCGTTCGGACACGATCTTGAGCGAGCCGGGCCACATCATGGAATCAGCCAAGACCGAGCGCAGTCCGGTGCGTCACCGGATGCCGCCAACTCCCTTGCCGCAAGCGGAAAACGCCAGCGCGACCGCTGCGCAGAGACTTCCCTGCCGTCCAGCGCAACGACTCAAGAAACAGAAGGAATCGTCATGAAGCCGTACCTCTCGGGGCACTACACCCCGCACGTGGACGAGATCACCGTCTATGACCTCGTGGTGGAGGGGCGGCTGCCGCCGGAGCTGTCCGGTCGTCTGATCCGCAACGGCCACAACCCCAAGCCCGGTGTCACACCCACCCACTGGTTCAAGGGCAGCGGCATGGTGCACGGTATCCGCATACGGGACGGCCGCGCGGAGTGGTACCGCAACCGCTGGGTGCGGACACCGGCGCTGGAGGGCGCGCCGTACATGACCGAGCACGGTCCCGACCTGACGGCCAGCACCGCGGGTACGCACGTCATCGAGCACGCCGGAAGACTGCTGGCCCTGTGCGAGTCGAACCTCCCGTTCGAGCTGACCGACGAGCTGGCGACCGTGGGGGCCTACGACTTCGACGGCAAGCTCACCAATGTCATGACGGCCCACCCCAAGCACGACCCGGTCTCGGGGGAGCTGCACTTCTTCAGCTCGTCCCCGTTCCCGCCCTATCTGACCTACCACGTCGCCTCGGAGAAAGGGGAGTTGGTCCACAGTGAGGAGGTGCCGGGCGCCACGGCCGCCCTCAAGCACGACTTCGCCATCACCGAGCGGTACGTCGTCTTCGTCGAGGGGACGGTGACCTTCGACCACACGGAGACGTCCGGTATTCCCTATGCCTGGAAGGACGAGCAGCCCGCCCGGATCGGCGTGATGCCTCGTGGGCGCGGTGGAGCGGCTTCCATCCGGTGGTTCGACGTGGAACCGGGGTCGATGCTGCACGCCGCCAACGCCTATGAGGACGGCCGGGGTGACATCGTGCTCGAGGGGCCGACCGTCGACCGAGAGGGATTCCACACGTCCTGGAACTGGTGGGTCGGGTCGCCGGACCGGGGAGCCGTTCCCAACTCCCGCTCCTATAACCGCCAGTGGGTGATCGGCCTGGGTTCGGGAACCGTGCGTGAGCGGATCGTCGATGACCTGGTCGTGGAGTTCCCCACGATCAACGAGGACGTCATGGGCCGCGAGCACCGCTTCCAGTATGCGATCTCGTTCCCCGACGAGCGGGGCGTCGGCAATTTCGGCGTGGTCAAGTACGACCGGACCACCGGAGGTCGGCAGGTCCGACACGTCGGCGACGGACAACTCCCCGGCGAGGCGGTCTTCGTGCCGGCGGAGGGCGGCACGTCCGAGGACGACGGATATCTGCTGACGGTGGTGAGTGACCTGCACGCCGACGCCTCCCGCCTGCTGGTCCTGGACGCCTCGGACATCCTGCGCGGCCCGGTGGCGACCGTTCACCTGCCGCGCCGTGTCGTAGCCGGTATCCACGGCTCCTGGATAGCCGACCGCTACTGACCCGGTACGCCCGGGGGCGCCCCCTCTCCCCGCCCACCCATCGAGTGGTCCACCGCACATGGAGTGCCATGGTCAAGTCATCAAGGTCCGCAACCGGCCCGGGTGCCGCTCTCGCGGCCCTGGCGGCAGCCCAGTTCACCGTCATGCTGGCCACCTCCATCGTGAACGTGGCGCTGCCTCAGATCCGGTCCGGTCTGGGCCTGTCGGACAGCGGCACGACGTGGGTGGTCAACGCCTACGGCTTGGCTTTCGGGGCGCTGCTGCTGGCCGGCGGCCGCCTGGCGGACCTGTCGGGGAGGCGTGAGGTCCTTCTCGCAGGGGTCGCGCTGTTCGGTGCGGCGTCGGTGGCGGCGGGGCTGGCGGACTCGCCGGCTGTACTGATCGCCGCCCGTGCCGCGCAGGGTATAGGCGCCGCGGCCATCGCGCCCGCGGCCCTCGCCCTGGTGATGGACCTGTTCCCGCCCGGCCCTGGCCGTGGCAAGGCGTTGGGGGTGTGGGGCGCGGTCTCGGGTGCCGGTGGAGCGGCCGGCGTCCTTCTGGGGGGCATCCTGACGCAGGCATGGGGCTGGCCATGGATCTTCTACGCCGTCGGGACCGGGGCGTTCGTGGTGCTGGCCGCGGCAGCGGCGTTCGTCCCGCGGCAGTCGTCCGGCACGGGCACCGGCGAGTCGGACCTGCTGGGCACCGCCGCCGTGTCACTGGCCCTGACCGCGTTGGTGTGGGGGTTGACGACCGCACGCGGCTCCGGCTGGACGGACCGTGCGGTCCTGGGCTCCCTCGGCCTGGCCGCGGCGCTCGTGCTCGCGTTCGTTCTGATCGAGCTTCGCCACCCTCACCCGCTACTGCCGCTCCGACTGTTCCGCACCGGTCGCGTCACCACCGGCAACGTCCTGATGGCACTGCTGGGTTCGGTGTGGATCGCACTGTTCTTCTTCCTGCCGCTCTACCAGCAGCAGGTCCTCGGTTCGAGTCCGCTGATGACCGGTTTGGGGCAGCTTCCCCTCGCCGCGTCCAACATGCTGGGCTCAACGCTGGCGCCCCGTGTCGCGCGCCGTATCGGGGCGACCGCGACCGTGTGCGCGGCTCTGCTGTCCGAAGCCGCGGGGCTGCTGTGGCTGTCAGGCGTCAGCGCACACGGCAGCTATGCCGTGGACGTTCTCGGCCCGAGCGTCCTGGTGGGCCTGGGACTGAGCATCGCCTTCGTCCAGCTGACCGCCCTGTCCGTCGAGGGTGTCGCCAGGGAGGACGCCGGCCTGGCCGGCGGTCTGGTCAACACCTCCCGCCAGGTCGGCGGTGCGATCGGTCTCGCGGTCCTCGCCACTCTCGCCGGCTCCGTCACGAGCCGGGCATCGGTTCAGCAGACCCCTCCGGAGGCGCTGACCGAGGGTTACCGCGTCGCCTTCGGCGTCTGTGCCGCCGTACTGGCCGCGACCGCCCTCCTCAGCGTCCTGCTCATCCGGTACGGCTCCCGGGCCTCGACCTCGCTTCCCACCACGACGCCGGCTCCTGCGGTCAACGCCCGCACCCGGTGACCGATACACCACCGACCGCCTGCACACCGCGGCACACCGCAGCGGTGGATCATTCGAAGGGATATATCGAAATGTTCTCCATCGATGAGAATGCCCCTGTCGTTGTCCGTCTGTCGACCGTGATCGACGCGCCGATGGAGAGGGTGTGGGCTCTGCACGCCGACGTCGACTCCTGGGCGGAGTGGAACGCGGACGTGGACGAGGCGAAGCTGGACGGTCCACTGCTGCCCGGCAACTCGTTCAGCTGGAGGACCCACGGCCTGGACATCACCTCGACCGTCAGAGAGGTCGTTCCCGGGGAGCGGATCGTGTGGGGCGGCCCGGCCAACGGTATCGACGGCGTGCATGTGTGGGCCTTCGAGCGGACCGGAAAGCAGGTCACGGTCCGCACCGAGGAGTCCTGGAGCGGTGCCGTCGTCGAAGCCGCCGCCGACGATCTCGGCCAGGCACTGCACGAGTCCCTGACCGCGTGGCTCGCGGCGCTCAAGGCGCGCGCCGAGCAGACCGGCTGACGACTACACCGGCTGTCCGAGGCGTCTGCTCGCGTCGTCCCTCGAACCCTCCGCCCCGTCGCCCTTTCCGGAACGCTTCCCCGAACCCCTTTCTAAGGCCAGCATCATGCGCTTCACCACCGCGGCCAACTCCGCCGTCCTGACCACTACGCTGATACTTGCGACCACCGGCACCGCCGCCGCCCTCACCGACGAGGGCCCCGCCAGGATCACCGCCGCCACCCATGACACCGCCGATGTGCACATCGACGAGAGCGCGCCGGTGATCACCCGTGACAGCGTCCTGATCCACGCGCCGCTCCACACGGTCTGGAAGGTGCAGACCGACGTCGTGAACTGGCCGTCGTGGCAGCCGGACGTGGACGTAGTGGTCAAGGACACCCCCGGCCGCCTACGCCCCGGCTCGGTCTTCCGCTGGAGCACCGAGGGCCTGGACATCACCTCCACCGTCAAGCAGGCCGACTACGGCAAGCGCCTGGCCTGGGGCGGTCCGGCCCAGGGCATCACCGCCGTCCACGTGTGGACCTTCACCCCGACCAGGAACGGCGTGCTCGTTCACACCGAGGAGTCCTGGACGGGCGATCCCGTCCGCGCCAACCAGGCAGCCCTGCAGGCCGCACTCGACAACTCCTTGCGCAACTGGGTCGACAACCTCAAACACGAAGCGGAGACCCGGGCGGCCGGGTAACCGCGACCCGCCGGCACGGGATTCCCTCCCTGGAACTCACGGGCCACTGCACCGGCACGGGAACTGCCCTCTCGGGAACACCGTGGGCCGTGTCTTCGGGGTCCCCGCAACAGCTGGAAGACATTCCAGACGCCGTGGCGCACCGCCATGACCGTGTCTGTGGACGGGGCACGGGGCGCGGCCGGACAAGCCCTGTGGCGGCGCGCCCGCCCACAGTATCCTTGTCGATCTTGGAGTGCGGCATGGATGCCCGCTCCCCGCCCACGCGTCCGTGTGGGCGGGGAGCGGGCATGGTGCTGCGCGGGCGCTGGTGTGGAGAATGGCAGGGAGAAGACCCGTGACAAGCCTTGTGCGCCACAGCGGTGGCCGTTTGCGGAGCCGGCTGGGGGCAGCACAGGACCGGGCGTTCGTGGGCCGGGCGGTGGAGACGGCACTGTTCCGCTCCATGCTGGCCGGAGAACCGGAAACCGCGCCGGTCCTGTTCGTGCACGGTCCCGGCGGTATGGGGAAGTCGACCTTGCTGCGCCGGTTCGCCCGAGAAGCGGGCAGGTCGGGAAGACCGGTCGTCCTGGTGGACGCCCGGACGACCGCCCCGACACCCGAGGCGTTCCAGCAGGCCGCAGCCAGGGCGCTCGAACTACCGGATGCCGTCCTGCTCGTCGACACGTTCGAAGTGTGTCAAGGGCTGGAAGGCTGGGTGTGGGAACGGTTCCTGCCTGAACTTCCACTGGGTGCGGTCGCCGTGCTGGCCGGGCGCACGCCGCCGGACGCCCGTTGGATCTCGGACTCGGGCTGGGCGGACCACCTCGCGGTCGTACGGCTCGAGACACTGTCACGGGAAGACGCCGTGACGTTCCTGGACCGGCACGGCGTTCCGGCTCGCGTACAGGGCGACGTATGGGGTTTCACCGGCGGCAACCCCTTGGCCCTCGCTCTGGCGGCCGCCGTGGCGAGGGAAGCGGAACCCGTCGGCGAGCACGACGGGACGGGCGAAGGCAGGGGAGGGGAGGAGCCCGAAGCGGTCCGCACGGGCGCGGGCCGTGAGACCGCAAACGAGACCGGTTCGCGTTCGCGTACACGCTGGACACCGGACCAGAACGTGATCGCGGCCCTGCTTTCGCGCCTTGTCGAGGATCCGCCGTCGCCGCTGCACCGACAGGCCCTGGAAGTGTGTGCGCACGCGTACGTGACCAGTGAGGAGCTGATCCGCGCGATGCTCGGGGAGCAGGCCCTGGAACTGTTCGCCTGGCTGCGCGCGCAACCGTTCATGGAGACGGCCGACGCCGGGGTCTTTCCCCACGACGTGGTGCGGGAGGCCCTCGAGGCGGACCTCCGCTGGCGCGATCCGGAGGGGTTCGTCGCCATGCACAAAAGCATGCACGACCACCTGCTGGAACGGCTCCGCCGAGGCCCCGCCCACCGGCTCATGGACTCGGTGGCCGCACTGATGTACATGTACCGGACCGACGGTTACATGCCGGAGGTACACGAATGGCAGGCGCCCGGGCTGGTGCAAGAGGTCCCTTACGCACCGAGCGACCAGGCAGATGTCCTGGCCCTCGTCGCCCGCGCGGAAGGTCTCGAATCGGCTGAGATCGCCGGCAAGTGGCTGGAGTTGCAGCCCACCGCGTTCCGCCTGCACCGGTCCACCCGTACCGGACGCACCGTCTCCTTCACCGCCACCCTGTGGCTGAGCGGCGACGAGGAGGAGACCAGTTCCTCGTTCGACCCGGTACTCGCCGCCGTGTGGCGGTATGCGCGCCGGCACGGCCCCGTACGCGAGGGCGAGCGGATCGCGGTGACGCGGTACCTCGTCCACCCCGACCGCTATCACCGCCCCTCGGCGCCCATGACCCTCGCCCATTGGCGTGCCATGGGCGAGGTGTGGCGGGACGCCGACCGCCTCTCCCACCACATCGCGGTATACCGGGACGACGGCTACTGGAACGGTCACATGATCCACTACGCCACGCCCCCGGTCGCCGATCCCGTCCGCGTCGGGGCGCACGCGTACCGGCTGTTCGCCCGTGACTACCGCACCGAGCCGCTCGTGGCCTACCTCGCCGCCAACACCGACGCCATGCTGGCCGGCGGGGCGCCGAGAGGATCGGTACAGAGCGCGACGGGCGGGACCAACGCCGGCACCGGACCGGCCGTCCTGTCCCGGGAGGCGTTCGAGGCCGCGGTGCGTGACGCGCTGCGTTCCCTCGGCTCACCGAAGGAGCTGCGGTGCAACCCGCTGGTGCGCAGCCGCGTGGCCGCGGCCCACGACGGCGACCTGGGCCGCCTTGTGCGGGGCGCGGCGGAGCGGCTGCCGAACGAGCGGGGCGGCGAACGACGTCATCGTGCGTTCACCGCCACCTACGGCGACCGACCTGCCACACAGCAGGCCGCGGCCGCCCGGCTCGGGCTTCCGTTCAGCACCTACCGTAGGCACCTCAAGGAGGCGGTGGACCGGATCACCGACCTGCTGTGGGAGCAGGAGCTGAACGGTCCGGCGACGACGGCCGGGGAGTGACCTGCTGCCAGTTCCACACCCACTGGTACGTGGCGGCGTTGTCAACGGCGCCGGGCACGGCCATGAGCCGGCCCGGGTCGGTGGTGTTGCACGTCGACAGGTACAGGCGGGTGCCGTTGGTGTCGAGGCACGAGTCGCTCTCGTGCTGACCGAGGTGCCGGCCTGCGGAGCGAGGCCCAGAACCAGTGCGGCACCAGCGCGGCACCGGCCGCGAACAGGCCGAAATTCCGAGCCGTGGCCCAGGCGGAGTCGGGTCGGCTGTGTGTCTTCATCGCGTCAGCGGAACTTTCCCGGGCGGAAGCTGCGGGGACCGTCGTTCCGGATGGAGCCCATGGTGGAGAAGCCGCGCATGGCGATGTGCATTCCTTCCGTTGACCCGAGGCATCGGGCCACCCCGGCGTATGGAAGAGATCATGTCCGTGGCAGCTGCTCATCCGGAGGACCATTCACTGCTCCCTCGTGCTCAGTCCTGACCACGCGCCTGCCCGACATGCCGGTCGTCTGGCCCATCGTCAGCGGGGCCGGCCCTCAGGGCGGCGGCGCCTCTGTGATCCGCGGGAGGGTACGTGCCGTGCGCCCGCAGGCGACCGGCGCTTCGACTCGATTCGCTCGGAGCCGACGGCAGCCGTCGGCAGGGCGGCGTTCATCGCCGCGACCCCCGGCACAGTTGTCCCTCACGTGACGCGGACCACGACGTTGCTCCGGAACTCGACCCCCGGCGGCCCCGACTCCTGATGCAGTACGGCGCGATCCGACCGACGCCGTACGACGTGATCTGGAGACGCGGTTGATGGACGAGTCCCGGCAAATCTCTTCCGGCGCGGGTGCGGTGTTGCGGAAGCTGGTGCCTCCGCCCGCCCTGTGCGGATTCCTTCTCCTGCTGGCGCTGATGTTCACGGTGTCGTACGCCGTCGGTGCCGCGGCCGGGCCCGTCGCGCCCGGCATGCACGGCACCGGCACGAGCCGGGGTGTCGGAGGTTCCGGCGGGGGAGGCGGCCCGGACGACATGGGGGACATGCACGGGGGTGGCCACTGATGGGCCTGGAACCGGTGGCCGTCGACCTGGTGACGACCGATCTGACCGTCGGCGGCATGACCTGCGCGGCCTGTGTGAGGCGCGTTGAGAGGAAACTCGGGAAGCTGGAGGGGGTCACGGCGACCGTCAATCTGGCGACCGGGCGGGCGCGTGTGAGTCACCCGCCGCGGATCAGCCCCGGGGAACTCGTCGTCGCCGTCGAGAAGGCCGGCTACACGGCTGCCCTGCCTGAACCGCCCAAGCAGCCCGAGACACGCGAGGGCAAGGACACGGGCGAGGCCGGGGAAGCTCGCCAGGAGCGGGATCGGCTGCTGATCACCGCGGTGCTCGCGGTGCCCGTGCTCGTGCTGTCGATGGTTCCCGCGCTGCAGTTCCGCAACTGGCAGTGGCTGTGTTTCGTGCTGGCCGCGCCGGTCGCCGTCTGGGGCGCGTTGCCCTTCCATGTGCGTGCGGCGCGGGGGCTTCGGCACGCGGCGGCGACCATGGACACCCTGGTCTCGCTGGGCGTGGTGGCATCCTTCTCCTGGTCCGCCTACGCGCTCTTCCTCGGTGGTGCCGGCGAGCCCGGCATGCGGATGCCGTTCACCCTGGTGCCCTCGGCCTCGGAGGGCGCGGCGCACGTCTATCTCGAAGCGGCCGTCGGTGTACCCCTGTTCGTCCTGGCGGGGCGGCTCCTGGAGGCGCGGGCCCGGCACGGGACCGGGGCCGCGCTCAGACTGGCCCAACTCGGCGCCAAGGAAGTGACGATCCGCGAAGGCAACGACGAACGGCTTGTTCCCATCGAGTGGTTGAGGTCAGGGCAGGTCTTCGTCGTGCGGCCGGGGGAGCGCGTGGCCACCGACGGACAGGTGGTGGAGGGCAGTTCCGCTGTGGATCTGTCCCTGGTCACCGGGGAGAGCGAGCCCGTCGAGGTCGGGCCGGGGGCGGCGGTGGTCGGCGGCGCCGTCAACGCCGGCGGGCTGCTCCTGGTGGAGGCCACCGCCGTCGGCGCCGACACCCGGCTCGCCCGGATCACCCGGCTGGTGACCGAGGCCCAGGCAGGCAAGGCACGGGCGCAGCGGCTGGTCGACACGGTGGCAGGCGTCTTCGTCCCCGTCGTGCTGACACTGGCCGTCACCTGTCTCGGCTTCTGGCTCGGTGCCGGGGCCGACCCGCAGGCCGCCGTCACCGCGTGCGTGGCCGTGCTCGTCGTGGCCTGCCCGTGTGCGCTCGGCCTGGCCAGGCCGACCGCGCTGATGGCCGCGACCGGCCGCGGTGCCCGATTGGGCGTCCTGGTCAGCGGATCCCAGGCACTGGAGGGGCTCCAGCACATCGACGCGGTCGTGTTGGACAAGACCGGCACGCTCACCTCGGGCCACATGACCGTTGCCCGGGTCACCTCCGTACCGGGCGGGCTCCGGAGGGAGGCGGCGCTGCGGCTGGCCGGGGCCGCCGAGCACGGCTCGGAGCATCCCCTGGGCCGGGCGATCGCTTGCCACGCCCGGCGGGAACTCCCCGAGGGGCCGCTGCCGGACGTGAGCGGGTTCGCGGCCGTGCCGGGGCGTGGCGTGCGCGGTTTCGTCGAGGGTCGGCTGGTGGAAGTCCTCGCGCCGGACGGCGAGTTGCCCACCGCCCTGGCAGCAGCGCTGACGGTGGCCGAGGCCGCCGCCCACACTCCCGTCCTGGTTCGGATCGACGGCGTGGCCGAGGCCCTGATCGAGGTCGGGGACGTGGTGCGGCCCGGAAGCTACCGGGCCGTGGACCGGCTGCGGCGGCTCGGCGTGCGGCCGGTGCTCGCCACGGGTGACCGGGAGGCGCCTGCGCAGGCGGTGGCCGCAGCTCTGGGCATCGATGAGGTACACGCCCGCCGCACCCCCGAGGCCAAGGCCGATCTGGTACGGGACCTGCAGGGGCAGGGCTACCGGGTCGCGGTGCTGGGCGACGGTGTGAACGACGCCGCAGCCCTGGCCGGTGCCGACCTGGGCATCGCCATGGGCAGCGGCACGGACGTGGCCATCGGGGCCGCCGACGTGACGTTGGTACGCGGGGACATCGAGGCGTTGGGGGACGCGGTCCGGCTGGCCCGGCGCACGCTGGGCACGATCCGGGCCAACCTCGTCTGGGCCTTCGGCTACAACGTCGTGACCGTGCCGCTCGCCATGGTCGGCCTGCTCAATCCGATGCTCGCCGCGGCGGCGATGTCGGTGAGTTCGCTGCTGGTCGTGGGCAACAGCCTGCGGCTGCGCGCCTGGCAGCCCGCGCTCGCTCCTGCCCGGAGGCGAACCCGATGACCGAGCGGAATCTCTGGCGCCCCACTCGTAGCCGGCTGACCGACACCTTCCTCGCCGCCCTCGCGCCGGTGGCCGCGTGCGGCCTCGCCCTGGGCGGGCTGACGACCTGGGTCGGGGCCGGGAAGGCGGGCAGCCCGGCCCGGATCACCGTCTCCAACGGGCGAGTCCTGCTGCCGTACGGGGACAGCACGGAGACCGCGGCGCTCTTCGACATCGCCAACGTCGGTGGCGCGGACGACCGGCTGGTGAACATGACGTCCACCGCCACGCACGGCCGGATCACCCTCAGCGGACACCGCATGCTGGGCGGCCGGACCGCGTACAAAGCGGACGTGACCTCGGCCGGCGTTCCCGCGGGCGGCGTGTTGTCCATGTCGCCGCGCGGTGTGGACGTGACGCTGCGGGCCGGGGCCGGCTGGCGGCCGGGTGACCTGGTGCCGTTCACGCTCCACTTCGAGCGCAGCGCGCCGGTCGAGACGATCGCGGTCGTGATCCGCCCGGGTGACAGCGGCCGATGATCGCCCGCCCTGAGGACGGAGAAGCCCTCTCCTAGACGTCGGGGCGGAGTGCCGTCGAGTTCCAGCCGGTTGTCGTGGGCTGGATCACACCCGGCGGATTGAGTACGGTCCCTCGTGGATGTCCGTACCCAGGCATGACGACCGAAGCCCGGATGCGAGGATGAGGCGCCATGACAGCAGGGTGGTGTGCTCGCGCGATACGGGCCGCGGTGTTCGCGGCCGTGTGCGTGCTGCTCGCTGCCCTGGGCCACGTCCTGATGTCCGGCACCGACGTGCCCGCGGGGGCGCTGGCCGCCGGCGGAGCCGTCACGGGTGCCGTGGGCTGGTGTCTGGCGGGGCGTGAACGCGGGCTGCCGTCGATCGTGACGGTCGTGGTCGCCGCCCAGACCGTGCTGCACGAGGCGTTCTCCTACGCCCAGTCGGCGTCCGGCTCCTCCGGCGGCTCCGCATCCATGGACATGAGCTCCATGAGTTCCATGAGCTCCATGGGTATGGGCTCGATGCACATGGGCTCGATGCACATGGGCTCCATGGATATGGGTGCCATGCATATGGACCACACGGGCATGAGCCCCATGGATCACATGGGCCACTCCATGGACGGCGGTTCTTCGTCGTTCGGCATGCTCGCCGCCCACCTGCTCGCCGCGGTGCTGTGCGGCCTGTGGCTGGCGTACGGCGAGAAGGCCGCCTTCCGGATCCTGCGGGCGGCGGCCGGATGGCTGGCGGCGCCGCTGCGGTTGCTGTTCGCTCTGCCCGCCACCCCCGACCGCCCGCGCTTCCGCCTGCGGCGCCGCCGCTCGGACCGGGCGCCGCGTCTCCTTCTCCTCGTCCACGCGATCACCTCTCGGGGGCCGCCGGTGGGGACGGCTGTCGTCTGAAGACAGCTGGTTTCCCGAGGCTGCCCGGCTCTCCGTGTGCGCCTCGGGCCACGGCCGTACGACCGCACAGGCGCTGCACCCCGGCACACAAGCGTTGTAGCGCCACAACGACGCCGTAGGGCCGTCTCTTCCCCTTTCACCGGACCGCGCGCTGTGGCGCGCCCTGGTCCGGATCACGGTTGACCCGAGAAGGACACCAGGTGACTACCTCTGCCCTGCCCACCTCGCGCCCCCGGAGCGACACCCCGGCAGCGCTCGACGAATCGATCACCGCGTGGGCCCTGGCCGCCCGCGGCGGTGACGCGCACGCGGTCGAGCGGTTCGTGGGTGCCCTGCACCGGGACGTCCAGCGCTACGTCGCCCATCTGTGCGGCGATCCCCAGGCGGTGGACGATCTGGCGCAGGACACGTTCCTGCGGGCGCTCGGCAGCCTGCACCGCTTCGAGGGGCGTTCCTCGGCGCGCGCGTGGCTGCTGTCCATCGCCCGCCGCGCGGTGATCGACAGCTACCGGTACGCCGCCGCCCGGCCGCGTCTCGCGGACGTACCGGACTGGCAGCTGGCCGCCGAACTGGCCCAGCCGTGCGACCTGCCCGGTTTTGACGACGGCATCGCCCTGCTGGATCTGCTGGCGTCGCTGCCCGACGACCGTCGGGAGGCGTTCACCCTCACGCAGTTGCTCGGCCTGCCGTATGCGGAGGCCGCCGAGGTGAGCGACTGCCCGATCGGCACGGTCCGCTCCCGCGTGGCTCGAGCCCGCGCAACGCTGATGGACCTGCTGGACGATGGGGGCACCTCCCATGCCGTCAAGGCAGTGGGGGAGGACCAGTCCGCCGCGCTGGCGGCCTGACGCTCCGGGAGGGTGCCGGTGCCGGCTGGAAGGAACGGCACCGGCACCCTCGCCGCCGGAGCCGCCGGAGCCGCCGGAGCGCTTCGCCCTGTGCCGGATCCCCAACTGGCCGGGAACTCAGGGGGCCTTCGCTCCGACTACTGGAGCGGGTGGCGAAGGCTCGCCCGTGTACCGAGTGGATCCGGGAGTTGTTCGATGCGTTCTCGTGTGTGGGGCGGTACCGCGGCCGTCGTGCTGGGCGGCCTGCTGGTGGCGGGCTGCGGCGGCGGGGGAAAGGACACGGCGGCCGGGAACGCGGGGCAGGCCGGGAAGGCGGCTTCCGGCGGCTACCCGGTGTCCGTCACGGACTGCATGGGCGCCAAGACCACCTTCACGCGCGCCCCGAGGAGAATCGTCACCAGCAACGCCTCCAGCCTGGAACTGCTGCTCCGCCTCGGCGCCGGTGACCAGGTGATCGGCACCGGCTTCCCGCCCGGCAAGGGCACGCTGCCCGGCCCCCTCGACGCACAGGCGCAGAAGGTCAAGGTGCTCAGCCAGACCGTGATCCCCAAGGAGAAGCTGCTCGGCTCCGGCGCCGACCTCTACATCGACACCTTCGCCTCCATGGGAAGCATGGGCGGCTCAGGCATGGGGGACGCGCCGACAGCGGAGGAGTTCAAGGCCGCCGGGATCAAGCACAGCTACCTGAAGTCCACCGCCTGCGCCGCCCAGGGCAAGACCCCGGTGACCGACCTGTCCGCTGTCGAGGCCGACATCACCTCCCTCGGCGCGGTCACCGGCACGAGCGCTCGGGCACACGAACTCGTCGCCGGGATGAAGGAGAAGGTGGCCGCCGTCCAGAAGGCGGTCGGCGGTACTGCGGAGAAGAGCCGGCCCACGTACTTCTTCTTCGACTACGACGCCGGTACCAAGCAGCCCAGCGTCGCCTGCAACCGCCAGGTCGCCAACGCCGTGATCACCCTGGCCGGAGCCCGCAACGTCTTCGCCGACTGCGACGGCGACTACAAGCAGGTCGGCTGGGAGGACGTGATCGCGAAGAACCCGGACTGGATCCAGCTCGGCGTCCGCAACCGGGGCAGCGAGGCGGCGGACAAGAAGGCGTTCGACGAGGCCGAGCAGTGGCTGAGGTCGAACCCCGCCACCAAGGGGCTGAGGGCGGTCAAGGACGGCCACTTGCTGCGGATCGGCTCCGAGCAGACCACCATCGCGGGAGTCGAGAACGCCGACACGGTCGAGGCCATCGCCAAGACCCTCTATCCGGGCAAGGTCGCCTGATCGTGGCCTTCACACTGGCGCGGCGGAAAGCCGCGGCCGCGGAGCGCGGCAGCCTGCCCGCCGGTCCGCTGGCGGCGGTACTGGCCGTGGCACTGCTGGCCGCGCTGACGGCCGCCGTCGCCTGGGGCTCGACGTCGATCCCGCCCGGCGAGGTGTGGAGCGTGGTGTGGCGGCGACTGTCCGGCGAGGCTCCGCGCCCCGGCACGGACGACCTCATCGTCTGGCAACTGCGGGTGCCGCGCGCCCTGCTCGCCGCCCTCGTCGGCGCGGGACTCGGTGTCGTCGGTACGGCCGTCCAGGCGCTGGTGCGCAACCCGCTGGCCGACCCCTACCTGCTGGGCATCTCCAACGGCGCCTGTCTCGGCGCGGT
This sequence comes from Streptomyces sp. NPDC051452, assembly GCF_044454765.1. Classification (NCBI taxonomy): domain Bacteria; kingdom Bacillati; phylum Actinomycetota; class Actinomycetes; order Kitasatosporales; family Streptomycetaceae; genus Streptomyces; species Streptomyces sp. NPDC051452. The sequence goes on from NZ_JBITEB010000006.1 coordinate 347,215, forward strand.
CGCCGCGATCGTCCTCGGCCTCGGCGCCGGCGGGGCACTGGGACTGGGGTTGTCCGGGGCGGCTTTCGCCGGCGCGCTGGCGACGTTCGCGCTGGTATGGGCGGTGGCCCGGCGCGGCGGCGGGTTCGCGCCGCTCAGGCTGGTGCTGGCCGGGGTCGCGATCGGCCAGTTCCTGTCCGGCTTCACCAGCTACCTCGTGCTGCAGGCCGGGGACGAGCAGCAGACCCACAGTGTCCTGTTCTGGCTCATGGGCAGCCTCAGCGGAGCGACGTGGGAGCTGCTCGCGGTGCCCGCCGTCGCCGTACCCGCCGCGCTGCTGTGGCTCCAGGCACGCGCCCGGGGCCTGAACGCCCTGCTGATGGGCGACGAGACGGCCGCCGGACTGGGCATCGACGTCACCCGGCTGCGCCGCGAGCTGTTCACCGTCACCAGCATGCTCACCGGCGTCCTGGTGGCCGTCTCCGGCGCGATCGCGTTCGTCGCGTTGATGGTGCCGCACGTCTGCCGCCTGGTCGTGGGCGGCGACCACCGACGCCTGCTGCCGCTCTCCGCGTTGTTCGGAGCCCTGCTCCTGGTGGTGGTCGACATCGTGTGCCGTACGGCGATGGACACCCAGGAGCTGCCGGTCGGCGTGGTCACCTCTCTGCTCGGGGCTCCGGTCCTGCTGTACCTGCTGGACCGGCGCCTGGGGAGCGGGAGTTGAGGATCGACATCGAGGACCTGCACGTGGCTTACGCCGGCCGGACGGTGGTCGCGGGCGCCCGTCTCGTCGCGGCCGAGGGCGAGATCACCGGCCTGGTCGGCCCGAACGGCAGCGGCAAGTCCACGCTCCTGCGCACCGTCTACCGGCACCTGAAGCCCACCGCTGGGCGGGTCCTGCTCGCCGGCACTGACCTGCGCGAGATGGCGCCGCTCCAGTCGGCGCGGCACGTGGCCGCCCTGCCACAGGAGCGCGGGAGCGACTTCGAGCTGACCGTGCGCGAGGTCGTCGCGATGGGCCGTACGCCATACAAGCGGGCCTTCACCGGGGAGGACGCCGCCGACCGGGACATCGTCGCGCAGGCCCTCACCGACGTCGGCATGGCGGAACAGGCCGGACGCCGCTTCACGGCCCTGTCCGGCGGTGAGCGCCAACGCGTCCTGCTGGCACGGGCGTTCGCCCAGAACCCTGACGTCCTTGTGCTGGACGAACCGACCAACCACCTCGACATCCGCCACCAGGTCGAACTGCTCGCTCTGCTGCGCGCCCAGCGCCGTACGACCCTGGTGTCGCTGCATGACCTGAACGCCGCCGCCTCCGTCTGTGACCGCCTTCACGTCCTGCACGATGGAGCGGTCGTCGCCTCCGGCCCGCCGCGGGACGTCCTCACGCCCGCGCTGGTGGCGGAGGTGTTCGGAGTGCGAGCGGCGGTCGTCGACCATCCCCTGACCGGTGACCCGCTCATCGCCTTCGACCACCGAGCGCCGGCGGACGAGTCACCGACTGCCGTGCCGCTGGAGACGCCCACTCGCGGATGAACCGAACAGCGGTCCCCACACGGTGGCCTTGGGACTCTGATCCCGGGACGATCCGGCGTGGCCGGGCGCGGATCAACGGGAGAGCCTGGCCGCTGCTCGCGGCCACCGTGGCCGTTCTCGTAGCCGGGTACGGCTGGCCGGGATCCGTCGTCGATGGAGGGTTCGGCGCGACTGTCGGCTGTGCCGCCGGGCTGATCCTCCGTGCGGTGCGGTATCTGCTGGTGGAGTCGGCCGTGTCGGGCAAGCCGGCACGCGGCGGCCGCCGCGACTGATCGGCGCGGGCAGTCTCGGCCTGCCCGCCATGATTTTTGGCTTCGCCCGGGAACTCGTGTGCGATCCCTCCCGACTTGTGGGACGAGGCTGCCGTCCGGCAGCACACCCACGACCGTGAGGGGCGCCAACGGTGACAGGTCACAGTCCCGGTTCGAAGCAGCCCGGCCACATACCCGTCGGCAGCGAGGACCGCTGGCTGCTCGTTGCGGTGGCCGGTCTGCTGTCGTTCGTGGCGATGCTCGACATGAACATCGTCAACGTGGCCCTGGCAGACATCGCGGACGGTCTGCACGTCTCCGCCGCGACCGCCCAGTGGGGGATCCTTGGTTACCAACTTCCTGTGGTCGCCTTACTGTTGCCTGTCGGCCGGTGGCTGGACGGGCTCGGGATGCGCTCCGCCCTACTGGTCGCGACCGCGGGCTTCGCCCTGTGCAGCGCACTGGCTGCCGCCGCACCCTGGGCGCCCTGGCTGATCGCCGCCCGCATCGCCCAGGGCGCGTTCGGGGCCGTGCTCTTCGTGCTGATGCCGGTTCTCGCCCTGCGTTCGGTACGGCCGGAACTGCGCGGGCGAGCCATGAGCGTGCCCGCGACGCTGGGTCCGCTGGGCGCCGTGACCGGCCCGGCGGTGGGCGGACTGCTGCTGGACCACCTGGGCTGGCGCGCGGTCTTCCTGGTCAAGATCCCGTTCTGCCTGCTCGCCCTGATCGTGGCCTGGAGGGCGATACCGAAGGACGGGGGCCTGCGCCTGCCCGACCGGCGGTCGGCGGCGGATGCGCTGCTGGTGGGCTCCGGCGTGGCCGCCCTGCTGCTGGCGCTGACCCTCGCGCCGGGAAGCCCGGCGTGGCTGGTGCTCGCGCTCGCCGCCGTACCGCCGTTGTGGTGGTGGCTGCGGGGACCCGGCGGCCGCCCGGTGGCCGGGACACTGCGGGCGGCGGGTCTGTTCCGGGCGCATACGGCGGTGCTGGCGCTGGCGGCCTCCTTCGCCGCGATGCACTACGTCGTCGCCCTGCACCTCCAGCGCGACGACGGCGCCACCGCCACCACGACCGGCCTTACCGTGCTCGCCTTCCCACTCGGCATGGGACTGGCCGGGCCGGTCGGTGGTCGCCTCGCGGACCGGTGCGGGGCTCGGCCGGTGGCGGTCACCGGCGCTGCCCTCACCGCCGGCGGTCTGCTCCTCCTCGTTCCGCTGGGGGGTGACTGGTCGCCGGTGCACGTGGCCTGGCGGCTGGCGCTGGCCGGTGTCGGAATGGGCCTGAACGGCGGCCCGACCCAGGCCCTCGTCATGGGCGCCGCCCCGGCGGACCGCACGGCAACCGTGGGCTCATCCGTACAGCTGGCACGCAGCCTCGGCTTCACTCTCGGCCCGGCCCTGGCCACCGTCGCCTGGGGCTCGGCCGGAGGCGACGACGGCGTGAGGGCCGCGCTGGCTCTGGCGGCCGGCGCCGCCTGCCTCGCGGTACCCCTGCTCGCCCTGCACGGACGCAGGCCCGCGCCCGTACCCGAGAAGACCACCGAAGCGGCTGCCGCCGCTCACCATCCCTGACCGAGGAGTCGTCCCCATGTGCGGAATCACCGGCTGGGCGTCCTTCCACAGCGACGCCCGTACCCAGACCCCGGTCATCGAGGCCATGACCGCCGCCCTCATCCCTCGCGGTCCCGACGCCGGAGGCGTCTGGCTCGGTGAGCGGGCCGCGATCGGCCACCGCCGTCTCGCCGTCATCGACCTCGAAGGCGGCGTACAGCCGATGACCGACCGGCCCGACGAGCCGGACATCGTGCTCAGCTACAGCGGCGAGGTCTACAACCACCACGAACTGCGCACCGAACTGCGCGCCCTGGGCCATGCGTTCCGCACGCGCAGTGACACCGAGGTGGTGCTGCGGGCGTATGCCGAGTGGGGCGAGGCGGTGGCCGAGCACCTGGAGGGCATGTTCGCCTTCGCCGTCTGGGACGAACGCGCCCAGCGCCTGCTCCTGGTCCGCGACCGGCTCGGCGTCAAGCCCCTGTTCTGGGCCGCTGTCGACGGCGGCCTCGCCTTCGCCTCCGAGCCCAAGGGCCTGTTCGCCCACCCCGAGATACGGCCCCGGGTGGACGCCGACGGGCTGCGGGAGGCGTACAGCCTGCTGTTCAACACCGGCCCGACCGTGTGGTCCGGAGTCAGGGAGGTCGAGCCGGGCGGAGTGCTCGTGCTGGACCGGGGCGGCATCCATGAACGCCGCTACTGGCAACTGGAGGCCGCCGACCACACCGACGACCGGGACACGGCCATCGAGCGGATCCACGTCCTGGTCGGTGCCGCAGCCCGCAGCCGGCTCGAAGCGGACGTCCCGCTGTGCAGCCTGCTCTCCGGCGGCATCGACTCCACCGTCCTGACCGCGCTGCTCGCCGACGAACTCCGCCTGCGTGAAGGCCCGGACGCCCGGATCCGCTCCTACGCCGTCGACTACAGCGACCAGGCAGAACGGTTCACCGGCGACGTCCTGCGCACCGGCCACGACACCCCGTACGCCACCGAGGCCGGCGCCTACATCGGCACCGACCACAGCACCGTCATACTCGACCCGCACGCTCTGCTCGACCCGGAGCACCGCAAGGCCGTCGTCGTCGCCCGCGACTCGCCCATCGGCGTCGGCGACATGGACACCTCGCTGTACCTGCTGTTCGGCGAGATCCGCCGGCACTCCACCGTCGCCCTCTCCGGCGAGGCGGCCGACGAGGTCTTCGGCGGCTACCCCTGGTTCCACAACCCGAAGGCGCTGGCTGCAGAAACCTTCCCGTGGCTGCTGGTGACCGGCGACGAGGCCGCCATGCCCCTGAACCCGGAACTCGACCTGCGCATAGGCGAGTTCCGTGACGACACCTACCGCACCGCGCTGGCCGCCGTACCGCACCTGGACGGCGAGACGCCCACCGAACACCGCCAACGCGAGATGCAGCACCTGTCCCTGACCCGCTGGCTGCGCCAGCTCCTGCACCGCAAGGACCGCCTCAGCATGGCCCAGGGCCTGGAGGTCCGCGTCCCGTACTGCGACCACCGGCTCGTCGAGTACGCCTTCACCACCCCCTGGGGGCTGAAGAGCTTCGACGGACGGGAGAAGAGCCTCCTGCGCGCGATGGGCGCCGACCTCGCCCCGGACTCGGTGCTGCACCGCCCCAAGAACCACTACCCGGCCACCCACCACCCCGACTACAACCGCGGCCTGCAGCGGATGGCCCGAGACGCGCTCGCCACCGAACGGGTCCGGGCCCTCGCCGACGAGACCCGCATCAAGCCATGCCTCGACACCCCGCCCGACCGACTGGAGTGGGGCCACCGCCTGCGCCTCGAACGCGTCGTCGACCTCGCCCTCTGGCTGGACCACTACCAGCCCGAACTCGCCCTCTGAGGAGCCTTCCCATGACCCTCCAGGAACAGCGTCCAGCCGCGGATCCGGACACCTTGTCCGACCCCGTGCCGCTGATGGGCTGCCCCTACAAGACCAACCCCTACCCCCTGTACGAGCAGATGCGCGAGGCCGGCCCCGTCCACCGCGTCCTCTTCCCCAGCGGCGTCCAGGCCTGGCTCGTCACCGGCTATGACGCCGCCCACGCCGCGCTGGGCGACGACCGCCTCGGCAAGAACCACGACCGCGGCAACGACCGCTGGCGCGCCCGAGCCTCGATCATGCCCGAGCCGCAGCACTCCCAGCTCCAGGTCCATCTCCTCCACCAGGACCCGCCCAAGCACACCCGGATGCGCCGCTTCGTGACGGACGCCTTCACCCCGCGTCGCATCGAGCAGCTCCGCCCCCGCTTCCAGCAACTGGCCGACGCCCTCGTGGACGCACTGCCGGAGCACGGCCCCGCGGACCTCGTCACCGGCTTCGCCGCCCACTTCCCCTTCAAGGTCCTCGCCGAAGTCATCGGCCTCCCGCAGGAACTCGCGGCCCGCTTCGACCGCGACTGGGGCAAGGTCGTCCAGCCGGTCGGCCCCACCGACCCCGGCCGCCCCCTCTACGAGGCCCGCCTGCACGGCCTGCAGAGCTACATCGCCGACGTCGTCACCCACAAACGCGACCACGGGGACGACGACCTGCTCAGCCGCCTCGTCGGGGCCCGAGACCGCCGCGAACTGTCCCAGCAGGAGCTGGACTCGATGATCTTCCAGCTCCTCGTCGCGGGCCAGGAGCCGGTCACCAACCAGATCACCACCGCCCTGATCGCCCTCTTCCGCAACCCGGACCAGCTCGCCCGCCTACGCGACAACCCGGACCTGCTGCCCGGCGCCGTCGAGGAACTCCTCCGCTACGACAGCGCCTTCGAGCTCACCACCTGGCGCTTCTTCGACAAGGACAGCGATCTACACGGCACGCGCGTCCCCGGCGGCGACTCGGTGATCGTCTCCCTGTGCGCGGCCAACCGCGACCCGCGCCGCTTCCCCGCCCCGGACACCCTGGACTTCGACCGCTCGCCCAACCCGCATCTCGCCTTCGGCCACGGCATCCACTTCTGCCCCGGCGCCGCCCTCGCCCGCACCGAACTCCAGATCGCCCTGGGCACCCTGCTCGCCCGCCTGCCCGGCCTCCATCCGGCGATCGGAGACGAGGACATCGAGTGGATCCCGGCCGTCCTCGGCCGCGGCACCAACCACCTCCCCGTCGGCTACGACCGCCGCCTCTGACACCGAGGTAACCGGGTCGGGCCACATCAGCCGACCCGGCCCCAGCTGACCCACGCCCACCGACCCCAGGCGCCTGGCTTCCACTCCCGCCACGGCGCCATATCGACGTGCCCTCGTACGCCCGCGTACCTCAGGAGGAACGACATGCCACCGACGACCGCACCGGACACCCTCCCCACGAGCATCGCCACCGAGATCCTGAACCTGCTCCTGCCCCACCACCGCACGACCGACCGCGTCCCCGTTCCCGTTCCCGTTCCCGCGGAAGCCTTCCCGCATCAGCTGCGCCGCATCTCCGCCTTCGTACGCCATGGCGCCCCGATCGTCTTCACCCTGCCCGGCTTCCCCTGCAAGTCCCCCAACCCCGCCAAGGTCCTTAGCCACCTCCCCGACCAGGGCGAACGCCTCTCCCTGACCTTCCTGAACACCCTGTGCACCGAGATCGAGCGGATCTACCCGCCCGGCGCCCGCGTGATCATCTGCTCCGACGGCCACGTCTTCGGCGACCTCATCGGCGTCCCCGACGACCACATCGACGCCTACGCCGACGACCTACGAACACAGATAGGTCGGATGGGTCTGCACAGACTGTCCGTCTTCGATCTCCGGGATGTCCTCGGCGACCTCCCGCACGACACGAAACGCACCCACATCCACGAGCGCTACGCCCCCGCCCTGGAGGCTCTCCGCGCCGAGACTCGCGCCGACGACCAGGCCCTTGCCCTCTACCGAGGCATCACCCGCTTCCTCGTCGAGGACACCGCCGACTGGACGGGCACCCGCTCCGCCCTCCAACGCGCATGCCGGCAACGTGCATACGGCGTCATCCAGCGCAGCCGTGCCTGGAGCGTCCTGATCGCCGAACAACACCCCCGCGCGGTACGCCTCTCCATTCATCCCCAGCCCATCGGCGCCCCGAAATTCGGCATCCGCCTCCTCAACGCCCCGGATGCGTGGACCACGCCCTGGCACTCCGCTGCCGTGCGCCGCAGCGACGGCACATGGGCTCTCATGCCCAGAGCCGCAGCCGCCCGGATGGGTCGACTGGTGCAGCAAGGCGGCAGAGACAGTCACTTCGACCAGAACCGGGCGGCTTGCCTGCCTGGGGTTCAGTGAGGATGCACCGACGCGATGCGGAAAAGGCGTGGCCCAGCCGCGTCCGAGGCCATTCGTGCCGTGGTCGATGAAGGACAGCCGGGCAGGCGGACCGACCTATGGGGCGTCCCTGCCCCGCTATCTGTCAGCCCAGGGCGTGGACGTGTTTGACGTGAATCGGATGGACCAGGCGGATCGTCGGCGGCGCGGTACATCAGATCCGCTTGATGCCCGGAACGCGGCGCGAGCCGTGTTGAGCGGGCGAGCCCGGGCCCGGGCTAGCCACGAAGAAGGTAAGGAGGGCTGGGGGAGGCGGCGCTGGGCGCGTTCGCGGTGGTGCGCTCCGTTTGGCTGCAAGCCCTCGCACGGGCGGAACAGGGAGCGACGGACGCTGGCGGGTGACGGGCCCGCCTGGTCAGCGGTGACTTGAGCGGATCATGGGGTGTGGTGACGGAGGATGTCCCTGATGTTGATGAGCCTCGCGGGTCCGTGCGGGCGATGCCTCGTACGGTCCATGTGTCTGTGACCTCTCTTGAATGCCTGATTTGCGATCGCGCCCGAGCATGCGTCCGTACCACGGGCCGGCTGCTGGCTGGGGGGCGGGTGGACACCCGATGAGGTGTTGCCGGCCGGAGGGATGTTCCACCGTGATCGCCGTCGCTGTGTTGTTGCTTCCTGTGCTGGGCCTGTTGCTCTACGGGATGGACCACATCGAGGACTGGCTGCCGGGGCCGCCGAGGGTGGCCCCGGCACTCCTGTGGGCGTCATCTGCGTCTGGTCCACAGCACCCGTCGGCCGCGGGACGCTGATCGGTCACCGCGCTACCGCGACGTGGCCTGATCATGCCCGTTGCTGAAGCTGCCCAAGCGGCTACTCATCGGCGAGCGGGTTCGAAAGGGCAGCCCCTTCGAACTCTCCGGGGCCGGGTTCGGAAAGGTCACCTCTTCCCAGCCGTAGTGCTGTGACGCCCTCCTTTAACGCACACACGGGACCGGCTTCTTAAAAAGCCGGACGGCCCCACTGCCACCTCCGGGCACAGTTTTGGTCACAGTCCCGATGGCGGCGAATAGAGCACGACTTCGCTCACCTGTGTGAATCCCAGCCGCTGGTAGACCGGCGCGCCCAGGTCACTGGCCTGCAGCGTGCATACGAGTGCTCCATGCCGGCGCCCAATGACCATTGCGGCCGCCGTGAGCGCCGCGCCTATGCCCCGCCCACGATACGTGGGATGTGTCCCGACCCAGTAGACACCTGCAACACCATTGCTGATCAGCACGGCCGATGTAGCCACCGCGCGACCGTCGATCCGCCCGACCAAGCGGATCAGGCGGCCGAGGTCGGTGCGGAGGGTGGATTCAGCGTCTACTACCAAGGTCTGAAGCGTGCGGCCGACTCCGAAAGATGACGCGTAGGCATCGACGTAGTCCGTCACACCGTCCAATCCATCGACGCGTTCGATGATGAGGCTGGCGGGCGGAGGCGGTGCAGACAACTGGTCGAGTCGGACTGCCATGATTGGCATGCTGCCGTTGCGGCTGTAGCCGCGTTCCCGCAATGCCTCTGCCACGCCGGCGTCGCTGTCCGGGCCAACCCACCATCGCCAGGGCAGGTTGGCCAGTTGCTGCTCGGCATCAGCAGCGGCCTCGGGAACACTACGACCGCTCAGCCTCAGGACACCATTGAGCAGTCCGTGCTGGAGGCCACTGCGGTAAACGACCAGATCCTCCTGGATCGAGTCCGATCCGCCCCAGGCGAGCCAATGGGCCCGAAGATTAGCCATTTGCGGAGAAATGTCATGAATAGAAGCTGCCTCCGGTTCGGCAGTATTCATGATTCCACCCTAAAGCATGCTGCTTTTCGGCTGAGTTGACTTAGAGCTTGTCCTGCATGGTGCGTGACTCGCGCGCCGGCCGGAAGGAGGTTGTGGGCATGCCGGCCCTGAGGGACGCCCCGGCGGTACTGGCCGGAGGCGGGGTCGCGGTCGACGACCG
>NZ_JBITEB010000007.1:0-66005 GCF_044454765.1 Streptomyces sp. NPDC051452
CGGACGATCTGGCAGCCGGACGCCGTCAGCTCGGCGATCTGCTGGAGGGTCGCGCCGATGTCGGACGTACGGGTCGTCGTCATCGACTGCACCGACACCGGGGCCCCGCCCCCGACCGCCACCGGCCCGACCTGGATCCGCCGCGACCGGCGGCGCGGCGCGACGGGGCGGGCCGGCACCTCGGGAAGCCCCAGGGAAACGGCGGTCATCGCCTCACTCCCGGTTCCCGGTGACGGTCTCGCGCATGGCCCGCAGCGACTCCTTCAGGGAGCCCATGGTGGCGAGGACGGCGGTGGGCTCGTAACCGCAGTGCGCCATGCAGTTCGCGCAGCGCGGGTCCTTGCCCCGGCCGTACTTGTCCCAGTCGGTCTCCTCCACCAGCTCCCGGTACGTCGGCACGTACCCGTCGCTCATCAGATAGCAGGGGCGCTGCCAGCCGAAGAGCGAGTAGTTCGGGATCGCCCACGCCGTGCACGGGAAGTCGACCTTGCCCTCCAGGAAGTCCAGGAAGAGCGGGGAGTGGTTGAGCCGCCACTTCTTGCGGTTGCCGCCCGCGAAGGCCTTCTTGAACAGCTCGCGGGTCTGTTCGACGCCCAGGAAGTGCTCCTGGTCGGGTGCCTTCTCGTAGGCGTAGGCGGGCGAGATCATCATCTCGTCGACCTTGAGGTCGTCGTTGAGGTAGTTGAGCACCTCGACGACGGTCTGCGGGGTGTCGGTGTTGAAGAAGGTGGAGTTGGTCGTCACCCGGAAGCCCCGGCGTTTGGCCTCCTTGATGGCCTCCACCGCCTCGTCGAACACGCCCTCCTTCGCCACGGACTCGTCGTGCCGCTCGCGCAGCCCGTCGATGTGCACCGCGAAGGCGAAGTACGGCGAGGGGGTGAACTTGTCCATCTTCTTGCGCAGCAGCATGGCGTTGGTGCACAGGAAGACGTACTTCCGCTTCGCCACCAACTGCCGCACGATCTCGTCGATCTGGGGATGCATCAGGGGTTCGCCGCCGGCGATGGAGACCATCGGCGCGCCGGACTCCAGTACCGCGCCCACGGCCTGGGCGACCGGCATGCGCTGCTTGAGCACACCGGCGGGGTGCTGGATCTTGCCGCAGCCCTCGCACTTGAGGTTGCAGGCGAACAGTGGCTCAAGCTCGACGATGAGCGGGAACTTGTCCCGCTTGCGGAGCTTCTGTTCGGCCAGGTATGTAGCGACCTTGATGGATTGACGCAACGGCATGGCCATCTGGCTCACCTCCGAGGGAGCGACAAAGAACGGTGCCATTCGAAAAAAGCGGGAAGAACGGACCGGAGAACGCGGAAGGCCGTCATGCCGCCGCGCACTGTGCCGATCCGGACGAGTTCGTGTTCAGGGGCGTCCACGACCACCCGTACGGCCGCCACCGGGCGCCCGCCCGCGCGGTCGGCGGCCAGGAGCGTGGCCGCGGACTCCATGTCGACCGCGATCGCGCCGGTCGCGCCCAGGGCGGACCGTTCGGTGCCACGGACCACGTGGTCGGAGCCGGTGAGCGGACCGGTGTGGACCGTGCGCCCGGGCAGCAGGCGCGCGAGTTCCTTGACCAGCAGCTCGCTGCCCACGCACGGGACGGTCCCGCGCGGGTCCCGGGTCTCCTCGGCGACGACGAGGTCACCGGGGTGCATGCCGGGGACGAGTCCGGCGCAGAAGCCGGTGGCCAGCACGGCGGCCCCGGCCAGGGCGGGAACCGCCAGCCGGGCGGTGAGGCAGCGTTCCGCCGCCCTCGGGCCCATGCCCGTACGGACGACGGTGTACGGCCCGCCGGCACCGCCGCGGTCGCCGGTGCGCAGGGCGAGGTGCTCGATGCCGAGCGCGCAGGCGATCAGCAGCGGGGCCGAAGCGGGCTGGGTGGTCACATCAGGCTCCCTCGGCCCGCGAGGTCGCCTTCTCGGTCCGGGTGAGCAGCTTGCGCTCGAAGGGGTCGCCGTGCAGATACCGGCCGAGCGCGGTGAGCGGGAACACCTGCCGGTAGAGGTGGTAGTTGATGGAGAAGTCCCAGGGGAAGCCGGTGCCGGTGAAGTACGGCTCGTCCCAGGTGCCGTCCGGGCGCTGGGTCTCGGCCAGCCAGCGAACCCCGCGCTCGACGACCTTGGAGCCCGTCTCCCCCGCCGCGAGCAGCGCCATCAGCGCCCAGGCGGTCTGCGAGGCGGTGGAGGCGCCGCGACCGCTCCATTGCCCGGCGTCCCGGTAGGAGCGCAGATCCTCGCCCCAGCCGCCGTCGTCGTTCTGGACGCTCTCCAGCCAGCTCACCGCCCGCCGGATCGCCGGGTGGGAGCCGGGCAGGCCGGCCGCGGTGAGCGCGGGCACCACCGAGCCGGTGCCGTAGATGTAGTTGACGCCCCAGCGGCCGAACCACGAGCCGTCGGGCTCCTGTTCGGCCAGCAGCCACTCGATGCCGCGGCGGGTGCGCGGGTCGTTGGCGAGGCCCTCGGCGGCGAGCATCTCGACCACGTGCGCGGTGACGTCCGCGGACGGCGGGTCGATCACCTCGCCGAAGTCGCAGAAGGGCAGCCGGTTGGGGAACGGGCTGGTGTTGTCGACGTCGAAGGCCCCCCAGGCGCCGTTCTTCGACTGCATCCCGAGGTTCCAGCGCACCGCCCGCCCGATGGAGCGGTCCACGCGCTCGGGGTCGTGATGCCTGACCCGGCGCAGCGCGAGGGCGACCTCGGCGGTGTCGTCGATGTCCGGGTAGTTGTCGTTGTGGAACTCGAACGCCCAGCCGCCGGGCGGCAGATGGGGCCGCTTCACCGCCCAGTCGCCGGGACGGACGATCTCCTCGCCGAGCATCCAGTCGGCCGCTCTGACCAGTTGAGGATGGTCGACGGGCAGGCCCGCGTCGACCAGCGCGATGGTGGCGAGGCAGGTGTCCCACACCGGGGACTGGCAGGCCTCGATCATCCGGGCGCCGTCCTCGCGCCAGATGGCGAAACGGTCCAGCGAGGCGAGGCCCTCGCGCATGACGGGGTGCTGGAGATCGTAGCCGAGCAGGTGCAGGGCGATGATCGAGTACACGGCCGGGGGCTGGATGCCGCCCCAGCAGCCGTCGTTCTCCTGCCGCTCGATGATCCAGCGGGCGGCGGCGTTCATCGCGGCCTTGCGCAGTCGGCGGGGCGCGACCTTGCGCAGCTGGTGCAGCGCCTTGTCCAGTCGCTGGAAGGCGCCGTCCCAACTGGCCACCGGGGCGAGCGGTTTGGGCGGGTTGGGCTGGGCCGGGTCGGTGTGCAGCTCGTCCAGCGCGAAGGGCGCCGGGCGGACCGGGCGCTTGGCCGACACGATGGTGAGCGGCACGATGGTCTGCCGGGCCCAGCAACCGAAGTCGTAGATGTTCAGCGGCATCCAGGTCGGGAACCAGATGAGTTCCGGCGGCAGTTCGGGCAGGTCCTCCCACTTCCACCAGCCGAACAGGGCGAGCCAGATCCGGGTGAAGACCCGTGCCGCGGCGATGCCCCCGCGTTCGCGGACCCAGGCCGACGCCCGTGCCATGTGCGGGGCGTCGGGGGCGTCGCCGGCCAGGCGCAGGGCGACGTACGCCTCGATGGTGGCGGACAGGTCACCCGGTCCGCCGTAGAAGGTGGCCCAGGTGCCGTCCTCGCGCTGCTCGCCGCGGACGAACCGGGCGGCGGCCTCGGCGGTCGCCTCGTCGAGGATGCCCAGGAACTGACGGAGCAGCAGGTCCTCGGCGTCCATGGTGACGTTGGTCTCCAGGTCGCCCTTCCACCAGCCCTGCGCGTCCTGCCGGGCCAGCAGGAAGTCGGTGGCGCGTCTCGCCGCGTGGGCGGCGGCTTCTTGTACCCCGGCCGCCTCGGGGGTGGTGAGGGTGGTGTCGGTGTCGCTGGCCGCGGCAGCCCTGGACGGCAAGGTCGCCCCGGTGCTTCCGTCGGTCGTCGCTGTCATGGCTTCCCCTTCGTGCAGTCGTGCGAGTCGTGCTGCTGTGGGTCCGCCGTCGGCCGGTGTCCTGTGTCCCGGAGCCCCTCGGATGGAACCGAGGGCGCGGAGCGGACACCGGCCGGCGACTACGCGAGGTTCGTTGGGCCGATAGTGATCATCTCTTCCGTACGACGACGAAGTCGGCGAGTGCCGTGAAGGAGGCCCGCACCCGGTCGGGCATGTCGACGGTGTCGAGTGCTTCGAGGGCGACGGTGTACTGACGACGCGCCTCCTCCGCCGTCCACTCGCGTCCGCCGGCCTCCTCGATGAGGGCGGCGCGGGCCGCGAACTCCTCCTCGGAGAAGTTCTCGAAGTCGCTGCTCTTGGCGTCGGCGGCGAGGATCTCCGCGAGCTGCTCGGAGGCGGGGCCGCCGGCCGCGAGGGCGGCGACCACCGGCAGGGACTTCTTGCGCTGGCGCAGGTCGCTCCAGGTCTGCTTGCCGGTGGCCTCCGGGTCGCCCCAGATGCCGAGGAGGTCGTCGACGGCCTGGAAGGACAGGCCGAGGTGGTGGCCGTATCGTTCCAGCGCGTCGGCGGTGGCGTCGTCCGCGCCGCCGAGGACGGCGCCGATGGAGGAGGCGCAGGCGAGCAGAGCGCCGGTCTTGTTGCCCTCCATCTCCAGGCACTCCTCGACGCTGACACGGTCGCGGTGCTCGTAGGAGATGTCCTGCGCCTGGCCGTCGATCAGGGCGCGGGTGGCGACGGTCAGCCGGCGGGTGGCGCGGCCGGCCTCGACGGTGCCCAGCTCCAGCAGGACCTCGCCCGCGAGGGCGAACAGGGCGTCACCGACCAGGATGGCCTGGGCGGGCCCGTGCACCTTCCAGACGGTGTCGCGGTGCCGCCGCTGCTCGTCGCCGTCCATCAGGTCGTCGTGCAGCAGGGAGAAGTTGTGGACGAGTTCGACGGCGACCGCGCCGGGGATGCCGGTCTCGGGAGCGGCGCCGGTGACCTCGGCGGAGAGCAGGGCGAGCGCGGGGCGCACGGCCTTGCCGCCGTCGGCGTCGGCGGGGTTGCCCGCGGCGTCGATCCAGCCGAAGTGGTAGGCGGCGACGGTGTCCATGGGAGGCGCCAGGCGGTCGACGGCCGCACGCAGGACCGGTGTGGCCAGGGTCCGGCCGCGCTCCAGCAGCGCGGTCACCTCCACCGCGGCCCGTGGAGCGGGCGTCGAGGCCGGGGGCACAGTGGGCACAGTCTCTCCTCTTGTTGCGGTACCGGGGGTGCGGGGACCTGCCACGCGCTGATCCGGCATCAGGCCGCCTCCTCGAACGCGAAGAGTCGGCTCGGGCGGGGCCGGCCCAGGGCGTTCAGCACGGCGTCGGCCGCGCTCACCCCGCTGCGGACCGCACCCTCCATGGTCGCGGGCCACCCGGTGGCGGTCCACGCTCCGGCCAGGTACAGGCCGGGGGCCTCGGTGCGGGCGCCGGGCCGCAGCCGCCCGACGCCGGGGGTGGGGGCGAACGTTGCGGTGCGCTCCCGGGTCACGAAGAAGTCCCGCACTTCGGCCGCGCGGGTGGCCGGGATGAGCCGTTCCAGCTCGGCCAGATAGCGCTCACGAAGGTCGGCGACCGGCGTGTCGATCTCCTCTTGCGCGGCCGACTGGGACAGTGCGAGGTACTGGCCCTCCCGCAGTCCGGAGGCGTCGGTGCGGTCGAAGACCCACTGCACGGGCGTGC
Source organism: Streptomyces sp. NPDC051452 (assembly GCF_044454765.1). Taxonomy (NCBI): domain Bacteria; kingdom Bacillati; phylum Actinomycetota; class Actinomycetes; order Kitasatosporales; family Streptomycetaceae; genus Streptomyces; species Streptomyces sp. NPDC051452. The sequence goes on from NZ_JBITEB010000007.1 coordinate 5,628, forward strand.
CGAGGGCCGCGAAGAAGGGCTTAGCGAGCACCTTGCGGTCGTAGACGACGTGGATGTTGAGGATCGGCGCGGTACCGATCTCCAGCAGTCGTCCGGGTTCCCGCAGGGCGCCGGGCGGCAGCAGGTCGTGGGTCTCGCGCTGGGGTACGGCGAGGACGACCGCGTCGGTGTGGAGTCGTTCACCGGGAACCTGAACGCTCCAGCCCCCGTTCTCGTTGTGGAGGACGGAGGTGACGCGTGTACGGACCTCGGTACGCACGCCCGCGGAGTCGAGCGCCTTGCGGGCCAGCCGGTCGTGCAGTTCGCCCAGCGGGACGCGGGCCCAGCCGATGTCGGCCGCGCCCGGGTCGGACAGCAGACCGGTCTTGAACACCATCGCGGCGAGCCCCAGCGAGGCGTCGCCCGCGACCGCGTTGAGGGTGGCGACCCCGACCAGGTCCCAGAGGGCCTCGATGGCGCGCGCGGACTGGCCGTGTGCGGCCAGCCAGCTGCCGAAGTCCTGTGTGTCCAGGGCCGGATCGGCGAGGTCGAGCCCCCTGAGCGCGAGCGCGGCCCGCCCGACGGCGGCTCGCTCGGCGAGCGAGAGGTGCGGATAGCGGGCCAGGCCGCGTGCCAGGTGAAGGGGGACGGGCAGCGGGTCGCGCCGCAGCCGGCCGAGCCGTCGGCCCTCGGGCTTGGCGACGTCGACGACGGGCACGTCCAGGCGGTCCTGCAGCGGTGCCAGCGCCGCGCCCTCGATCCGGTCGAGGAACCAGCGGTAGGCGGTGCAGCAGCGCAAGTACACGTGCTGGCCGTTGTCGACGGTCAGTTCGCCGCGCTGGAAGGAGAAGGCGAGGCCGCCCAGCCTGGGCCTGCCTTCGAGCAGCGTCACCCGGACGCCGGCGTCGGCGAGGGCGAGGGCCGCGGTGATGCCGGCGAGTCCGCCGCCGACCACCACGGCGCTGCGGCCCGCGGGCCGCGGGGTGCCAGCGTTCGCCCCCGGGGGGCGTGAGCCGTCGCTCATCGTGCGTCCTTCCGTGCGTGCCGAACGTGCTGGTTGAACGGTGCACGCCCGGCCGTCGCAGTCAGGGACGCCACGCCGCAGCGAAGGGTTGCCTGCCGTGTGCCGGCCGGTTCGGACGGGTGCATCAGACGCGCCTCCTGACGGACCGCCGGGAGACGTGCCGGGTGTCGAGGCCGGACAGGCCGCGCACGGCGACGTACGCCTTCTCGTGTCCGGGCAGTGAGACCCGGCCGCGCAGCACGGCCTCCGGGTCGCGCTCGATGCGGTCCAGCAGCCGGCGGTAGATGCCGGCCATGGCGGCCACGCAGGCGCCGCTGCGCCGGTCGAGCATCGGCAGCAGCCGGTAGCCCTCGGCGAAGAGGGCGCGGGCCCGCCGTACCTCGAAGTGCACCAGGCCCGCGAAGTCGGAGCCCTGGGGCGGAGTCGGCCCGTCGAACCCGGACGAGCAGCCGAACTTGGCGAGGTCGTCGGCGGGCAGGTAGGTACGGCCGCCCTCGGCGTCCTCGCGGACGTCGCGCAGGATGTTGGTGAGTTGCAGCGCGAGACCGAGCGTGTCGGCGTACTCGGACGCGCGTTCGGCGCCGCGCGCCCCCGGTTCGGTGCCGAACACGCCGAGCGAGAGGCGGCCGATGGCCCCGGCGACACACCGGCAGTAGACCTTCAGGTCGTCCCAGGTCTCGTAGGCCTCCCCGCGCACGTCCATCTGGACGCCGTCGATCAGTTCGTCCAGCCCTTCGAGCGGGATCGGGAAGACGCGGGCGGCGTGGGTGAGGGCGACGGCCACCGGGTCGGTGTCGTCCTCCTCGACGCCGCCCTCCCGGATCCGGGCGAGCAGCGCCCGGGTGTCCGCCAGCCGTGCCGCCTTGAGCTCGTCGGCCAGGTCACCGTCGCCGATGTCGTCCACGCGCCGGGAGAACGCGTACAGCGCCGACATGGCGCGGCGCTTGGACGTCGGCAGCAGCCGGATGCCGTACGCGAAGTTACGGGCCTGCTGCCCGGTGACGGCCTCGCAGTAGCTGTAGGCGGCGAGTACCGGTGCGGACACGTGCGGCGGAGAATCCACGGTCCGGATCACCCCTCTCCTCGCAGGATCACGCCCGCCTCACGCAGCAACTGGACCTTGCCGGGTTTGGGCGGGCCGGGAAGTACGTCGTATTCGGCGGCGGCGATCGCCCGGATCGCCGCCCTCCCCCCCGCCACGAACCCCGCGAGCAGCAGCTTCAACCTGCCGTGGACGCTACCCACCAGGGGGGCGCCTTCATTCAGCAGATCGCCGGCGCGTTGTGCCTCGTATGCAACCAGGGCGCGCACCGATGCGCCCGCGGTTTTCCGGGCGAGATCCGTTTCCCGCACGTGGAAGCGCTTCATGTCCTCGGCGGGCAGGTAGACGCGGTCGCGGCGGAGGTCCTCGGCGACGTCCTGGAGGTGTTCCACGATCTGCAGGGCCGTGCAGATCGCGTCGGACAGCCGGATCCGCTCGGGGGTGGAGGTTCCGGTGACGCCGAGGACGAGCCGGCCGACGGGGTTGGCCGAGAGTTCGCAGTAGGCGAGGAGGTCGTCGTAGGTCTCGTAGCGGGTGACGAGCTGGTCCTGGCGGTTGGCGGCGATCAGGCCGAGGAAGGGCTCGGGGGTGAGGCCGCGGCGGCGGACGGTGGGCCGCAGACGGCGCAGCAGCGGGTGGCGCGGGGTGCCGTCGAACACGCGGCGCAGGTCGGTCTCGAAGGCGTCGAGGAGGACCAGTCGGTCTTCGGCCTCGGTGGCCGACACGCCGAGCACGCGGGCGTCGGCGCCGCCGGGGGCGAGGTCGCCGTCGCCGATGTCGTCGACCAGGCGGGCGAATCCGTAGACGGCCATGAGGTCGTCGCGCCAGTCCTTGGGCAGGAAGAAGGGGGCCACGGGGAAGTTCTCGCTCGCGGCCTTGTCCAGTGTGGCGCGTTCCAGGTCCGGCGCTTCGGCGGCCGTCATCGGGCGCTGCCCGGGGCGGGGACGGCACATGCTGCGTTGAGCTGGGGAGTTTCCGTAGCCATTGCCGTCACATCTCCCGTTCTACACTGCCGACCCAATACACACTATTTCGGACACGCCGCCCGGCAATACGAGGGGCCGCCCCGTCCGAGGGTGTCGCGCATTATCGCCCCACTTGCCGCTTTCCGGCACCGGTACAGCTTACGTTGTACAACGCAGCAAGGATCGTCGGGGTGTCCCGCACATCACAACAACACACCGATTGGCTCCAAGATTCCTTGGAGAGACCGGAGTTGACGCTTCCTTTGCGGACGCGGGGCCCCGCCGGACGGTTTCCGGCGGGGCCCTGGCGCGAAATGGGCTACTTGCCCGTGAACTTCTCGTATTCCTTCAGGACCTCTTCGGTCGGTCCGTCCATACGCAACTCGCCGCGTTCCAGCCACAGCACACGGTTGCAGGTGTCGCGGATCGACTTGTTGTTGTGACTGACCAGAAAAACCGTTCCCGCCTCCTTGCGCAGTTCCCTGATGCGCTCCTCGGAGCGCTTCTGGAAGGAGCGGTCACCGGTGGCCAGCGCCTCGTCGATCATGAGGACGTCGTGATCCTTGGCCGCGGCGATGGAGAACCGCAGGCGCGCCGCCATACCGGAGGAGTAGGTGCGCATCGGCAGGGTGATGAAATCGCCCTTCTCGTTGATGCCGGAGAAGTCGACGATGGCCTGGTAGCGCTCCTTGACCTGTTCCCGGGACATCCCCATGGCGAGTCCGCCGAGGATGACGTTGCGCTCACCGGTGAGGTCGTTCATCAGGGCCGCGTTGACACCGAGCAGGGAGGGCTGGCCGTCGGTGTAGACCTTGCCCTTCTCGGCGGGCAGCAGCCCGGCGATGGCGCGCAGCAGGGTGGACTTGCCGGAGCCGTTGGAGCCGATGAGGCCGATCGCCTCGCCGCGGTAGGCCACGAAGGAGACACCGCGCACGGCGTGCACCTTGCGCACCCCGCGCTCCTCGCCCCGCTTCAGGATCCGGCTGAGGGCGGCCGTCGCGCTGCCCTTGCCCGTCTTGGCGCCGTTGACCCGGTAGACGATGTGGAGATCGTCCGCGATGACCGTCGGGCGGCGGTCCTGGTTGCTCTGCTCAGCCACGGCCGTACCGCTCCTCCGCCTTCCAGAAGTACACGAAGCCGCCGGCGAAGACGGCGACCGCCCAGAAGAGGGCGATGGCCCACACGTGCGGCGGCAGGTTCGAGGCGCCGTATCCGTCGATCAGCGCGAACCGCATCAGGTCCATGTAGACCGCGGCCGGGTTGACCTGGAGCGCCCGGACGATCCACTCGGGACGCCCTTCCAGCATCTTGCCGATCGAGAACATGACCCCGGAGGCGTACATCCACGTGCGCAGGATGAACGGCATCAGCTGCGCCAGGTCCGGCGTCTTGGCGCCCATGCGCGCCAGGATCAGCGCGAGCCCGGTGTTGAACAGGAACTGCAGCGCCAGCACCGGAAGGATCAGCAGCCAGGAGGCGCTCGGGTAGCTGCCGAACCCGATCACCACCAGGAACAGCACGACCATCGAGAACAGCAGCTGCTGGAGCTGCTGCAGCGAGAAGGAGACGGGCAGCGAGGCGCGCGGGAAGTGCAGGGCGCGCACCAGTCCGAGGTTGCCGGAGATCGCGCGGACACCCGACATGATCGAACTCTGCGTGAAGGTGAACACGAAGACGCCCGTGACCAGGAACGGGATGTACACGTCCTGGGACATACCCCGGCTGGCGTGCAGGATCAGCCCGAAGATGAAGTAGTAGACGGCCGCGTTCAGCAGCGGCGTGGCCACCTGCCAGAGCTGGCCCAGCTTGGCCTGGCTGTACTGCGCCGTCAGCTTCGCCTGGGAGAAGGCGAGGGTGAAGTGGCGCCGTCCCCACAGCTGCCGGACGTACTCCACGAGCGAGGGCCGGGCACCGCTCACGGAGAGCCCGTACCTGGCGGCGAGTTCGGCCGCCGTCAGTCTCTCGTCGGGCGACGGGGCGGTGGTCACCGCCACCGTGCCGTCGTGCGTGGTCTCACTCACAGGGGGAAACTCTCGTCTTCGGATCGTCTTCGGATTCGTCTGCCGCGCGGCCGCCGCGACGGCCGCGCGCGTGCGCGAGCTGTTCGACAGTCGCGACCTCTCGGGTCGAGCTTGTCAGATCACCGGAGGCCGGCCCAGTCGGGTGAGTCGCCACACGGTGCGCCACCGCATGGGCCGGCGGGGCCCGCACGGTGTCGCCCAGCCCTCCCTGAAGCCTCCGAACCACGCCCGCAGGGCCGGCCGGGAGGGGCGGCGCACCAGCGTGAGCAGCATCCATACCCCGAGGTAGACCGGGACCAGGAGGGCGGGCAGGTTGCGGCGGGCGAGCCAGACACGGTTGCGGGCGACCATGCGGTGGTAGACCGCGTGCCGCGAGGGAGCGGTCGTGGGGTGGTACAGCACCATGTCGGACCGGTAGTCGATCATCCAGCCCGCGTCGAGGGCCCGCCATGCCAGGTCGGTTTCCTCGTGGGCGTAGAAGAATGCGTCCGGAAGGCCGCCGACTTCCGCGAAGACGCGGGTGCGGACGGCGTTGGCGCCGCCGAGGAACGTGGTGACCCGGGAGGAGCGCATCGGGTCGGCGGCGCGCAGCCGCGGTACGTGCCGGCGCTGGGTCTCACCGGTCTCGGGGTCGGCGATGCGGAAGCTGATGATGCCGAGTTCCGGATCGGCCGCGAAGGCCTCGCGGCACAGCTCGGCGGTGTCGTGCCGGGCGAGCAGGCCGTCGTCGTCGAGGAACAGCAAGATGTCGACATCGCGGCCGCCGGGGCCGAAGGCCTCTATGCCCACGTTGCGACCACCGGGGATGCCCAGGTTCTCGGGCAGTTCCACGGTCCGCACGCCCTCGGGGACGTCCGGGACGGGCGAGCCGTTGCCGACGACGACCACCTCGACCCGGTCGCCGTCCTGCTTGGCGACGGAGTCGAGCAGGGCCCGCAGCTCCTCGGGCCGGTTGCCCATGGTGATGACGACGGCGCCGACGCGCGGGGCCGCGCTCATCGCAGCCTGCTGGAGGCGAGGATGGACACCAGGTGCAGCAGGGTCTGCAGCAGGGCGATGCCGGCGAGGACGGCGGTGCCGAGCCGGGTGAAGAACAGGTCGCCGCGCACCTGGTCCGCGATCGCGAGGACCACGATCAGCAGCGAGGCCTCGATGCCGAGGATGAGCCGGTGGAACTTGAGCGCGGCGGCGGCCCGGCGGGCCAGCGCCATACCGGAGGAGCGCGGCTCGGCGGCCGACTCCTGCACCGGCGGCTTGCCGGTCTGGTGGCGGGCGACGCCGACCAGGTCGGTCTCGGCCTTGATCAGGATGGCACCGAGCGCGGCGAGGGTACCGAGGAACGCCCACAGCCAGTCGACGCGGCCCCCGCCCCACAGGTCGGCGGCGCGCAGGCCGAGGCCGACCAGGACGGCGGCGTCGGTCAGATAGGCGCCGACCCGGTCCAGGTAGACCCCGGCCAGCGAGTACTGCTTGCGCCAGCGGGCGATCTCGCCGTCGACGCAGTCCAGCAGGAGGTACAGCTGGGTGGCGACCACCCCGAGCACGGCGCCCCAGATCCCCGGCACCAGCAGGGCCGGGGCCGCGAGCACGCCGCATATGGTCATCAGGTACGTGAGCTGGTTGGGCGTGACCTTGGTGTTCACCAGGTAGCGGTCGACGCGCAGGGACACCTCGCGCATGTAGAGGCGTCCCGCCCAGTGCTCACCGCTGCGCCGGTCCTTCACCCCCGCGGGGTGGACGACCGGACGGAGTTCAGCTACCGATGGCCTTGACATAGTCGGCGTAGATGTCCTTGATCTGGTTCGTCTTGAGGTCGAGGTGTTCGAGGATCGTGTAGCGGCCGGGCCTGGTCTCCGGGGCGAACTCCACGGCGCGGACGAACTCGTCCACGCTGAAGCCGATCTCCTCCGGCAGCACCGGGAGCCCGTGCCGGCGCAGCACCTCGGCCGTGTGGGCCGACTCCTCGTGCGCTCCGCGCAGATACATCGCGAAGGCCGCGCCGAGTCCGCACTGCTCGCCATGGGCGGCCGCCCGCTTGGGGAAGAGCAGGTCGAAGGCGTGGTTGATCTCGTGGCAGGAGCCGGAGGAGGGGCGGGAGTCGCCGGACACCGACATCGCGATACCGCTGAGCACCAGCGCCTCGGCCAGCACCTGGAGGAAGTCGTTGTCGCCGATGCCGCCGGGGTGCCGGAGCACCGCCTCGCCGGCCTGCCGGGCCATGGCGGCGGCCAGACCGTCGATCTTCTCGCCGTTGACCCGGTTGGCCAGCTCCCAGTCCGCGATCGCGTTGATGTTGGAGATGGCGTCGCCGATACCGGCGCGTACGTAGCGGGCCGGGGCCTCGCGGATCACGTCCAGGTCGATGACGACGGCGATCGGGTTCGGCACGCCGTAGGAGCCGCGGCCCGCGTCGTTGTCGAGGGTCGCGACCGGTGAGCACAGGCCGTCGTGCGCGAGGTTCGTGGGCACGGCGACCAGGGGCAGGCCGACCCGGGCCGCGGCGAACTTGGCGCAGTCGATGATCTTGCCACCGCCGAGGCCCACGACCGCGTCGTAGCGGCCGGACTTCATCTCGCCGGCCAGCCGGACCGCGTCGTCCAGGGTGCCGCCGCCGACCTCGTACCAGGTCGCCCCCGGCAGCGAGGGCGCCAGGCGCTCGCGCAGCCGGGCGCCGGAGCCGCCGCTGACGGCGACGGCCAGCCGGCCCGAGTGCGAGACCCGCTCGTCGGCGAGGACGCCCGCCAGGTCGTCCAGGGCGCCCGCGCGGATGTCGACGACGACCGGCGTGGGGATCAGCCGGGTCAGTACTGGCATGCGATCTCCCGGCCGCGTGCGAGGTCGTCGTGGTTGTCGATCTCGACCCAGCTGACCTCGCCGATCGGCGCCACGTCCACCTTGAAGCCGCGGTTGACCAGCTCCTGGTAGCCGTCCTCGTAGTACAGCTGCGGGTCGCGCTCGAACGTCGTCCGCAGCGCGTCGCCCAGCTCCTCGGCCGCCTCGCCCTCGATCAGCGTGACGCCGATGTACTCGCCCGTCGCCTCGGCCGGGTCCATCAGCTTGGTGATCCGCTGGACGCCCTTGTCCGGGTCGACGACGACCTTCATCTCCTCGTCGGCGAGGGACTTCACGGTGTCCAGCGCCAGGATGATCCGCTTGCCCTCGCCGCGCGCGGCCAGCAGCGTCTTCTCCACCGACACCGGGTGCACGGTGTCACCGTTGGCGAGGATCACGCCGTCCTTCAGCGCGTCACGCCCGCACCACAGGGAGTAGGCGTTGTTCCACTCCTCGGCCTTGTCGTTGTCGATCAGCGTGAGCTTCACGCCGTACTTCTGCTCCAGGGCCGCCTTGCGCTCGTACACCGCCTCCTTGCGGTACCCGACGATGACCGCGACCTCGGTCAGGCCCACCTCGGCGAAGTTGCCCAGGGTGAGGTCCAGCACGGTGAGCGAGTCCTCCGCGCCCTCGGGACCCACCGGCACCAGAGCCTTGGGCAGAGTGTCGGTGTAGGGACGCAGACGCCGCCCGGCGCCGGCCGCCAGCACGAGGCCGATCATGCGGTTTCTCCTTCATCGTGTACGGCGGGTGCCCCAGCGGACACCCAGAAGCGGATGCTCTCTGCGAGCACCAGCGCGGCGACGGCCACGGCGAGAACCGTGAGCGCGACCTTGAACTGAGAAGCGGTGAGCAACGCGGCGAGGACGGCGATCAGCAGCGTCCGCCCCTCGTGCCCTCCGATGGCGCGCACCAGCCAGGCCGGGGGCGCTCCGGCGTTGCCGCGGATGCGGTACACCGTGTCGTAGTGATGGTAGGCGACGGCGGCCACCAGGCCGAAAGCCGCAGGAAGGGCACCGTTTACCCCGGCTTTGCCGGCCAGGGCGAGGACGGTGCCGTACTCGGCGGCCCGGAAGAAGGGCGGCACGAGCCAGTCGAGGGCGCCCTTGAGGGGGCGGGCGACGGCCAGGGCCGAGGTCAGGACGTACACCAGGGCGCCGATGACCGGCAGCACTCCGCCGAAGCCGGTCAGGGCCGAGCAGGCCACGACCGCGGCGCCGCCCAGCAGCGCCACCACGGGCACGGCCAGGCCGGGCAGGCCCCGGCCGGCGACGCGCCGGACCGCCTCGGCCAGCGGACCGGAGTCGGCGAGGTCGGCGAGGGCCTCGGCGGCCCGGTCGGTGCGCCGCGCCCTGCGGGTCAGCGACCGCAGCACCCGGCCCGCGGTGGTGTAGGTGGCGGCGAAGGCGCAGCCGACGAGCAGCGCGTAGAAGGTGATCCGCGGGGTCGTGACCGCGGTGAGGACCGCGATCATCGCCCAGCGCTCGCCGATCGGCAGCACGATCATGCGGCGCACCCAGACCGTCCAGCCGACGCTGTCGAGCTTGTCGGAGAGCGCGGCGGTGGGGCTGGTGTTGGCCGTGGCGTCGTGGTTGGCCTCGTTGAAGGAGAAGTCGACCACGTGCCGGCAGGTCTGCAGGATCATCGCGCCGAGCGCCAGGGCCCACACGTCGTCGCCGCCGCGGGCGGCGCCGAGGGCGAGGCCCGCGTAGTAGGCGTACTCCTTGGCGCGGTCGAAGGTGGCGTCCAGCCAGGCGCCGAGCGTGGAGTACTTCAGGGCGTAGCGGGCGAGCTGGCCGTCGGTGCAGTCCAGCACGAAGGAGGCGATCAGCAGCACGCCGGCCGCGACGAAGCCGCCGCGGGTGCCGGTGGCCGCGCAGCCGGCCGCGATCAGCGCGGTGAGTAGCGAGGCCGTGGTGACCTGGTTCGGGGTCAGGCCGCGGCGGGCGCACCAGCGGGCGAGGTAGCGCGAGTAGGGGCTGATGAAGAACGTGGTGAAGAACCCGTCGCGCCCCTTGACGGCCGACTTCAGGCGGACGGCCTCCTCGTCCACGGCGGCGGCGGACTGCCGGGCCTCGTTGCGGGCCTGGGGGTCGGCGGGGACGGCGGCGACCAGGCTGCCCAGCTCGGGCCGGTGCACGTCGTCGCCGTCGGCGTCCAGGGCGGTGACGACCCGGTCGGCCAGGCTGTCCACGGCCAGTGCCGTGCCGCCGCCCTCGGAGGTCTCCCGGGCCAGCGCGCGGGTCAGCGCCTGCCGGGCGGCCGGCTGGGCGGTGACGGCGCCGGGGACGGCGGCGAGCGGGAAGCGCGGGTCGGTCAGGCCGAGGCGCAGGGCGTGCAGATGGCCGACGAAGCGGGCGTCCACCAGGGCCACGCGGTCGGCGGCGGGGACGGCGGCGAGCAGGGTCTCGGTCGCGGTGGCGTCCGCCGCCATCCGGACGTCGAAGCCGAGCGAGCGCAGATCGTTCTCGAGCGACGATCCGGGGACCGGCAGGCCGGTGACGATGGCGGTCGGCAACCGAACTCACTCCCTGGGTGCCGGCGCGCGGGCACCGGTCTTCGTGCGTGGTGGGGCGCCCCTGCCTGCGGCACCCGGGCGGCATGTCGGCAGAGGCTATCGGATGGTTCGAGGGCGGTGTTCACCGCCCGTTCACGGGCCGGTCCACGACGGCTGCCCCGGCCTTTGCCGCGATCATCATCGGTGATCGCGGGCCCGGCGGACAAACCCGGGGAGCAGACCCGGGCAACCGGGACACCGCCGGGGCCGCGCATAGGGTGGACGACCATGACGTGGTTGATCACCGGCGGAGCCGGTTACATCGGGGCGCACGTGGCGCGGGCCATGGCGGGGGCCGGGGAGAGCGTCGTGGCGCTGGACGACCTGTCGGCCGCCGTGCCCGCCCGGCTGCCGGCCGGGATCCCGCTCGTCGAGGGCTCGACGCTGGACGGGGGCCTGCTGAAGCGGGTCCTCGCCGAGTACGGCGTGACGGGTGTGGTGCACCTCGCGGCGCGCAAGCAGGTCGCGGAGTCGGTGGCGCAGCCCATCCGCTACTACCGGGAGAACGTCGGCGGTCTGGGCACGCTGCTGGACGCGGTCGCCGAGGCGGGCGTCGGCCGGCTGGTGTTCTCCTCGTCGGCGGCCGTGTACGGCAACCCGGACGTGGACCTGATCACCGAGGACACCCCGTGCGCGCCGGTGAATCCCTACGGCGAGACGAAGCTGGCCGGGGAGTGGCTGGTGCGGGCGGCGGGCCGGGCGCACGGGATCTCGACGGTGTGCCTGCGCTACTTCAACGTCGCGGGCGCCGCCGGGCCGGAACTCGCGGACACCGGGGTGTTCAACATCGTGCCGATGGTCTTCGACCGGCTGACCCGTGACGAGGCCCCGCGGATCTTCGGCGACGACTATCCGACGCCGGACGGCACCTGCGTCCGGGACTACATCCACGTGGCCGACCTCGCCGAGGCACATCTGGCGGCGGCCCGGCGCCTGGCCGCGGGGGACCTGTCCGGGGATCTGACGCTGAACATCGGCCGGGGCGAGGGTGTCTCGGTGCGGGAGCTCATCGAGGTCGTCGGCGAGGTCACCGGGGACCGCAGGGCGCCCGTGGTGGAGGGGCGCCGCCCGGGTGACGCCCCGCGCGCGGTCGCCTCGGCAAAGCGGGCCGCCGAGGAGCTGGGCTGGCGGGCCCGGCGCGGGGTGCGGGAGATGGTCGACTCGGCGTGGCAGGGCTGGCGCGCGCACCACGGCGGGTAGCCCGGCGCCATGACGGGCAGGCGTCGGCAGGGCGCTGACCTGCGGATCGTTTGCGCAGGTCAGGGCATATGACAACGGTGTTCAGTGCCGCGTTGCCGGATACCCCCCGCCCGTAGTTCACTGGCTGCCTGAGGCACCGGAAAGGGTGGTAGTCATGGGGGCAGGGCACGACCACGGGCACTCGCACGCGCCGCCCGGGGGTACGGCCACGGCGGCGTACCGGGGCCGGCTGCGGATCACGCTCGGCATCACGCTCGCGGTCATGGTGGTCGAGGTCGTCGGCGGACTGGTCGCGGACTCGCTCGCACTGATCGCGGACGCGGCGCACATGGCGACCGACGCGGTGGGCCTCGGCATGGCCCTGCTGGCGATCCACTTCGCCAACCGCCCGGCGAGCACCAACCGCACCTTCGGCCACGCCCGCGCCGAGATCCTGGCCGCGCTCGCCAACTGTCTGCTGCTGCTCGGGGTCGGCGGGTACGTCCTCGTCGAGGCGGTGGAGCGGTTCGTCACGCCCGCGGACACCCGGGGCGGCCAGATGATCGTGTTCGGTCTGATCGGTCTGGTCGCCAACATGGTCTCGCTGACCCTGCTGATGCGCGGGCAGAAGGAGAGTCTGAACGTGCGCGGCGCCTTCCTGGAGGTGGCCGCGGACGCGCTCGGTTCGTTGGCGGTACTGGTCTCGGCGGTGGTGATCCTCGCCACGGGCTGGCAGCCGGCCGACCCCATCGCCTCGCTGGTGATCGGGCTGATGATCGTCCCGAGGACCCTCAAGCTGCTGCGCGAGACGTTGGACGTGCTGCTGGAGGCGGCCCCCAAGGACGTCGACATGGCGCAGGTCCGGGCGCACATCCTGGCGCTGGACGGCGTGGAGGACGTCCACGACCTGCACGCCTGGACGATCACCTCCGGGATGCCCGTGCTGTCCGCGCACGTGGTGGTCACCTCCGAGGTACTGAACGCCATCGGCAACGAGAAGATGCTGCACGAGTTGCAGGGCTGTCTCGGCGACCACTTCGACGTGGAGCACTGCACCTTCCAGCTGGAGCCCGGGGGGCACGCGGAGCACGAGGCGAGGTTGTGCCACTGACCGTACGCACAGGCGTTCGGTACCGCCCGGCGGTTCCCGGTCGCGAATGCCGGGCACGATGATCTACCGGGTCCCCCAGCCGGTGCCGCGCCGCGCGCAGACGTGCCGGGAAGTGCCGGGAGTGCCGGATTCGTACGGCAGACTTGGGGTGCGAAGACCGAGGCGAAGGATGGGTATGCCGATCACACCTGGCACCGCGACGCACAGCACGTCGAACGGCACCGCAGAGGCGATTTTGCTGGAACTGGTCGACGAGAAGGGTGTGACGATCGGGACGGCGGAGAAGCTCTCCGCCCACCAGCCGCCGGGACGGCTGCACCGCGCGTTCTCGGTGTTCCTCTTCGACGAGCAGGGGCGGCTGCTGCTCCAGCAGCGGGCCCTCGGCAAGTACCACTCCCCCGGCGTGTGGTCCAACACCTGTTGCGGGCACCCCTACCCGGGCGAGGCGCCGTTCGCGGCGGCGGCCCGGCGCACCTTCGAGGAGCTGGGGGTGTCCCCCTCGCTGCTGGCGGCGGCCGGCACCGTCCGGTACAACCACCCGGACCCGGCCTCGGGCCTGGTGGAGCAGGAGTACAACCACCTGTTCATCGGCCTGGTGCAGACGACGCCGGCGCCGGACGAGGACGAGGTCGCCTCGACCGCCTTCGTGACCGCCGCCGAGCTGGCCGAGCGGCACGCCCGGGACCCGTTCTCGGCCTGGTTCATGACCGTGCTGGACGCGGCCCGCCCGGCCGTCCGCGAACTGACCGGACCGTCCGCCGGCTGGTAGGACCCAGGGCCGCTCTTCCGGATCCTGCCGGGGTCGGCTCCGCTCGGGCAGGCCATGCGGTGCCCCCTGTCCCGGCCGGCCTGAACCGAAGGAAGGAACCTGGGGCCTGTCGTCACATCCACGTCGTCGCCCGGGGCAGACGGGAACGTGACGACGGGGCCCCAGGTCCTGTCGCGCGTCAGACGCGAATCGTCGGACAGGGCCTAGGCGAGGGTGGCGGGCTTGAGCGGCAGGGCGGCCCAGATCACCTTGCCGCCCCCTGCCGTGTGCTCCACGTCGATCACCCCGCCCGCCTCGCGGGCCACCTCGCGGACCAGGAGCAGTCCTCGGCCGCCCGTCTGGCCGTGGTCGGCCTCCAGGGCGGTCGGGCGGTAGGGGTGGTTGTCCTCCACGGACACCCGAACCCACTCGGCCCCGACGGCCACCTCGACGGCCAGCGTCGGCGACAGCAGCGCCGCGTGCCTGACCGCGTTGGTGACCAGCTCGGAGACGATCAGCAACAGTCCGTGCACCAGATCGTCGGACACCGGGACGCCCTGGCGCAGCAGCAGGTCGCGTACCGCGCGCCGTGCCTGCGGGACCGATACGTCCACGGCGGGCGCGGTGAAGCGCCAGACTCCTTCGTACGGCAGTGGGCCGGGCGCCCGCTCGGCGCCCCCCGCTGGGCGTGGGCCGTCCCCACGCCCGTGGTCGTCCATCGTCCGGTCGCCACCCTCGCGCTCGATTGTCACCACACGTCGAGTGTTGGTAACGATCCGCCGCGGCCCGTCGCACTGAACAGAAGTCAGCGGGTATCGAACGGTTTCTGACCGAGTGCGTATGACATGGGCACGTGTGGGACTGTTTCCTGTCCTCCGGACGCCGGTTCGCGAACTCTTCGGGTTGTACGGGTTCCGGCCGGCCGAGGCGTCCGCGGTGACCTGGGGCGGACCGGGCCGACGGCCGGGCTGCCGCTACGATCCGGCGCATGGAGCCTCAGCTGTCGCATCGGGTCGCCGACTCCGTCGCCACCGTGGTCATCCGTCATCCGGCCAAGCGCAACGCCATGACGGCCGCGATGTGGCGCGCGCTGCCGCCGCTGCTGGACCGGTTCGCGCGCGACCGGGACGTGCGGGCGCTGGTGCTGACCGGCGAGGGCGGGACGTTCTGCGCGGGCGCGGACATCGGCACGCTCCGGGAGTCGCCGCACCAGGCGCAGGCGCTCGCGGTGGCGGCCGAGGAGGCTCTCGCCGCGTTCCCGAAGCCGACCCTCGCCGCGGTGCGCGGACACTGCGTCGGCGGCGGGGCGCAGCTCGCGGCGGCCTGCGATCTGCGACTGGCGCAGGAGGGCGCGCTGTTCGGGGTGACCCCGGCGCGGCTGGGCATCGTCTACCCGGCGTCCTCCACCCGGCGGCTGGTGTCGCTGGTGGGGCCGGCCACGGCCAAGTACCTGCTGTTCACCGCCGAGTTGATCGACGCCGGGCGGGCGTTGCGCACCGGACTCGTGGACGAGGTGCTGCCGGAGGGCGACCTGGACAAGCGGGTCGCCGAACTGACCGGGATCCTGGCGTCCCGCTCCCAGCTCACCCAGGCCGCCGCCAAGGAGTTCGCGAACGGCCGGACCGACCGGGACGAGCACTGGGCGGAGCAGGCGCGCGGCGGCGGCGACACCGCGGAGGGGGTCGCCGCGTTCCTGGAGCGCAGGCAGCCGCGCTTCACCTGGAGCGTGCCTACGACAGGATGAAGCGGCTGCGCCCGCGCAGTTCGGCAACCACGTGCGCGGGAGCCTTCCGCGGGGAGCCGGCGTCGTAGGGCGGCTGCGGGTCGTACTCGGTGGCGAGCTGGACGGCCTGGGCGTAGTCGTCGCCGGCGATCCGGCCCAGCAGGGTGAGGCCCATGTCGATGCCGGCGGAGACCCCGGCCGCGGTGACGTACTTGCCGTCGGTCACGACCCGTTCGCCCGTCGGCAGCGCGCCGTGGCGCTCCAGCTCGTCCAGGGCCAGCCAGTGCGAGGTGGCGCGCCGGCCGGTGAGCAGGCCGGCGGCGGCCAGCAGCAGGGAGCCGGTGCACACGGACGTGGTCCAGGTGCTGGTGGCGTCGGCGGCACGCAGCCAGTCCAGCAGCGGGGCGTGTTCCATCAGGCCCTGCTGCCCGGGGCCGCCCGGTACGACGACGATGTCCGGGGACGGCACCTCGGCGAGCGGCAGGTCGGCGGTGATGGCGAGGCTGCCGGTGTCCGCGCGGACCGGCCCGCTCTCCTCGGCGACGAACACCGTCCGGGCGTCCGGCAGCCGGCCGAGGGACTCGTAGGGGCCCACGACGTCGAGGGCGGTGAAACGGTCGAACAGGACGAAGGCGATCTGCATGCCGTGCTCCTTGGTCGCAAGGGTGGGCGAGGGTCAGGTGACGGGTGCCGGACGGAACCGGCGCCGGTACTCGGCCGGAGCGGCGCCGAGCGCGCGCACGAAGGCCCGGCGCATGGCCTCCGGGGTGCCGTAGCCGCTGGCGCGGGATATCTCCTCGACGCCGTCGGCGGTGTCCTCCAGCAGGCGGCGGGCGTGTTCGAGGCGGACCCGGTCGACGTAACGGCCGGGGGTCGTGCCGGTCTCGGCCTGGAAGGCGCGGGTGAAGTGACGTGGTGACAGGGCGGCGCGGGCGGCCAGCGCCTCGACACCGAGGTCGGCCTCCGGATGCTCGGTGATCCACTGCTGGACGTCGCGCAGGGGTGCGCGCCGTGCCGTCTGGGCGGCCAGCTGGGCGCTGAACTGGGCCTGGTTGCCGGGTCTGCGCAGGAACACCACGAGATGGCGGGCGATGGTCAGCGCGGTGTCCCGGCCGAGGTCCTCCTCGACCAGCGCCAGCGCGAGATCGATGCCCGCGGTGACCCCGGCCGAGGTGGCCACCGTGCCGTCCCGGACGAAGATCGGGTCGGGGTCGACCCGCACGGCGGGATGGTCCCGGGCCAGCTCCTCGCAGTAGGCCCAGTGCGTCGTGGCCCGGCGGCCGTCCAGGAGACCGGCACGGGCGAGCAGGACCGCCCCGGTGCAGACGGCGACCAGGCGCCGGGCGCGCGGGCCGTGCACCCGCAGCCAGTCCACCAGCCGCGGGTCGTGGTCGCGGGTGCCCTCGCCGCCGGGCACCACCAGGGTGTGCGGGACGGCCGCGTCCTCCAGGGAGCCGTCCGGTACGAGGGTCAGCCCGCTGGTGGTGCGTACCGGGCGGCCTGCCGGGGACGCCGTGCGGATGCGGTAGGAGCCGGGGGTGTGCCGCTCGGCTCCGGCGAAGACCTCCAGGGGGCCGGTGACGTCGAGGCTCTGGACGCCGTCGAACAGGGCGATCAGGACGGTTTGCTTCGCCATGCCCCCGATTCTGGGCGGCCCCGGGCATGGCCGCAACGACGGATTTCCCACCTTTTCCGCCATGGCGGTTCAGGTCCTCGCGCGCAGGTACCCGGGCCGCGCCCGGTCACCGTGGCCCGGCGGGCGGGAGACGGCACCGCGTCGTGTGCCCGGGGCCCGGCGCCCCGCCGCGTGCCGCCCTGACGCCCGGTTGTCGGCGTCACCTGCCACAATTGCCGCGCAACCTCAGTGGAGAAGGCGGTACGGGATCGTGACGACACCCGGGTCCATCGAAGTAGGGTCCATCGAAAGCAGGATCGCCGAGGAGCTCGGCGTACGGGAGCGGCAGGTGAAGGCCGCGGTGGAGCTGCTCGACGGCGGTTCGACGGTGCCCTTCATCGCCCGCTACCGCAAGGAAGCGACCGAGATGCTCGACGACGCGCAACTGCGCACGCTCGAGGAACGGCTCCGCTATCTGCGGGAGCTGGAGGAGCGGCGGTCCGCGATCCTGGAGTCGGTGCGCGAGCAGGGCAAGCTGACCGGGGAGCTGGAGGCGCGGATCCGCGGGGCCGAGACCAAGGCGCGGCTGGAGGACGTCTACCTCCCCTACAAGCCCAAGCGGCGCACCAAGGCGCAGATCGCTCGCGAGGCCGGTCTCGGACCGCTCGCGGAGGGCCTGCTGGGCGATCCGTCCGTCGAACCGCTCGCGGCCGCCGCCGCGTTCGTGGACGCCGACAAGGGTGTCGCCGATCCGCAGGCCGCGTTGGACGGTGCGCGGGCGATCCTGACCGAGCGGTTCTCCGAGGACGCCGACCTGATCGGCGAGGTGCGCGAGCGCATGTGGGTGCGCGGGCGGCTGGCCGCCAAGGTGCGGGAGGGCAAGGAGGAGGCGGGCGCCAAGTTCGCCGACTACTTCGACTTCGCCGAGCCGTTCACCGAGCTGCCCTCGCACCGGATCCTGGCGATGCTGCGCGGCGAGAAGGAGGAGGTCCTGGATCTCGTCCTGGAGCCCGAGGAGCCGGCCGACACCCCGTCGGCGCCGTCCTCGTACGAGGCGATCATCGCCCGGCGTTTCCAGATCGCCGACCGGGGCCGCCCGGGCGACAAGTGGCTCCTCGACACGGTCCGCTGGGCCTGGCGCACCCGCATCCTCGTCCACCTCGGCATCGACCTGCGGCTGAGGCTGCGCACGGCGGCCGAGGACGAGGCGGTGAACGTCTTCGCCGCGAACCTGCGCGATCTGCTGCTGGCGGCGCCCGCCGGCACGCGCGCGACACTGGGGCTCGACCCCGGGTTCCGCACCGGTGTGAAGGTCGCCGTGGTCGACGCCACCGGCAAGGTCGTCGCCACGGACGTGATCTACCCGCACGTCCCGGCCAACAAGTGGGACCAGGCGATCGCCACACTGGCGCGGCTCGCCAAGGAGCACGCGGTCGAGCTGATCGCGATCGGCAACGGCACCGCCTCCCGCGAGACCGACAAGCTCGCCGGTGAACTCATCACCCGGCATCCGGAGTTGAAGCTCACCAAGGTGATGGTGTCCGAGGCGGGCGCGTCGGTGTACTCGGCGTCGCAGTACGCCTCGCAGGAACTGCCGGACATGGACGTCTCGTTGCGCGGCGCGGTGTCCATCGCCCGGCGGCTGCAGGACCCGCTGGCCGAGCTGGTGAAGATCGACCCGAAGTCGATCGGGGTCGGCCAGTACCAGCACGACCTGTCCGAGGTGAAGCTGTCCCGTTCGCTGGACACGGTCGTGGAGGACTGTGTGAACGGCGTCGGCGTGGACGTCAACACCGCCTCGGTGCCGTTGCTTTCGCGGGTGTCCGGCATCTCCGCGGGCCTCGCCGAGAACATCGTCGCGCACCGGGACGCCAACGGCCCGTTCCGCTCGCGCTCGCAGCTGAAGAAGGTCGCGCGGCTCGGCCCGAAGGCGTTCGAGCAGTGCGCGGGCTTCCTGCGCATCCGCGGCGGTGACGACCCGCTGGACGCCTCCAGCGTGCACCCCGAGGCCTACCCGGTGGTGCGCCGGATGGTGAAGACCACCGGCCAGGAGGTGGCCTCCCTCGTCGGCAACACCGGCGTGCTGCGCTCACTGCGGGCCGCCGACTTCGTCGACGACACCTTCGGTCTGCCGACCGTCTCCGACATCCTCGGGGAACTGGAGAAGCCGGGCCGCGACCCGCGCCCGGCCTTCAAGACGGCCACGTTCAAGGAGGGTGTGGAGAAGATCTCCGACCTGTCCGCCGGGATGGTCCTGGAGGGGGTGGTCACGAACGTGGCGGCCTTCGGCGCGTTCGTGGACATCGGCGTCCACCAGGACGGTTTGGTGCACGTGTCGGCGATGTCGAAGACGTTCGTCAAGGACCCGCGGGACGTCGCCAAGCCGGGTGACATCGTCAAGGTGAAGGTGCTCGACGTGGACATCCCGCGCAAGCGGATCGCGCTCACGCTGCGCCTGGACGACGAGGCCGCCCCCCAGGGGCAGGGCGGCGGCCGGCAGCAGCGCGGTGGAGGCGGCACCCGGCCGCCCCAGCAGCGCCAGGGCCGCCAGGACGGTCAGGGCGGTCAGGGCGGTTCGGGCCGGGAGCAGGGCGGCCGGCGACAGGGCGGCCAGGGGCAGCGGCAGGGGCGTGGCGGCGCCGACCGGGGCGGACGGCAGGCGCCGGCTCCGGCCAACGGGGCGATGGCGGACGCGCTGCGCCGCGCGGGGCTGCTGGACCCGAAGAAGCGCTGAGCGGAAGGGACACCGCCGCAAAAGAGGCGGCCGGAGACGCGGGTGCGTCTGTGGCCGCCTCTTCCGCGCGCGGGGACGGCGGCGCCCCGCGGGCGGGGCTGGGCGCGAGCGCCGCGCTAGCGGAGCGGGATGTCGGCGCCGTGTTCCGCCTCGGGGCGGGGGCCGTGGATGCGCCGGTCGGCCTCGGCGATGGCGAGGTCGTCGATGCTCGCCTCGCGGCGGCTCATCAGACCGTGCTCGTCGAACTCCCACAGCTCGTTGCCGTAGCTGCGCCACCACTGGCCCGCCGCGTCCCGGCACTCGTACTGGAAGCGGACGGCGATCCGGTTCCCGTCGAACGCCCAGAGGCTCTTGCGCAGCGCGTAGTCCCGCTCGCGCGCCCACTTCCGGGTCAGGAAGGCGACGATCTCCTCTCGGCCGGCGACGAAGGTGTCCCGGTTGCGCCAGACCGAGTCCGGCGTGTACGCCGACGCCACCCGCTCGGGGTCACGGGTGTTCCACGCGTCCTCGGCGGCCTGGACCTTCCGCAGGGCGCTCTCCCGGGTGAACGGTGGAAACGGCGGGCGGTCTTCGGGCACGGCGGCCTCCTCAAGTCGAGAACGTACGTTCTCCATCGGTGCGCCCTAAAGTAGGGAACGATCGTTCTCGACGTCAAGGAGGGCCGATGCCCGCGCCGATCACCGAGGAGCGCAACCGCCTGGACCGGGAGGCCCTGCTCGACGCGGCGGAGCGGCTGTTCTACGCGCGAGGCGTCCAGGCCGTCGGCATGGACGAGGTCCGCGCGGCCTGCGGCCTGCCGCTCAAGCGGATCTACCGGTTCTTCCCGGCGAAGGAGGACCTGGTCGTGGCGGTGCTCCGCCGCCGTGACCGCCGCTGGAGAGGAGAGCTGGCCGCTCATGTCGAAGCGGTCCCGGATCCCCGGGACCGCGTGCTGGCGCTCTTCGACTGGCTCGCCGAGTGGTTCGCGCGGCCGGGGTTCCGCGGCTGCGCCTGGATCAACGCCTACGGCGAACTCGGCTCGTCGTCGGAGGCGGTGCTGGCCGAAGTCCGCGCGCACAAGCGGGCGTTCCACGACCAGATAGCCGTGTGGAGCCGGGCCGCCGGGGTGCTGGCGGCCGAGCCGGTCTGTCTGCTCGCCGAAGGCGCCATCGTGACCGCCGCCATCAGCGGCGACCCGGCCCCGGCCGCACACGCCCGCAGGGCCGCCGCCACGCTGCTCGGGGCGCCCTGACCGCCTGACGCCGTGGTGCGCTGAACGCCGTGATCCCGGGCGCCCTGGTTCTCCGGCGCACCGGTCGTCGGCAGGGATCCGGTGCCTAGCGCTCCGTCACCTTGCCCGCCGCCACCTCCAGGCGCCGGGTGAGCCGGACCGCGTCCAGCATGCGCCGGTCGTGGGTGACCAGCAGCAGGGTGCCCTCGTAGGCGTCGAGAGCCGACTCCAGCTGCTCGATGGCCGGCAGGTCGAGGTGGTTCGTCGGCTCGTCCAGAACCAGGAGGTTGACGCCCCGGCCCTGGAGCAGCGCGAGCGCGGCGCGGGTGCGCTCGCCCGGGGAGAGGGTCGCCGCCGGACGCAGCACATGTTCCGCTTTCAGGCCGAACTTGGCGAGCAGCGTGCGGACCTCGGCCGGTTCGGTGTCGGGGACGGCCGCGCGAAAGGCCTCGAACAGCGCCTCCGGGCCGTGGAAGAGCCCCCGGGCCTGGTCGACCTCGCCGACCAGGACGCCCGAGCCGAGGGCGGCGTGCCCGAAGTCCAGCGGTACGCGGCCGAGCAGCGCGCCGAGCAGGGTGGACTTCCCGGCGCCGTTGGCTCCGGTGACGGCCACCCGGTCGGCCCAGTCGATCTGCAGGGACACGGGCCCGAAGGTGAAGTCGCCGCGCCGGACCTCGGCGTCCCGCAGGGTCGCCACGACCGCGCCCGAGCGGGGGGCCGACGCGATCTCCATCCGAAGCTCCCACTCCTTGCGGGGCTCCTCCACCGTCTCCAGGCGCTCGATCATGCGCTGGGTCTGCCGGGCCTTGGCGGCCTGCTTCTCGCTGGCCTCGCTGCGGAACTTGCGGCCGATCTTGTCGTTGTCGTTGCCGGCCTTGCGGCGGGCGTTCTTCACGCCCTTGTCCATCCAGGTTCGCTGCATCTGGGCGCGGTCCTGCAGCGCGGCCCGCTTGTCGGCGTACTCCTCGTAGTCCTCGCGAGCGTGCCGGCGAGCCACGTCCCGCTCCTCCAGGTAGGCCTCGTAGCCGCCGCCGTAGAGGTTGATCTGCCGCTGGGCGAGGTCGAGTTCGAGGACCTTGGTGACGGTGCGGGCGAGGAACTCACGGTCGTGGCTGACGACGACCGTGCCCGCGCGCAGACCGGTGACGAAGCGTTCCAGGCGCTCCAGGCCGTCGAGGTCGAGGTCGTTGGTCGGCTCGTCGAGCAGGAAGACGTCGTAGCGGGACAACAGCAGGGAGGCGAGTCCGGCGCGGGCGGCCTGGCCACCGGACAGGGAGGTCATGGGCCGGCCCAGGTCCACGGCGAGACCGAGGGAGTCGGCGACCTCCTCCGCCCGCTCGTCGAGGTCGGCGCCGCCGAGGCCGAGCCAGCGCTCCAGCGCGGTCGCGTAGGCGTCGTCGGCGCCGGGCGCGCCGTCGACCAGCGCCTGGGTGGCCTCGTCCATCACGCGCTGCGCCTCGGCGACGCCGGTGCGGCGGGCCAGGAACTCACCGACGGTCTCCCCCGGCCTGCGATCGGGCTCCTGCGGCAGGTGGCCGACGGTCGCGGTCGGCGGGGACAGCCGCAGTTCGCCCTGCTCGGGCGAGGCCAGCCCGGCGAGCAGGCGGAGCAGGGTGGACTTGCCCGCCCCGTTGGACCCGACCAGCCCGATCACGTCACCGGGGGCGACGACGAGGTCGAGCCCGGCGAAGAGGGAGCGGTCGCCGTGCCCGGCGGCGAGGTTCTTGGCAACGAGGGTGGCAGTCATCAGGACGCCGATTTTAATGGCCGCGGACCGGCGCTCGCCTCCACGGCCGGACCGTCGCCGTGGGAACACCTCCGGGCGGGAAGGACCTATCGTGCTCGCGTGGACAGCGAGCCGAGTGACGAAGTGATCGTGGTCGGGGGCGGGGTCGCCGGGCTGACGACGGCCCTGGTGCTGGCCGAGTCCGGACGGCGGGTGCGGGTGTGGGCGCGGGAGTCCCCCGAGCGTACGACCTCGGCGGTCGCCGGCGGCCTGTGGTGGCCGTACCGCATCGAACCGGAGCCACTGGTCGGCGCCTGGGCGCTGGAATCACTGGCGGTGTACGAGGAGCTGGCGGCGCGGCCGCGGGAGACGGGCGTCCGGCTGGTCGACGGTGTCCATCAGGGAGCCCGGCTGGACGAGCTGGGCGCGTGGGCGGGCCAGGTGCCGGGGCTGCGGGCGGTGGCCGGCGGGCTGGCGGCGCGGTTGCCCGTGATCGACATGCCGGCGCATCTGGCGTGGCTGCGGGAGCGGCTGGTGAGGGCGGGGGTGACGGTGGAGGAGCGTGAGGTGACCGATCTGACCGCGGTGCCCGCCGCGGTGGTGGTCAACTGCACCGCCCTCGGGGCGCGTTCGCTGGTGCCGGATCCGAGGGTGCGTCCGGTGCGCGGTCAACTGGTCGTGGTGGCGAACCCGGGCGTCACCACCTGGTACACCTCCGTCGACCACTCCTCGGCGGCGTCCGTCTACTTCATCCCGCAGCCGGGCGGACTTCTGCTCGGTGGTACGGCCGAGGAGGACGACTGGTCCCTGGAGCCCGACCCGGAGACCGCCGCGGCGATCGTCGCCCGCTGCGCGGTGGTCCGGCCGGAGATAGCCGGGGCGCGGGTGCTCGCCCACCGGGTGGGGCTACGGCCGGCCCGCGACGCGGTACGGCTGGAACGGCAGCCCCTCCCCGACGGCCGGCTGCTCGTACACAACTACGGCCACGGCGGCGCCGGAATCACCGTGGCCTGGGGCTGCGCCAGAGAGACGGCACGCTTGACCCTCCCACCCGGTTGAGGCGCCCCGGCGCCGGCCCGCTGTGGCGCCCTGGCCGGGAGACGAGCCGACCGGGCCGTAGCCCGCCGGGGCGCCTCCCGGGCGGGCGTCAGCCGGACCGGGAGGCTGTCGGCCGACGCTTTCGCCCGGCCCGGCCCGCCGACCGATGCCTCGGAAGGCCTGAACGCCCTGCCGACCGTTGCCCCGGCCGGAACGGACACCGTCGGCCGGAGCAGCGCCCCGCCCGGACGCCCACCGGCCGGAGCAGCGCCCGGCCCGGGCGCTCCCCGTGTCACCCGGCCGGAACGTGCAGGGCCGGAGCCTGGGGGTGGAGGCCGGTGAAGGGGGTGGGGGCGAGGGGGGTGCGGGCGTGGGCGGAGGTGGCGTCGGCGAAGGCTGTCGTGCCGCCTACCAGGGGGAGCCGCGCGCGGGTGCCGGACAGGGCGACGGTGAGGGTCGGCCGGGTGGACGGCGGGTCGATGAGGTCCTTGTCCGTGCCGGCGACGATCAAAGCCAGCCGGTGCCCCTTGGGGACGACGTGGTCGGTGGCCGCGAGGTCGAGGGTCATCGTGTAGGCCTTGCCGGGGGTGAGCGGGACGCCCTTGCCGAGGGAGGCGGCGTGACCGAGGTCGCCCCAGCCGCGGCTGAACACCGTGTAGTCGACGGCTGCCGTCTTGGCCCTGGTCTCCTTGAAGCAGGCGCTGTCCCCGGCCGTGCTCGCACCCCAGCAGGTGCGGTCGGTGAGCGTCGTGATGCCCTCGGCGCTGTCGGCGTAGTCCCGGATGGTGGCGGGGCCGAGGTCCACCAGGACGGCCGTCAGGTGCGCCGAGGCCGTGGTCGGGGTGGCGGTGACGGTCACCTCGGAGGAACCCGACAGCCGCAGGTCGCGGGTGAGCGGTGCCGTGAGGAAGCCGGCCTTCTCCGGGGTGGACGTGGTGAGGTGGGCCGCCCAGTCGGTCTCGCTCAGCTGCGGGTCGTCGGTGAGGGTCTCGGTGCCGCGGGCGGGACGCAGGCCGAGGGTGCCGACGCCAGCCCGGGCGCCGGACGCGGGGTGCAGGGTGGTGACGCGGGTGCCCTGCGGCGGCCAAGTCCGGGAGGTCACCCACTGGTCGGGGTGGCGTTCGACGTCGGCGGCCGGCTCGCGGTCGATGCCGTTGTCGTAGCCGAGGAGTTCGTGGTCGAACCAGCGGTGCAGGGTGTCGACCCAGGCTCCGCGCCGGTAGTCGAACGGGTCGACGTGCCCGGTCTGGGACAGCCAGATCTTGCGCTGGACGCCGTGCCGCGCGAGGGCGTCCCACCACTGGCCGAAGTTCTTGGTGCGCACGTTGAGGTCCTGCATGCCGTGCACGACGAACACGCTGGCGCGCACCTTGGCCGCGTCCTTGACGTAGTCCCGTTCGGTCCACAGCGGGGTCCAGTCGCCACTGCGCGGGCTGCCGTCGGCGAGCCTTCGCTGCACTGCGGCGCAGTGGGCCTGCGCGTCCGCGCTCTCGACGTAGCCGGCCAGTTCGTCGGGGCCGCCGTCGTAGAGCGGCGCTCCCTGCGCGAAGTAGTAGTCGTACCAGGAGGAGATGGCGCTGATCGGGACGATGGTCTTCAGGCCCTTGACGCCGGTGGCGGCGACGCCGTTGGCGATCGTGCCGTCCCAGCTCTTGCCGATCATACCGGTGCGGCCGTTGGTCCAGCCGGCCTTGACCGGTGTGCCGCCGGTGCGGCTGGTGTACGCCCTGGCGCGGCCGTTCAGCCAGTCGACGACGGCCTTCGCGGACCGGATGTCGGAGCGGCCACCGACGTCGACGCAGCCGTCGGAACGGTTGGTGCCCGTGAGGTCGACGCCGACGACGGCATAGCCGCGCGGCACGAAGTAGTTGTCGTAGAACAGCGGCATCCGGACGATGCGGCCGCTCGCGTCGTACGTCTTGAGCTGGCTCTCGTTGCCGCGCCCGCAGCAGGAGTAGTAGGGGCTGGCGTCCATGATGACCGGTACCTTGCGGCCCTCCCGGGCCGGTTCGGCGGGCCGGACGATGTCGGCGGCGACGCGGTCGCTCCTGCCGTCGCCGTCCCCGTCCAGGCCGGTGTCCACCCAGACGGACTCGCGGACGGCGTCGGCGTAGGAGTAGACGGGCCGGCTCTCGCGCGGGGGCGCGGCGTGTGCGGCGACCGGGGTGAGGAAGAGCGCCGTCAGGATGGCGACGGCCGCTGTCGCGAGCGTTCTCCAGATCGTGAAGCGCGTGCGTGTCGGCATGCGCGGACGGTACTCCGGTCAACTCCCGGGCAAAAGAGGGCAGCTGGGTGACGCGAGGGCTCTCGTGACGGCCGAATGGCGATCGTGTGACAGGAGGGGTCATGGACAGGTCAGGGGTCACAGGGACTGAATAGGCTCCGAACAGACTTCCTGTCCCGACGACTTGGAGCTGACGTGCACCGCAGAATCATCGCGCCGGGGGCACTCGCGGCGGCCTCCCTCCTGCTGGCGATCCCGGCATCGGCCGCGAGCTACTCCCCGGGCGCGCCGGGAATCGGCGACCCCTACTACCCGTACTACGGCAACGGCGGCTACGACGTCTCGCACTACGACCTGAGGCTGCAGTACCAGCCGAAGACGGACGAGTTGCAGGGCACGGCGACGATCCTGGCGACGGCCACCCAGGACCTGTCCAGCTTCGACCTGGACTTCCTGCTGGACGTCGGCGAGGTGCGGGTCGACGGCGCCAAGGCGGCGTTCACCACGTCCGGCCAGCACGAACTGGTCGTCACCCCGAAGAAGCCGATCGCGAAGGGCACCTCGGTGACGGTGGTCGTCCGCTACAGCGGGGTGCCGTCGACGAAGAGCGCGTACGGCTTCACCACCTGGCATCGCACGCCGGACGGCGCGATCGCGGCCGACGAGCCCGAGTCCGCCTGGTGGTGGTACCCGAGCAACGACCATCCGAGCGACAAGGCGACCTACGACGTGTCCGTGGCCGTGCCGGACGGCACCCAGGCCATCTCCAACGGCACCCTGCGGTCCACCAGCTCCAAGCTCGGCTGGACCCGCTACAACTGGCGGCAGGACAAGCCCCAGGCGACCTATCTGACCACGCTCGCCGTGGGCCGGTTCGACATCACCACCGGCACCTCCGAGGGGGGTGTGCCCGTCGTCAACGCCTACAGCAAGGATCTCGGCGAGAACGACGGCGCCGCACGGGCGAGCGTGGAGCGCACCGGTGAACTGGTGGACTGGCTGAGCGGCTACTTCGGGCCGTATCCGTTCGGCTCGGCCGGCGGGTATGTGCCGAACACCACCACCGGGTACGCGCTGGAGACCCAGACCCGGATCTACTACAGCCCCAAGCAGTTCGCGAGCGGCTCCAACACCTCGGTGGTCGTGCACGAGCTGGCCCACCAGTGGTACGGCGACGACGTGTCGCTGAAGCGCTGGAAGGACATCTGGATCAACGAGGGCTTCGCGCGGTACGCGCAGTGGCTGTGGTCCGAGCACGAGGGCGAGGGCACCGCCCAGGAACTCGCCGACTACGTCTACGCCTCGCATCCGGCCGACGACCCGTTCTGGACCGTCGCGCCCGGAGACCCCGGGGCGGACGGCCAGTTCGACGCCGCGGTGTACGACCGGGGCGCGGCCGCCATCCAGGCGCTGCGCGACGAGATCGGCGACGACGCGTTCTTCGCCGTGCTGAAGGGCTGGCCGCGGGAGCACGCGTACGGCAACGCCTCGGTGGCCGACTTCCAGCGGTACGCGGAGCAGGTGTCCGGCAAGCCGCTGGCCGCGCTGTTCGACACCTGGCTGTTCCAGCCGTCGAAGCCGACCGCGGCGGCCGCCCGGTCCCTGGTGAAGTCGGTCGAGGTCGCGCGGCCGAAGTCGTGGAAGAAGATCGAGGCCACGAACGACGTCCACGGGGACTGATCGGGCGGCCACCGGCTGCGAGCCGGCCTCCGGGACGGCCCGGCCGGCCGTTCACCGGGGCGCCGCGGCCGACCGCTCCAGGAGATCGTCCCGGCCTATCGCCTCCGCGCGGGAGGCCGGGACGGTGCACGCGTGGGCGCCCGCGACCGCGCCGTAGCGGGCGCAGGTCCCGGGCGGCTCACCGCCCAGCCACCCGTACAGGAACGCGGCGGCGAAGGCGTCGCCCGCGCCGTTGGAGTCGACCACCGGCGCGGGTGGGGCGACCGCCGGTGTCCGGGTCAGCTCGCCGCCGACCAGCAGATGCGCTCCCCGGGCTCCGTCCGTGGCGACGACCGCCTCGGCGCGGCCGCGTGCGGCGATGCGCCGCATGGTCCGCTCGGGGTCGGTCAGGGCCGCGGCCGACAGGAAGACGATGTCGGCCGCGTACGCGAACGGCTCGTGGTAGGGGTTCTCGCCGTCCCAGTCGTGCAGGTCGGTGGAGAGCGGCACACCCGTCTCGCGCAGGACCGGCAGGGCGTGGGAGCAGGGCTGGGTGATGGTCACGTGTACGTGCCGGGCGGCGCCGGCCAGGGCGCGCAGGGTGTCCTCGGGGAAGCGGTCGTCGGGGTGGGCGCGGCTGCTGTCGTACAGGGAGAGCCGGCGGCCGTCCGGGCCGACGAGGTTGACCGCGCGCCTGGTGCCGGCGGGCTGCGGCAGCGCGGTGAGCGCGACGCCGTGCTCGCGGTGCAGGGCGCGCACGAGGTCGCCCTCGGGGTCGTCGCCGAGCAGGTCGAGATGGTGGGTGTCCAGGCCGAGCGCGGTCAGGCCCAGGGCGACGAAGTCGCCGGTCTGCCCGGCCCGGGTGCGGATCCCGGAGTCGATCATGTAGCTGTCGGCGTACGGCAGGGGCAGTTCGGGGACCTTGATGATCGTGTCCACGCCCGCTCCGCCCAGCACCAGGACATCGATCCGCCCGGTCATCCGCCCTCCCCTGTGCCCACGGCTCCCCGCTTCACCGGTCCCACCGGCGGCCACCGCCGCCCACGCGGCGGTGGCGCCACCCCGGACGCGGTCGGTCCCGGGATGACGCCACCGTAGGCGATGCCACCGACAGTGGCCGCGTGTTTTCCTTCCGGCCGCTACCCGGCGAGCCCGGAGGGCTCGCGCTCGGCGTTCCGCGTCACCCGGCGGCGCACGCCGAACCAGCCGGCGACCAGCATGACGGCGATGACCGGGATGAGCAGCAGGGTCTTGCGGCCGACCTCGGGGTCGTTCCACATCATGCCCAGGCAGACCATGAGGAAGGCGATCGTGGCGATCTCGGTGACCGGGCTGAACTTCAGCTGGAAGTGCGGCCGGGTCACCAGGCCCTCGCGGGCACGGCGGACGAAGACCAGGTGGCAGACCATGATGATCACCCAGGTGCTGATGATGCCGAGGGAGGCGACGTTCAGCACGATCTCGAAGGCCTGGCTCGGCACCAGGTAGTTCAGGCCGACACCGAGCACGCAGACCGCGCAGGTCAGCAGGATGCCGCCGTAGGGGACCTGGCTGCGGTTCATACGGCCGGTGAACTTCGGCGCGGAGCCGGCCATGGCCATGGAGCGCAGGATGCGGCCGGTGGAGTACAGGCCGGAGTTGAGCGAGGACATGGCGGCGGTCAGCACCACCAGGTTCATCACGTCGCCGGCCGCCGGGATGCCGATCTTCGACAGGACCGTGACGAACGGGCTCTGGTCGGCGGAGTACACCGCGCCGGGCAGCAGCAGGGCGAGCAGCACGACGGAGCCGACGTAGAACACGCCGACGCGCCACATGATCGAGTTCACCGCGCGCGGGACGACCTTCTCCGGCTCGGCGGTCTCGCCGGCGGCCACGCCGACCAGCTCCAGGGCGGCGTACGCGAAGATCACGCCCTGCATGACGAGGACGACCGGCATCATGCCGTGCGGGAAGAAACCGCCGTGATCGCTGATCACGCTCAGGCCGGGCTTGGTGCCGTCGACGTGATGCTGGGTGGCGAGGAGGAAGATGCCGATGAGCATGAAGCTCACCAGGGTGGCGACCTTGATGATCGCGAACCAGAACTCCATCTCGCCGAAGATCTTCACCGAGATCAGGTTCACGGCGAGGACCACCGCGAGGGCGATCAGCGCCAGCACCCACTGCGGGATGGAGGTGAACATGCTCCAGTAGTGCGTGTACAGCGCGATCGCGGTGATGTCGGCGATGCCCGTGGTCGACCAGTTCAGGAAGTACATCCACCCGGCGACGTAGGCGCCCTTCTCGCCGAGGAACTCGCGCGCGTAGCTCACGAAGGAGCCGGACGAGGGCCGGTACAGGACCAGCTCGCCGAGGGCGCGGACGACGAAGAAGGCGAAGACGCCGCAGACCAGGTAGGCCAGGGCGAGCGCCGGGCCCGCGTTGTGCAGGCGGCCGCCGGCGCCCAGGAAGAGGCCGGTGCCGATGGCGCCGCCGATGGCGATCATGTTGACGTGGCGGGCCTTGAGGTCCTTGCTGTAGCCGGCGTCGCCCGCGTCGGCGGGCGTGCGCGCCACCTCGGGTCGGTCGGTGGCCTGTGCCGAGTCAACGGCTTCCTTGGTGCTCACGGGTGGTCCACTTCCTGGTGCGCCCAGGCCTCGTGGGCCCGGGATCCGTGCAGGTCTTGGCCCGCACCACCCTTGGTGTTTCGCGGTACAGACCAAGGCAGCAGTTTCCCAAGAGTTCGCCGGTTATGCGGTGGCCCACGTCACACAGCGTTACTTCTCACACGGTCCGTGCGGAACGCACACGAGATCCACGAGGTTTCACAGCATTGGTGGGACAGCGATACTGCTGCACATGACGACCGACGCCGGGCAGCCGCCCCTCACCATCGACGAGCTGGCCGCCCGGGCGGGTGTCACGGTCCGCACGGTCCGCTTCTACGGCAGCAAGGGCCTGCTGCCGCCCCCGGAGATCGGCCCGCGCCGGGTGGGGCACTACGGGCCCGGGCACGTGGCGCGGCTGGCGCTGATCGAGGAGTTGCGGCGGCAGGGCATGACCCTGGCGGCGATCGAGCGGTATCTGCGGCAGCTGCCGCCGGATCTCACCCCGGACGACCTGGCCATCCATCGCGCCGTCGTCGCGTCCTGGGCGCCGGAGGCGGTGGAGACGGTCTCGCGCGGGGAACTCGACCGGCGGGCGGGGCGGCCCCTGAGCGACGAGGACGTGGAGCGGCTGACGGCGATGAACGTCGTCGTACCGCAGGCGGGTGACGCGTTCCGGATGGACGCCGGGCTGCTCCGGCTCGGCGTCCAGCTGCTGGACGTGGCGCTGTCACAGGAGGCGATCCTCGCGGCGCGCAAGGTGCTCGTCGAGCACTCGCGCGCCGCGGCTCACGAGCTGTCCCAGCTCTTCCGCGGCGAGGTGGCGGAGCGTGACGCCCGGGATGTGAGGTCCCTGTCGGCACATATGCACCCCTTGGTGGTGCAGGCTCTGCTGACCACCTTCCAGCGCTCGCTGCGGGAAGAGCTGAGCGGGTGGCTCAGCGACTCAGGAACGGGCTGAGTCGCTGAACGGCTCCCCCTTGCCCCCCTGCTCCCCCGTATTCGTCTTCTCCGCCTTGGCCACGAGCAGCGCGGGCGGGGTGAAGCGGTCCCCGTAGCGCTCGGCGAGTTCCCGCGCGCGGGCCACGAATCCGGGCAGGCCGCCCTCGTAGCCGTTGATGTACTGGAGCACGCCGCCGGTCCAGCCGGGGAAGCCGATGCCGAGGATCGAGCCGATGTTGGCGTCGGCGACCGAGGTCAGCACGCCCTCCTCCAGCAGGCGCACGGTGTCGAGCGCCTCGGCGAAGAGCATCCGCTCCTGCATGTCGCGGAACGGGATCCGGTGCCCCTCGCGGGTGAAGTGCTCGCGCAGTCCGGGCCACAGGCCGGCCCGCTTGCCGTCCTCCGTGTAGTCGTAGAAGCCGGCGCCGCCGCTGCGGCCGGTGCGGCCGAACTCGTCGACCATGCGGTCGATGACGGCCTCCGCCGGGTGCGCGACCCAGGTGCCGCCCGCCTCCTCCACGGACCGCCGGGTCTCATGCCGGATCTTGCGCGGCAGGGTGAGCGTCAGCTCGTCCATCAGGGAGAGCACCTTGGCCGGGTAGCCGGCCTGGGCCGCGGCCTGCTCGACGGAGGCGGGCTCGATGCCCTCGCCGACCATGGCGACGCCCTCGTTGATGAAATGGCCGATCACCCGGGAGGTGAAGAAGCCCCGCGAGTCGTTGACAACGATCGGCGTCTTGTTGATCTGCCGGACCAGGTCGAAGGCCCGGGCGAGGGCCTCGTCGCCGGTGCGCTCGCCCTTGATGATCTCCACCAGCGGCATCTTGTCGACGGGTGAAAAGAAGTGCAGCCCGATGAAGTCGGCCTGGCGCTCCACGCCCTCGGCGAGTGTGGTGATGGGCAGGGTGGAGGTGTTGGAGCACAGCAGCGCGTCCGGGGCGACCACCGACTCGATCTCCTGGAACACCTTGTGTTTGAGGGAGGTGTCCTCGAAGACGGCCTCGATGACCGCGTCGCAGCCCGCAAGGTCGGCCGCCTCGGCGGTGGGCGTGATGCGGGCGAGCAGCGCGTCGGCCTTGTCCTGGCTGGTGCGGCCCTTGGCGACGGCCTTGGCGCACAGCTTCTCGGAGTACGCCTTGCCCTTGAGGGCCGACTCCAGGGAGACGTCCTTGAGGACGACGTCGAGCCCCGCGCGGGCGCACGAGTACGCGATGCCGGCGCCCATCATGCCGGCGCCGAGGACCGCGACCTTGCGGACCTTGCGCGGCTCGATGCCCTGGGGGCGGTTGGCCCCGGAGTTGACCGCCTGCAGGTCGAAGAAGAAGGCCTGGATCATGTTCTTCGAGGTCTGCCCGGCGGCCAGCTCCACGAAGTAGCGGGCCTCGATGACCTGGGCGGTCTCGAAGTCGACCTGGGACCCCTCGACGGCCGCGGCCAGGATGTTGCGCGGCGCGGGGTAGGGCGCGCCACCGGTCTGCTTGCGCAGGGAGGCCGGGAAGGCGGGCAGGTTGGCGGCGAACTTCGGGTTGGCCGGGGTGCCGCCGGGGATGCGGTAGCCGGGCTCGTCCCAGGGCTGCCGGGACTCGGGGTGGGCGTCGATGAAGGCACGGGCCTTGGCGAGCAGTTCCTCCTGGGTGGCGGCGACCTCGTGCACGAGGCCGTTCTCCCGGGCGCGGCGCGCGTTGTACTGCTGCCCCTGGAGCAGCACCTTCAACAGCGCGTCCGCGATGCCCAGCAGCCGTACCGTACGGACGACTCCACCGCCGCCGGGGAGCAGTCCGAGGGTGACCTCGGGGCAGCCGATCTTCGTGCCGGCCGTGTCCAGGGCGACCCGGTGGTGACAGGCCAGGGCCAGCTCGAATCCGCCGCCGAGGGCCGCGCCGTTGATCGCGGCGACGACCGGCTTGCCGAGGGTCTCGATGCGGCGCAGGTTCCGCTTGATGGCGAGACCGCCGTCGAACAGTTCCCGGGCGGTCTCGGGGGTGACCCGGATCAGGTCGCGCAGGTCGCCGCCGGCGAAGAAGGTCTTCTTCGCGGAGGTGAGGATGACGCCGCGCACGGAGTCCCGCTCGGCCTCCAGCCGGTCGGTGATCGCGGCGAGGGAGTCGCGGAACGCCTGGTTCATGGTGTTCGCGGACTGGTTCGGGTCGTCCAGGACGAGGGTGACGACACCGGTGTCGTCCTGTTCCCAGCGGATGGTGGTGCTCTCGGTCATGACAGTCGTCTCCGTTGAAGTCGCTTGGTCCCGCTGGGGGTTCAGATGCGCTCGATGATCGTGGCGATGCCCATGCCGCCGCCCACGCAGAGTGTGGCGAGGCCGTAGCGCTTGTCCTGGCGCTCGAGTTCGTCGACGAGCGTGCCGAGGATCATGGCGCCGGTCGCGCCGAGCGGGTGCCCGAGGGCGATGGCACCGCCGTTGACGTTGACCTTGTCCAGGGACAGGCCCATGTCCCTCACGAAGCGGAGCACGACCGCGGCGAACGCCTCGTTGATCTCGACCAGGTCGATGTCGTCGATGGTGAGGCCGGCCTTGGCGAGGGCCTTGCGGGTGGCGGGGGCGGGGCCGGTGAGCATGATGGTCGGCTCGGATCCGGAGACGGCCGCGGAGAGGATGCGCGCGCGGGGGGTGAGGCCGTAGCGCTCGCCGACCTCCTTGGAGCCGATCGCGACGAGAGAGGCGCCGTCCACGATGCCGGAGGAGTTGCCCGCGTGGTGGACGTGGTCGATGCGCTCCACCCAGTGGTACTTCTGGAGCGCCACGGCGTCGAAGCCGCCCAGTTCGCCGATGTCCGCGAACGACGGCTTGAGCTTCGCGAGGGAGTCGGCGGTGGTGCCGGGGCGCGGGTGCTCGTCGTGGTCGAGGACGACCAGGCCGGCGCGGTCCTTGACGGGGACCACCGAGCGTTCGAAGCGGCCCTCCTTCATGGCGTTGGCGGCGCGCTCCTGGGACAGGGCCGCGTACTCGTCGACGTCGCGGCGGGAGAAGCCCTCGATGGTGGCGATGAGGTCGGCGCCGATGCCCTGCGGCACGAAGTTGACGTCGAGGTTGGTCATCGGGTCGTTGAACCAGGCGCCGCCGTCGGAGGCCATCGGGACGCGGGACATGGACTCGACGCCGCCCGCGAGGACCAGGTCCTCCCAGCCCGAGCGGACCTTGGCCGCTGCCAGGTTGACGGCCTCCAGACCGGAGGCACAGAAGCGGTTCTCCTGCACGCCCGCGACCGTGTCCGGCAGTCCGGCGGCGATCGCGGCGATCCTGGCGATGTCGGAGCCCTGGTCGCCGACCGGCCCGACGACGCCGAGCACGATGTCGTCGATGGCAGCCGGGTCGAGGCCCGGGAAGCGGTCGCGGATCTCGTGGATGAGGCCGACGACGAGGTCGATGGGCTTGGTGCCGTGCAGGGCGCCGCTGGCCTTGCCGCGGCCGCGCGGGGTGCGGATCGCGTCGTAGACGTACGCTTCGGTGCTCACTGGTGTGCCTTTCGGGAGGGTGGGCCGAGCGGGTGGGCCGGGTCAGTCGCGGTCGGCGACGGGGTCGTCGTTCACCCGGTCCGGTATGCCCCAGTCCCGCGCCACCGCCTCGGTGTCGGCGCCGGGCCGGGCCGGGCCGGTGCGGACGGCGGTCGGGGTGGCGGAGAAGCGGGGGGCGGGGGCCGGCTGGGTGATTCCGGCGTGGTCGGTGAAGGTGCCGCGGGCGGCCAGGTGCGGGTGGTGCGGGGCCTCGCGCAGGGACAGCACGGGGGCCACGCACGCGTCGGAGCCCTCGAAGACGGCCGTCCACTCGGCGCGGGTGCGGGACTTGAAGCGGGCGGCGACGCGTTCGCGCACTTCGCCCCAGCGGGTGCGGTCCCCCCGGGCCGGGGCGAGGTCGTCCAGGCCGAGCAGGCGCAGGAACTCCTCGTAGAACTGCCGTTCCAGGGCGCCGACCGCCATGTATCCGCCGTCGGCGGTCTCGTAGGTGCCGTAGTAGGGGCAGCCGCCGTCGAAGAGGTTGGCACCGCGCCGGTCCTGCCAGCCGCCCGCGGCGAGCATGCCGTGGATCATCGCGGACAGATGGGCGGTGCCGTCGACGATGGCGGCGTCGACGACCTGCCCGGTGCCGGTCGCGCGCGCGTGGTGCAGGGCCGCGAGGACGCCGACGACCAGGTAGAGGGAGCCGCCCGCGTAGTCGCCGAGCAGGTTGGCGGGGACGGCCGGGGGCTCGTCCGGGCGGCCGATCATGCCGAGTGTGCCGGTGAGCGCGATGTACGCCACGTCGTGGCCGGCGCGGGGCGCGAGCGGGCCGTCCTGGCCCCAGCCGGTTATGCGGCCATAGACCAGACGGGGGTTGCGGGCGTGGCACTCCTCGGGTCCGACGCCGAGCCGCTCGGCGACGCCGGGGCGGTTGCCCTCGATCAGGATGTCGGCCCGCTCGACGAGGTCCAGGACGCGGGCGGGGCCGTACGGTGCCTTCAGGTCGATCACGACCGAGCGCTTGTTGCGGTTGGTGACGTCGTAGGCGGGATCGATCGCCAGCCCCGGGCCGCCCGGCCGGTCCACCCGGACCACGTCGGCGCCCAGGTCGGCCAGGAGCATGGCGGCGAACGGGCCCGGTCCGATGCCGGCGAGCTCCACCACGCGCACACCGTGGAGCGGGCCGGTGCCCGGCGTCGTCGGCGTCTGTGCCGTCGTCATGTCTCCAGCTCCCAGCCTGTGTGACACTACTGATGTAACACCGGTGATGCTAAGAACACGTTCCACCGGACACAAGACCTGAACGAGCAAGCGCTTAGCCAAGTGCCCGGAGTGTGGATGATCACCCGAGTGGGTGAGGGGAGCCCCGTCCGGCGGCTCGGGCGCCGCGCACCGCCGTGGCGGCCGACGCCGAAGCGCGCGCTTTCTCCCGCTTCTCCGGGATGTTCCTCGCTACGGCCACCACTGCCTCCGGGCTGGTCGTCGGGCTCCGCGTTCCTCACGCTAGCCTCGGCCACCGACAGCGGCGCGGGCTCCACGACCAAGGGGTGTCATGAGCAGGCTAAAAACAACGGACCGTCCCTACGACCTCGTGCTCTTCGGCGCGACGGGCTTCGTCGGCACGCTGACGGCGGAGTACCTCGCCGCGCACGCGCCGAGCGGGCTGCGCTGGGCGGTCGCGGGCCGCGACGAGGGCAGGCTGGAGCGGCTGCGCGAGCGCCTGCCCGGCGGCGCGGACATCGGCGTCCTGCGGGCCGACGTGGCCGAACCGGCCTCCCTGCGCGCACTCGCCGAGCACGCGCGCGTGGTGGCCACGACCGTGGGGCCGTACGTGCTCCACGGCGAGGACCTGGTCGCGGCCTGCGCGGACACCGGCGCCGACTATCTGGATCTCACCGGTGAACCGGAGTTCGTGGACCTGATGTACGTCCGGTACGACGCACGCGCGCGTGAGACGGGCGCACGCCTGGTGCACGCGTGCGGCTTCGACTCGGTCCCGCACGATCTGGGTGCCTATTTCACCGTCCGGAACCTGCCGGAGGGCGTACCACTGACGGTGGACGCGTACGTCACCGCCGACGCGGCCTTCTCGGGCGGCACCCTCGCCTCGGCACTGAACCAGGCCGCCCGCGGCCGCCGCATGCTGGCCGCCGCGCGGGAACGCGCCCGGCACGAACCGCGCCTGATGGGACGCAGGGTGAGCGCCCCCGCGGGCGCCCCGCGGTTCGCCGGGGAGGTCGGCGCGTGGGCGCTGCCGCTGCCGACCATCGATCCGCAGATCGTGCGCCGCTCGGCCCAGGCCCTGGAACGCTACGGCCCGGACTTCCGCTACCGCCACTATGCCGCGGTACGCCGTCTGCCGATCGCCCTCGGCTCGGTCGCCGCCCTCGGCGCCGGGGCGGCCGCCGTCCAACTGCCCCCCGTGCGGCGCTGGTTGTCGGACCGGCTCAAGCCAGGTGACGGTCCGAGCGCGGAGAAGCGGGCGAAGAGCTGGTTCACGGTGCGCTTCGTCGGCGAGGGCGGCGGGCGGCGCGTGTTCACCGAGGTGGCGGGTGGCGATCCGGGGTACGACGAGACGGCGAAGATGTTCGCCGAGGCGGCTCTCAGCCTGGCCTTCGACGATCTCCCGCCGACGGCCGGTCAGGTCACCACGGCCCAGGCCATGGGAGACGCCCTGACCGAGCGGTTGCGCGCCGCTGGGATCACCTTCCGGGTGGCGGCGGCCCGCTGACGGTCCGCGCCGGTCCGACGCCCCGCGGCCCATCCGGATGAGACGATGGCGGCCAGGCCCGAGAAGCCCAAGGAGGCGACACAGACGTGAAGTTCGTGCTCGAGGTGACCGTGGACGAGGGTGCGGTGGAACAGGACCGGGTCGGGGAGCTGGAGCGCATCCTGCGGTACTGGGGCGGCAACCTGCGCCACTACGCTCTCGAACCCGGCGACGGTTCGGCCGTCTACGACTCGGCGTATCAGGAGGTCGGCGCCTGGCGCGTCGTCGCATCCTGAGACCCGCCGGCCACAGAGCGCGTCGCCTCCCGCAGCGCCCGGCGGCACAGGGCGTCCGCCCTGCGCGTGGTCTCCGGCAGCCGGTAGCGCGGGGTCAGCGCCAGCGTGTGCGCGACGGCGTTGTACAGGCCCACCCGGTGGCCGACCGAGACGAACACCGGTTTGACGCCGTCCCGGGTGCGCAGCGCGCGCCCGACCTCCTCGTCCCCGGCGAGCAGCGGCGCCCAAGCGCCGCGCGCCGGGGCCGGGTCGGCGTAGGCGAAGGTGAACGGGTTCTTCGCGACGCCGATGGTCGGCAGACCGGTGAGGACGCCCAGGTGGGCGGCGAGCCCGAAGCGGCGCGGATGGGCGAGGCCGTAGCCGTCGCAGACCACCAGGCCGGGCGGGCACGGCAGGGCGTCGAGGGCGGCCCGTACGGTGGGGATCTCGCGGAAGGCGAGGAGTCCGGGCACATAGGGGAACGACACCCGGCCGACGGCCGTCGCCTCGGCGACGACGTCCAGGGTCGCGGCGTCGAGGACGACGGCCGCCGCGGCCACCAGGTCCCGCGCGTCGTCGTAGGCGACGTCGACGCCGGTGACACGGCCCGTCCCGGGCGGCGGTCCCGGCTCGTCCCGCACCACCCGCCCGCGCAGTTCGTCCTGGACGGCGCGGGCCTCTTCCTCGGTCGCGGGCCAGCCCGCCGGTACGCCTACGGTCGTCATGGTGAGCACGACTGTACGGTCCCGCGCACGGATGCCCGAGCCGGGGGTAGGCTCGCGATCATGTTCGTACTGGAGCTGAACTACACCGCCCCGCTCGACGCCGTGGACGCCCTGTTGCCGGATCACGTGGCGTGGCTGGAGGAGCAGTACGACAAGGGTTTCTTTCTGGCGTCCGGGCGCAAGGAGCCCCGCGACGGCGGAGTGATCCTCGCCGTCGCGGGGGACCGTGCCCGCATCGAGGAGATCGTCGCGGGTGACCCGTTCGCCGTCGCCGGCGTCTGCACCTACCGCGTCACGGAGTTCATCGTCACGAAGACGGCACCGGACCTGGCGCGCCACCGGCAGACACTGGGCTGAGGCCCGCGGGCCGCCCGTCCGGTCAGCCCTTCTTGTTCAGCGCGCGCTGCAACTCGTCCTTGTTCATGTGCGAACGGCCTTCGATGCCGCGCTGCCTGGCCTCGTTGTACAACTGGTCGCGGGTCGGGCCCTGCGAGCCGACGCGGTTGCCCGACCGCTGGCCGCCGCGCTTGCTCGACGACATGTCCTGCGTCGAGGTGCGGCTGGCGGTCCTGGACTCGCCGGAGCGTGCGCGTTCCTTGTTGACCGTCCGCGCGGCGATCTCCTTGGCGCGTCCGGCGCTCTCGCCCCGGTCCTGCGCGCTCTCCTTGATGTGCTCGTACTGGCGCTCGCGCTTGGGGCTGGAACCGGCTGGCATGATCGCTCCCTTCCTCGTCCCCCGCTGTCCTATGTGAGGTTGGGAGACGAGTACCCGGCTTCCCGCCGCTTACATCCGCGTCCGTTGTCGCGTCGCTCGACCGCCGGACAGCGGGGCCGCGCGGTCGCCTCGCGCGCTCGCGCCGGGTTCAGCGTTCCAGGCGGGCGACCCTCCCCCGCTCGCCGGCCGCCCAGCAGCTCAGATCGGCGGTGCAGGTGACGGTGTCGTAGGAGCCGGTGTCGATGGTCCGCCAGGTGTGACCGCCGTCGGAGGTGAGGTCGGTGCCGGTGGGTCCGACGGCGAGCGCGGCCGTTCGGCTGTGCGGCAGCCAGGCCGCGCCGGAGCGGTAGGCGGGCGGCGGCGTGGTGGCGGGCCGCCAGGTGCGGCCCCCGTCGGTGGTGACGGCGGCGGCGAGCGGGGAGGGCCGGTCGGAGCGGTAGTCGCCGCCGACGGCGACGCCGTGGGTGCGGTCGCGGAAGGCGAGCGCGAAGACGCCCTTGGCCGGGTCGGCCGCCGGCACGGGTGTCGCCGCGGCCGTCCAGGTCAGTCCGCGGTCGGCCGAGTGCAGCACGCGCGCGTGGGCGCCGCCGCCGGTGGCCAGCCAGACGTCCCTCGGACCGGCGGTGACCAGGCACTGGCCGCTGGCCGCGAACCCCGCCTCGCCGTCCAGGGCGGGCGGCATGCCGTCGGAGGGCAGCACCCGCCAGGAGCGGCCGCCGTCGCCGGTGGACAGGATGCGGAACCTTCCGTCCACGGGGTCGCTCAGGGCGAGGCCGTGGCGGCGGTCGAAGAACGCCAGGCAGTCGTAGAACGCCTTCGGGTCGGGGTTGCGGAAGGACTCCGTCCAGGTCGAGCCGCCGTCGTCGGTGCGGTAGACCCGGGAGTCCTCGCCCTCTCCGATGGCCAGCACCACCGCGCGGCGCGCGTCGAAGGCCTGCACGTCCCGGAACTCGAGCCCCGCGGCCTCCGGCGGAGAGACGTTCCGCCAGGTCGTTCCGCCGTTGGTGGTGCGCAGCACGGTGCCGCCGGTGCCGGCCAGCCAGGCGGTGCGCCGGTTTACGGCCGCGAGCCCCCGGAAGCGGACCTGCGGGGTGCCGGGGTCCTTCGCCTCCCAGTGCGCGTGCGCCGGTCGCGGGGCCCCCTGCGGAAGCGGGCCGGCCTCGGCGGCCGGGACCGTCAGCACGGCGAGTGCCGCCCCGCAGGCCACCCCCGCCGCCGTCAGCCTGCCCGTCCGTCCCCCGCGTCGCGTGCTCCCCAAGCGCCTCATGGCGGGCGAAGCTAGCCGATGGCCGTCGCAGCGTCCAGAGGGCCCCATCCTCCGTCCCTTGCGGCGCGCGGGGAACATCCGTCACTGGCCACGCATGGAGGCGGTGACCGAGGTCACTAGTTGTTCGTGTGCACGCGTCGGCCGATTCCGTCGTCTCTTCCAGTGCCGGGTGGCGCACATCCGGGCGTAGTCCAGCCGTCACGAGGGAGCAAGGCGTTGTCCACCGTCATCGAGCAGCTCGTAGAGGCCCGCCTCGTCGCCGCCGCACCCCGTATGCCGAGCATCCCCGCCACGCTGTGCTACGACCGGCGCGATCCCTTCGCCGTCCGCATGACCTTCCCGGCGCCGGCCACCCTGGAGGGCGTCGAGGTCTGCTGGACCTTCTCCCGGGAGCTGCTGACCGCCGGTCTCCAGGACGCCGAGGGCCAGGGGGACGTCCGGGTACGGCCGTACGGGTACGACCGGACGGTCCTGGAGTTCCACGCGCCCGAGGGCACCGCGGTCGTGCATGTGCGCTCCGGCGAGATACGGCGGTTCCTCGCGGCGACCGGCGAGCTGGTGCCGGTCGGCCACGAGCACCTCCAGCTGGACCTGGACGACGGCCTGGCCGAGCTGATGCGGGACGCCTGCTGAGCGCGAACGCGCGCCTCGGGGGCCGTTAATCGCGTTGACAGGCCGATGGCCCCCTCCTACGGTGTATATCGGTTCTGTTGCCGTCGATTGGAGAAGGACGTTGCTCGTCTGAGGTCTTGAGGCATCGCGTCGCACCGGTGAGGTGTGCGCGGCGTACGACCTCGGCGTCCGAGCCGTCCCCCGGCACAGGCCTTCTCCCGTGGCCTCCCAGTGCCCAGACCTTCGGTTTCCGCCTCGCGGTGTCTCGACACGCGTCCACCCGCACCCGCACCCTTCGCGAGGCACCCATGTCAGCTTCCCTCACCTGCACGTCCCTGTCCTTCGCCTGGCCCGACGGCACCGCCGTCTTCGACGGGCTCGACATCGCCTTCGGCCCCGGCAGGACCGGGCTCGTCGGCGTCAACGGGTCCGGTAAGTCGACCCTGTTGAAGCTGCTGGCCGGCGAACTCGCCCCGGCCGACGGCACGGTCAAGGTCAGCGGCGAGATCGGCTGTCTCCCGCAGAACGTCACCCTCGACACCACGCTCCGCGTCGACGAGGCGCTCGGCATCGCCGGCCGGCGGGCCGCGCTGCACGCCATCGAGTCGGGCGACGTGGCCGAGGAGCACTTCGAGACGCTCGGCGACGACTGGGACGTCGAGGAGCGCGCCCTGGTCACCCTGGGCGAACTCGGCCTCGGCCACATCGGTCTGGACCGTACCGTCGGCGAGGTGTCCGGCGGCGAGTCGGTGCTGCTGCGGCTCGCCGCCCTGCTGCTGCGCCGCCCGGACGTCCTGCTGCTCGACGAACCGACGAACAACCTCGACCTGTACGCGCGCCGCCGGCTGTACCAGGCCGTCGCGTCCTGGCCGGGCGTGCTGGTCGTGGTCAGCCACGACCGGGAACTGCTCGACCTGGTCGACCAGATCGCGGAGCTGCGCTCGGGCGAGGTCACCTGGTACGGCGGCAACTTCTCGGCCTACGAG
This sequence comes from Streptomyces sp. NPDC051452, assembly GCF_044454765.1. Classification (NCBI taxonomy): domain Bacteria; kingdom Bacillati; phylum Actinomycetota; class Actinomycetes; order Kitasatosporales; family Streptomycetaceae; genus Streptomyces; species Streptomyces sp. NPDC051452. Next base: position 47,288 of record NZ_JBITEB010000007.1, read on the forward strand.
GCGGCCCTCGCCGTCGAACAGGACGCCGCCGAGCGGATGATGCGTGTGGCCGAGGCCGATCTGCGCAAGCAGAAACGCGAACTGGCCGACGCCCAGGTCAAACTGGCCCGCCGCAAGCGGTACGGACAGAAGATGTACGAACAGAAGCGCGAGCCGAAGATCGTCATGGGGAACCGCAAACGCGCGGCCCAGGAGTCCGCCGGCAAGCACCGCATCCTGCACGAGGAGCGGCTCGCCGAGGCCAGGGAACGACTGGACGAGGCGGCGGAGGCGGTACGGGACGACGACGAGATCCGGGTCGACCTGCCGTACACGGCCGTACCGCCCGGCCGTCAGGTCCTCACCCTGCGGAACCTGACGATGGCCTACGGGGCTCGCGTCGAGGGCGTCGTCGATCTGCGCGGCCCGGAGCGGATCGCGCTGATCGGCCGCAACGGCGCCGGCAAGACGACGCTGCTGCGGACCGTCGCCGGCGAACTGGAGCCGGTGTCGGGCGAGGCGTCGACACACGTCCCGTCGCGGTTCCTGCCCCAGCGGCTGGACGTCCTCGACGACCGTCTGTCGGTGGTCGAGAACGTGGCCCGGTTCGCGCCGGGCGCCACCAACAACCGGATCCGGGCCCGACTGGCCCGCTTCCTGTTCCGGGGGGCGCGTGCCGACCGGACGGCGGCGACGCTCTCCGGCGGCGAGCGCTTCCGGGCGGCCCTGGCCGCGCTGATGCTCGCCGAGCCGGCCCCTCAGCTGCTGCTGCTCGACGAGCCGACCAACAACCTGGATATCGCCAGCGTCCGGCAGCTGACCTCGGCTCTGGAGTCGTACGAGGGCGCGCTGCTCGTGGCCAGTCACGACCTGCCGTTCCTGAAGTCGGTCGGGATCACCCGCTGGCTGCTGATGGAGGAGGGAGAACTGAGGGAGATCGCCCCCGAGGACGCCGAGGGCCCCGAAGACGTCGACTCCCCCGCCTGAGGGGGCCGGGGCCGACGTATCGAGCGGGCCACAGCCTGGTCACGGGGGGTTTTGTCCGGGGCCGGGCGCCCTGCATGATGGCGGACCGGTGCCGCACCGCCGGCACCTCGGAACCGTCCCGACCGACACGAAAGGCCCCTCGTGCCCAGCAAGAAGGCCCTCGTCCGCCGCCCCGGCCCCCGCCTCGCCGATGGCCTGGTGACACACATCGAGCGGGAGCGGGTCGACGTCGGGCTCGCCACGGAGCAGTGGGAGGCCTACGTCGAGGCGCTGAACGCGCACGGCTGGGAGACCGTCGAGGTCGAACCGGCCGACGACTGCCCGGACTCGGTGTTCGTCGAGGACACCGTCGTCATGTACCGGAACGTGGCGTTGATCACCCGGCCCGGGGCCGAGTCCCGGCGGGCGGAGACGGCCGGTGTGGAGGAGGCGGTGGCCCGCCTCGGCTGCTCGGTGAACTGGATCTGGGAGCCGGGGACGCTGGAGGGCGGTGACGTCCTCAAGGTGGGCGACACGGTCTACGTCGGCCGGGGCGGGCGGACCAACGCGGCCGGCGTGCAGCAGCTGCGGGCCGCGTTCGAGCCGCTCGGGGCCCGTGTGGTGGCCGTACCGGTGAGCAAGGTGCTGCACCTGAAGTCGGCGGTGACCGCACTGCCGGACGGCACGGTGATCGGGCACATCCCGAAGGTCGACCGGCCCTCGCTGTTCCCGGGCTTCCTGGCGGTGCCGGAGGAGCCCGGCTCGCATGTGGTGGTGCTCGGCGGCGGCAAGCTGTTGATGGCCGCGAGCGCCCCGAAGACCGCGGAGCTGCTGACCGACCTCGGGCACGACGTGGTCACGGTGGACATCGGCGAGTTCGAGAAACTCGAGGGCTGTGTGACCTGTCTCTCGGTGCGTCTGCGGGAGCTGTACGCCTGACCGGGTTCGCGCCTCACCCGGTCAGCCCCGGGACCTGGGGTGCGGGGCCGCTCGGCGTATCCCGGCAACACGCCCCGGACTGGCGAGGGGACACCTGCTGATCAGCGATCTTTACGGCGGTCTTAACCTACGGCTTCGTAACCTACGGATTCGTAGCCTACGATCTCGTAGTCTCCCGGCACCGCTCGCCGGGCCATCTCTCCCTCCCCCCGTTCGGCGTCCCCCTGGAGTTTCCGTGACGATCACTTCCCCTCACCTCGGCAGCCCGTCCGCCTGGACCGACGCGCGGCTGCTGTTCGCGCTGGAGGAAGTGGTCGAGACGGAACTGAACCGGCACCTGAAGGTCGCCAAGGACTGGATGCCCCACGAGTACGTCCCGTGGAGCGACGGACGCAACTTCCCCGGCATCTTCGAGGACGGCGAGGCCTGGGGCAAGGAGCAGTCCAAGGTGACGGAGGTCGGCCGCATCGCCCTCGTGGTCAACCTGCTCACCGAGGACAACCTGCCGAGCTACCACCACGAGATCGCCTCGCTCTTCGGCCGCGACGGCGCCTGGGGCACCTGGGTGCACCGCTGGACGGCCGAGGAGGGCCGGCACGGCATCGTGATGCGCGACTACCTGCTCACCTCGCGCGCGGTGGACCCGGACAAGCTGGAGCAGTTCCGGATGTCGCACATGAGCGAGGGCTTCGAGTCCGACAACCGGCACTCGGTGCTGCACTCGGTCGCCTATGTCGCCTTCCAGGAGCTGGCCACCCGTATCTCGCACCGCAACACCGGCCACCAGTCCGGCGACCCGGTCTGCGACCGCATGCTGGCGCGCATCGCGACCGACGAGAACCTCCACATGGTCTTCTACCGCAACCTGCTGAAGGCCGCCTTCGAACTCGCCCCCGATCTGACCATGCAGGCGGTCCGTGACGTCGTGGTCGACTTCCGTATGCCCGGTCACGGCATCCCCGGCTTCGAGCGGGCCGCCGCGCAGATGGCCATCGGCGAGGTCTACAACCTGCGCATCCACCACGACGACGTCCTGCAGCCGGTGCTGCGCTTCCTGAAGATCGAGGAGATCGACGGCCTCGGACCGCAGGGGTGCAAGGCGCAGGAGGAACTCGGCCTGTACCTGGGCGGCCTGGACGCCGAGGCCGCCAAGTTCGACGAGCGGCTGGCCGCCCGCAAGGCCCGCATGGCGGCGCGCGCCGGCGGCTGACCACCGCGCCGGTCGTCGTAGGGGCGGGAATTCAGCGGGAGACGCGCCGCAGGGCCAGGCGTTCCTTCTCGGACAGTCCGCCCCAGACGCCGAAGCGCTCGTCATTGGCGAGCGCGTAGTCCAGACAGGCCGGGCGCAGCTCGCACATCGCACAGATGCGCTTCGCCTCGCGCACCGAGCTGCCGGGCTCGGGGAAGAAGAAGTCCGGCCCGGTCTGCGCGCACAGGGCCTGCGCCTGCCAGGTGTCGTCGGCCGGGGTGATGGTTTCGAAGTGCATGGCCAGGATCGTGCCGTGGGGCGAAAAACGTTCGATCAACGCGCGGTCAACGCCGTCGCCCCGGGCCCCCGGCCGCCCCGATGATGCTCCCGCGGCACCGGTCCGCGCACGGCGGCGCGCGGGCGCGGCGGGAAAACCGCGGCGCGGTGCTCCGGCGGCGCGTGTCGGTGGGCGGTGCCAGACTCTGCAGTGCAGAGGACGGGACCCCTTGCGAGGAGGGCGAAGATGCTCACCACCCGTTTCGTCGACGGCGCCCCGAACTGGATCGACGTCGGTACGCCCGACATCGACGCCGCCGGCTCCTTCTATGGCTCGCTCTTCGGCTGGCGGTTCCGGTCGGCGGGGCCGGACGCCGGGGGGTACGGGTTCTTCCAGCTGGACGGCAGGACCGTGGCGGGCGCTATGCGGACCGGCCCAGGGCAGGGGCCGCCCGCGTGGACGGTGTACTTCCGCAGCGAGGACGCGCGGGCCACCGCCGAGGCGGCCGAACAGGCGCGGGGGAGCGTGCTCTTTCCGCCCACGGACGTGATGGGCGAGGGCCGCATGGCGGTCCTCGCCGACCGGGCGGGTGTGCCGTTCGGGATCTGGCAGCCCGGGATGACCGAGGGCGTGGACGCGGCGGGCGAACCGGGCGCGCTGCGCTGGGTCGAGCTGTACACCCCGGACGTCGCGGCGGCCGCCGCGTTCTACCACCGGGTGCTCGGCCTGGAGACGTCGGCCGGGCGCCCCGGTGGGACGTACACCTGTGTCAATCCGGCCGGTGCCGGCGAGGACGCCGTGTTCGGCGGCATGGTGCCGCTGGCCGACGCCCCGGACGAGGCGGACGCCTACTGGCTGCCGTACATCGAGGTCGAGGACACCGACGCCGTGGTCGAGCGGGCCCGGCGGCTCGGCGGGACGGTGCGAGCGCCCGCGGTGACCGTGGCGGGTGTGGGGCGCGTGGCGAAGCTCGCGGATCCGAACGGGGCGCGGTTCGCCGTGATCAAGAGCGAGGTGCCGGGGCCCTGAGGGGTGCCTTGAGGACGGTCATGGGTGGGTCAGGCGGAGGACCGGTGTACCAAGTGGGTCGGGAGGATCACCGCCGGGGCCGGTTCCCGGGTGGGGCCGGCCAGTAGCAGACGGGCCATCAGCCGGCCCATCTTCTCAATGTCCTGACGCACCGTCGTCAGCGGTGGGTCGCTCTGCTCGGCGACGGGCACCATGTCGTCGAAGCCGATGACGGCCACGTCCTCGGGCACCCGCCGGCCCCGCTCGCGCAGCACCCGCAGGGCGCCCAGCGCGGTGAGGTCGTTCGCGGCGAACACGGCGTCCACGTCCGGACAGCGCTCCAGCAGCGCACGCATCGCGCGTTCCCCGCCCGCCGGGGTGAAGTCGCTCTCCTCGACCAGCCGGGGATCGCTCTCGCCCGACACCTCCCGCATGACGTCCCGGTACCCGTCGAGCCGGTCCACCGCCGAGGTCTGGTCCAGGGCCCCGGTGATGTGCGCGACGCGCCGGCGGCCGAGGCCCACCAGATGCCGTACGGCCGTACGCGCCCCGCCCCGGTTGTCGCAGTCGACATACACCGCGTCCGTGATCCCCTCGGGGGAGGAGTCGCCCCAGCCGGGCCGCCCGCCGAACACCGTGGGCACACCGGCGGCCCGGATGAGTGCGGGCAGCGGGTCGTCCAGGTGCAGGGAGAAGACGAGCGCGCCGTCGACGTGCCCCCCGGCCAGATAGCGGGCCACGCGCGCGTGGTCGTCGCGGCCCTCGGTGAGCAGCAGGACGAGCTGGTTGTCGTGGGCGGTGAGCTCCTTGCTGATGCCACGCAGCTGGAGCGCGAAGAAGGGGTCGGTGAAGACCCGGGTCTCGGGCTCGGCGATGACGACCGCGACGGCGTCGTGCCGCTTGGTGACGAGGCTGCGCGCCGCCTGGTTGGGGACGTATCCGAGTTCCGCCACGGCCTGGCGGACCCGCTCGGCCAGGGACTCCCGCACCCCGTCCCCGCCGTTGACCACCCGGGACACGGTGGCCCGGGACACGCCGGCTCGCGCGGCCACGGCCTCCAGCGTGGGACGCGACACTGCCTCGGTCACTTCGGGACTCCTCATCGGCGGCTGCGGGCCAGGATATCCGGGAGCCGGACACACCGCCCAAGACCCCGGAACGCGCGTGCGCCACCGGGGCAGGGCCCTTCTTGCGGATCAGGCCGGCCGGGACCGGGGGCGCCGCATGGCCCACCCGGCAAGGCCGGAAAGAGATGCCCTAGGAGGTCGCCTCGCGTCGCGCGCGGCTCGGCTGGACCCGCTTCGGCTCACCGGGCATCTTCGGGTACTCCGGCGGATACGGCAGGTCGCCCATCCCGTGGTCGTGTTCGTCGCGGCGGGCCAGCTCCAGCAGCGCGTCCAGGGAGTAGGCGTGGTCGTCCATGTCCGCGTGTACGTCCCCGAGTTCGGCGAAGCGGGCCGGCATGGTGGCGATGTCGAAGTCGGTCGGGTGCGCGACGCCGACCTCTTCCCAGCGCAGCGGCGCCGAGACGGGGGCGTTCGGCCGGGGGCGTACCGAGTACGCGGAGGCGATGGTGCGGTCGCGAGCCGTCTGATTGTAATCGAGGAAGATGCGGCGCCCGCGTTCCTCCTTCCACCACTTGATGGTCACGTGCTCCGGCATCCGGCGTTCCATCTCCCGGCCGACCGCGATCGCCGCGCGCCGCACCTGGGTGAAGGTCCAGCGCGGTTCGACGGGGACGAAGACGTGCAGGCCCCGGCCGCCGGAGGTCTTGGGCCAGCCGCGCAGACCGCCGAACTCCTCCAGTACGGCGCGTAGTTCATGGGCGGCGCGGACGGCGTCGGCGTAGTCGGTGCCGGGCTGCGGATCGAGGTCGATGCGCAGCTCGTCGGGGTGGTCGACATCGGTGGCGCGCACCGGCCAGGGATGGAAGGTGAGGGTGCCGTACTGCGCCGCCCACACCACCGCGGCCTCTTCGGTCGGGCACATCTCGTCCGCGCTGCGCCCGCTGGGGAAGGTGATGTGCGCGGTGGGGATCCAGTCGGGCATGCCCTTGGGCGCCCGCTTCTGGTAGAACCACTCGCCGCCGACGCCGTCCGGGTAGCGCTCCAGCGTGGTGGGGCGGTCGCGCAGGGCGCGCAGGATGCCGGGCGCGACGGCGGCGTAGTACCGGGCGACGTCCAGCTTGGTGAATCCGCGCTCCGGGAAGAAGACCTTGTCCGGGCTGGACAGCCGTACGGTCCGGCCGCCGACCTCCAGTTCCACCGCATCGCCCATGCGGCAACGGTAGGCGCACCCCGCACGGCTCGCACACCGGGCGGCGGCGGGCCGGGGCGAGCAGAATCGGACCATGGATCTGCCGGTGATGCCGCCCGTGAAGCCCATGCTCGCCAAGTCGGTGGCGGAGATTCCGCCCGGCATGCACTACGAGGCGAAGTGGGACGGATTCCGCTCGATCGTGTTCCGGGACGGGGCCGACATCGAGCTGGGCAGTCGTACGGGCAAGCCGCTGACCAGGTATTTCCCCGAGCTGGTGGCGGCGCTGCGGGAGCGGGTGCCCGAGCGGTGCGTCCTGGACGGGGAGATCGTGATCGCGCGGAACGGCCGGCTGGACTTCGACGCGCTGACCGAGCGCATCCACCCCGCGGCCTCCCGGGTGCGGACGCTGGCCGAGCGGACCCCGGCGTCGTTCGTCGCCTTCGACCTGCTGGCGCTGGACGACCGGCGGCTGGTCGACGTGCCCCTGACCGAGCGGCGGCCGCTGCTGGAGGAGGCTCTCGCCCGGGCGACCCCGCCGGTGCACGTGGCGCCCGCGACCACCGACATCGGTGTGGCCCGGCGGTGGTTCGAGCGGTTCGAGGGCGCCGGGCTCGACGGTGTCGTCGCCAAGCCGCTCACGCTGCGCTACCGGCAGGACGAGCGGGCCATGTTCAAGATCAAGCACGAGCGGACGGCGGACGTCGTCGTGGCCGGGTACCGCCTCCACAAGAGCGGCCCGGTGGTCGGCTCGCTGCTGCTCGGGCTGTACGACGAGCGCGGCGCGCTGCAGCACGTCGGCGTGGCGGCCGCCTTCCCGATGAAACGCCGGGCCGAACTGATCGAGGAACTGGAGCCGCTGCGGATGGACGACGTGACCGGGCACCCGTGGGCGGCCTGGTCGGACGAGGCCGCCCACGAGTCGGCCCGGCTGCCGGGGGCGCCGAGCCGCTGGTCGGGCAAGAAGGACCTGTCCTGGGTGCCGCTGCGGCCCGAGCGGGTGGCCGAGGTGGCCTACGACCACATGGAGAACGGCCAGCGGTTCCGGCACACGGCCCGTTTCCGCCGCTGGCGCCCGGACCGTACGGCGGAGAGCTGCACGTACACCCAGCTGGAGGAGCCGGTGCGCTACGACCTGGCGGAGATCCTCGGCGAGAAGGGCACCGCCGGGTGAGCGCCGGCCCCGCCGGCCTCCCCCGTTCCCCGCTGCCCCGGCTCACGGGCGCGCGGTGACCGCCCGGCTCACGGCTGCATCAGGATCTTCACGGCGCCGTCCTGCTTGCGCTGGAACATCTCGTAGGCGTGCGGCGCCTCGGCGAGCGGCACCCGGTGCGTGGCGAAGTCCTGGACGCCGAGGGGGTCCTCGTCGGTGAGGTAGGGCATGATGTCGTCGCTCCAGCGGCGCACGTTGGCCTGGCCCATGCGCATCTGGATCTGCTTGTCGAACAGGGTGAGCATCGGCAGCGGGTCGGCCATGCCGCCGTAGACACCGCTCAGGGAGATCGTGCCGCCGCGCCGGACCAGGTCGATGGCCATGTGGAGGGCGCCGAGCCGGTCGACGCTGAAGCGTTCCGCGAGGGGCGCGCTGAGCTTGCGGGGCAGGAGCGCGGTGGCCGACTGGGCCAGTTTGGCGGCCGCGCTGCCGTGCGCCTCCGTGCCGACGGCGTCGATCACCGCGTCCGGGCCCCGGCCGCCGGTCTCGTCGCGGATCGCGTTGACCAGCGCCTTCTCGTCGTCGAAGGTCCTGAGGTCGTAGGTCTCCACACCGCGCCGGTTCGCCCGGGCGAGCCGCTCGGGCACCAGATCGACGCCGAAGACCCGCTCGGCGCCGCGTGCCAGCGCGATCCGGCAGGCCATGTCACCGATCGGGCCGAGGCCGAGGACGGCGACGGTCCCGCCGGGCGGCACGGCGGCGTACTCGACGGCCTGCCAGGCGGTGGGCAGCACGTCGGAGAGGTAGACGAAACGGTCGTCCGGCGGCCCTTCGGGCACCTTGATCGGACCGAACTGCGCCTGCGGGACCCGCAGATACTCGGCCTGGCCGCCGGGCACGGCGCCGTACAGCCGGGTGTAGCCGAACAGGGCCGCGCCCATGCCCTCGCCGGTGACCTGGGTGGTCTCGCACTGGGTGGGCAGTCCGGTGCCGCACATGAAGCAGTGCCCGCAGGCGATCTGGAAGGGCACCACGACCCGGTCGCCGGGGCGCAGACCCGTCACCTCGGTGCCGACCTCCTCGACGATGCCCATGGGTTCGTGCCCGAGGATGTCTCCCGGGGTCATGAACGGCGTGAGCACCTCGTACAGGTGCAGGTCGGAGCCGCAGAGACCGGTGGACGTGATGCGGATGACGGCGTCGGTGGGCTCCTCGATCCGCGGGTCGGGCACGTCCTCCACCCGTACGTCCCGCCTGCCCTGCCAGGTCACTGCCTTCATGGCGTCGCGCTCCCTTGCCTCGTCCGCGCGCCGGTTCGCGCAACCGGCGCGCGGTGTCCGCGTGCTGTGTGCGTGGGCGGCCGGGTACCCGTGCGCACGAACGCCGAACCTCGCCCGTGCGGCTGTCCTAGCCGACGCGCCGGTCCCGCAGGGCCGCCGTCGCCTGCGCCGCCAGGCCGTCCGCTCCGCAGGCCAGGGCGAGGTCCAGGCCCCGCTCGAGTTCCGCGGCCGAGCCGGTGGCGATGCCGTACTCGACGCGGGCCGCCGCGTGTTCGTACTGGCAGGGCGAGGCCTCCAGGTAGGTGACCGCCTGGGCGTACAGGCGGGCCGCGCGTTCTCCGGTCTCCAGGGCGGCCGCGCAGCGCAGGGCCTCGCCGATGGCGGTGTCCGTACCGAAGCGTTCGGCCTGCGCGCGGGCATCGGCGGCGAGCCGGGCGGCGCGGGCCGGGTCGCTTCCGGCGAGGGCCTTGGCGAGGTCGATGGACCAGGGCGCGAGGACCGGGTTGTGGCCGCCCCAGGAGGTGGCGGTCTTCTCGGCGGCCTCGAGTTCGTTGACGCCCTCCTCGGTGCGGCCGACGGCGAGCAGCAGCCGGCCGCGCACGGAACGGATGTCGGGCAGCACGATCGTCGAGGGATACGGCGGTGCGAAGCCGTACTGCTCGGCGATCGCCCAGGCCTCGTCGACCCGGCCGCGCGCCAGCAGGGTGTCGACGAGGCCGCAGGTGGAGGACCAGTACAGCGGCAGGCGGCGGCCGACGCGTTCGGCGAGGGCCAGGCCCTCGCGCAGGGTCGCCTCGGCGTCCTTGAGCCTGCCCTGTCTGCGGTAGGCGAGGCCGAGGAAGGCGTTGGCGAGGGAAAGGTGTCCGCCGCGCCAGCCGGCACCGGTGTAGACCCGCCGGGCTTCGGCGAAGAGGCTCTCGGCACGGTCGAGCCGGTCGGCATAGGCGTACGCGCTGCCCAGCATCATCAGCAGCTCCATGCCCCATTCGGGGTCGGTCCAGCCGAGACCGGGAGCGAGGCGGCCGTTGACGAGGGCCCGGTCGCACAGTTCGAGGACCTCGGCCGCGCTCTCGCCGTGGGTCATCGCGTCGAAGCCGCGCAGGATCAGCAGGGCTCGTTCGGCGTTGTCCCGGCCGGTGCAGGTGCCGGCGAGTTCGGCGAGGCTCTGGGAGCGGGCCGTGGAGACGGTCTCGCCGTGGATCCCCTCCCACATGTACTGGAACGCCTGCAGCCGCATCCGGACGGGTCCGGCCTCGTGCCGCGCGGCCTCGGCCTCGACGGTGCGGACGGCCTCCTCCAACTGGTCGTTGTGGAGCAGCGCCTGGGAGAGCCGGACCACGGCGTCGACGCGGTCGTCACCGTCGAGGCCGGCCGTGCCCAGCGCGTTCTGCAGATGGTCGATGGTGACGGCGGGCGAGGTCAGCAGGGTGGCGCAGCCCAGCTCGTAGAGGACATGCGCGTGGACCTCGGGGCGGGGCGGCTCTTCGAGGGCGCGCTCCAGACAGCGGCGGGCGGCGTCGGGCGCGCCGACGGCGAGATGTTCGCGGGCCGCCTCGCGCAGTTGCTCGACGAGTTCCTCGTCGTCGTCCGGGTGGACCTTGAGCAGGTGCCGGGCCGCCTCGGCGGCGCCGCGGGACAACTCGGTGATGATCTGGGCGGCGACGCCGTGCATCGCCGTGCAGACACCGGGCGGGATGGAGTTGTAGACGGCGGTGGCGATCAGCGGATGGACGAACTCCAGCTCGCCTTCCTCGTGTTCGGCGCCGCTCGCCGGGTCGGGCGCGGTCAGGATGCGGGCGTTGCAGAGCAGTTCGGCGCAGTGGGCGGCGACGTCGTCCGGCATGGTGGCGAGGCGGGCGACCATGTCGACGGTGATGTGGGTGCCGAGGATGGCGGCCGCCCAGGCGAACCGGGTGGCCTCCAGGCCGAGGCCCTTGAGCCGGTCGACCAGTCCGCCGCCGCGTGCGGCGCGGTTGAGGGCGCGGAGTTCTCCGGCCCGGGCCTCGACCGGCTGGACTTCGCTGTCCTGCACCTTGGCGAGGAGTTCGACGGTCTCGTAGGGATTGCCCGCGGTCACGGCCCAGACCTCGCGGCAGAAGGCGTCGTCGGCGTGGCGCCCGACGGTGGCGCGGGTGAGTCCGGCGGTGGCGTCGGGGGTGAGGGCGCTGAGGGTTTCGATGGGGCGGCCCGCGGCGGCGACCGTGTCGAGATGGCGGGCGCTGTCCCCGGCGACCTCGCCGGGGCGGCGGGCGATCACGACGAGGACGGACAGGTCGGCCAGGCGTTCGGCGAAGGCGGCGAGCCAGCGCAGGGTCTCCTGGTCGGCCCAGTGCGCGTCGTCGATGAGCAGGACGAGCGGCCACTCCCGGCGGGCGAGCCGGCGCACCGCCGCCACCAGGCCGTCGCAGACGTACTGCGGGTCGGGGCTGCTCTCCTGGGGGTCGACTATGCCGAGGGCGGGACCCGCGATGTCGTACCAGTCGCCGAGGTACTCCCGCGCCTCCTCCGGCAGCAGTGACAGCAGTGCGGGCTGGAGCAGTTGCCGGACCACGTTGAACGGGACGGACCTCAGGGTCTCGGCGCCGCGGGCGGACCAGACCGTGCAGCCGCGGCGTTCGGCGATGCGGCGCGTCTCGTGCAGCAGTGCGGTCTTGCCCAGCCCGGCCTCGCCGCGGAAGACGAGCAGGTTGCCCGCCGAGGACCGGTCGGCGCACAGGACGTCGAGCGCCCGCGCGACGGTGGCGATCTCCGCGTCCCGCTCCCACAGGGCAGCCGAGGCAGCCACCGGCGGCCGTCCCTCCGTCATCCCGTTACCTCCCCAGGTCGCCCGAATGACGTACAGACCCCGAGCGTAGCCGTCCGGTGGGATGTGTGGTGGGCGGTCGGGGCAGCTGTTGCCCCGCCGGGTGAAAGCGGGTGCGGCCGGGCGACGCGCGCCCGCCCCGACCAGCCGGTCAGCAGCGGACGGAGCGTCAACGGTGTCTTCCATGAGAGCGGTTCGCGGCAGCCGCGCGGTGCCGCGGGGGCCGTCGGTCCGCGCGGTGGTGGCGGGGTCGGCGGGGAACTTCGTCGAGTGGTACGAGTTCGGCGTCTACGGCTTCCTGGCCACGGTGCTCGCGGAGCGGTTCTTCGCTCCGGCGGGCGGCGGGGCGGCCGAGGCGCTGGTGCGGACCTACGCCTCGTTCGCGCTGGCGTTCTTCTTCCGGCCGCTCGGGGCGGTGGTGTTCGGCAGGCTGGGCGACCGGCTGGGGCGGCGGCCGGTGCTGATCGGGGTGGTCGCGCTGATGTCGGGTGCGACGGCGCTGATCGGCGCGCTCCCGGCGTACGACACCGTGGGTGCCCTCGCGCCCTGGCTGCTGACCCTGCTGAGAGTGGTCCAAGGGCTCGCGGCGGGCGGTGAGTTCGGTGGCGCGGTGTCCCTGCTGACCGAGCTGGCGCCACCGGGCCGGCGCGGGCTGTACGGGGCGTGGCAGTCGTTCACGGTGGCGCTGGGCCTGCTGGGCGGGGCGGCCGTCGCGGCGGCGACGGCGACGGCACTCACCGACGCCCAACTGACCTCATGGGGCTGGCGCCTGCCCTTTCTGCTCGCCCTGCCGCTGGGCCTGACGGCCCTGTGGCTGCGCACGGGCCTGCCGGAACCGCGTCCGTTCACGGCGCTCGGCCGGGGGCGGGCGGATGCGGCTGCTTCCCTCGCGCCGGGTGTGGGGGTCGCGGCCCGGCGCGTGGGCCCGCGCCCCGGGTCGGCGGAGGGCGCGGAGGCGGCGGGGGCGGAGGCGGCGCGGATCGGGTGGGGGGCCGTCGCGGTCGCGGTGGGGTGCGTGTCGGGGTGGGCCGCGGCCGGGTACACCTTTTTGGTGGTGCTGCCCTCGTATCTCCAGCTGGCGCTGCACGCGGACCTGCGGCACGCGTTGGCCGCCGCCGTGCCGGCCAACGCCGGTTTCGCGGCGGCGATTCTGCCGGCGGGGCTGCTCAGCGACCGGGTCGGGCGGCGGCCGGTGCTGCTCGCGGGGTCCCTGCTGGTGATGGCGACGGCGTTGCCGTTGCTCGGCCTCCTGCGGGATCCGGGCGCGTCGGTCGCGGTGCGGGCGTCGGCTCTCGCCGGCGCGGGCGCGATCGTCGGGCTGATGGCGGGGCCGGGACCGGCACTGCTCGCCGAGATGTTCCCCGCCCGGGTGCGCTGGACGGGGCTGGGGCTCGCCTACGCCCTGTCGAACGCCCTGTTCGCCGGCTGTGCGGGGCTGATCATCACGGAGGCGGTACGGCGCACCGGGAACCCGGACGTGCCCGCCTACTACGTGACCGCCGTCTGCGCGGTGAGCGCCCTGGCGCTGCTGCGCCGGCCCGTGGGAAGGAAGAGCTGAGCCGGTGTTGGTGATCGGACTGATGTCGGGGACGTCGTACGACGCCGTGGATGCCGCGGCGGCCGAACTGCGGCTTGCCGACGGCACGTTGACACTGCGACCGCTGGGGATGGTGAGCACCCCGTACGACGAGGGTCTGCGGGCGGCCCTGGCCGCGGCGCTGCCACCGGCCGCCGTACCGCTCGCCGAGGTGTGCCGGCTCGACACCGGCATCGGGCGGGCGTTCGCCGCGGCGGCGATCCGAGCGGACCGCGAACTGTGCGAGGGACGGGCGGAGTTGGTGGCCTCGCACGGGCAGACGGTGTTCCACTGGGTGGCGGACGGCCGGGTGCACGGCACGCTCCAGCTGGGGCAGCCTGCCTGGATCGCGGAGGCGACCGGGCTGCCGGTGGTCGCCGATCTCCGGGCGCGCGACGTCGCGGCGGGCGGCCAGGGCGCCCCGCTGGTGAGCCTGGTCGATCTGCTGTGGCTGCGCGGCAGACCGGGCAGGCCGGTGGCGCTGAACATCGGCGGCATCGCCAATCTGACCGCCCCCGACGGGACCGCGTTCGACACCGGTCCCGGCTGCGCGCTGCTGGACGCGGCGGTGCGGGAGTTCAGCGGCGGGCGGCTCGCGTACGACGCGGACGGTGCCCTGGCGGCGCGCGGCACGACGGACCCGCTGCTGCTGGAGCGGCTGCTCGCGGAGCCGTACTACACGCGGTCTGCGCCGAAGACGACCGGCAAGGAGCTGTTCCACGCCGGGTATCTGCGGGCGGCCGGACTGTTCGACGGCGGCCGCCCCGAGGACGTGCTGGCGACCCTCACCACGCTGACGGCCCGGACGGTCACGGACGCGGTGCGCTCGCTCGGCGCCACCGAGGTGATCGCTTCCGGCGGGGGCATGCGCAACCCGGTGCTGGCAGGGGCGCTGCGGCGGCTGCTCACCGGGGTCCCGGTGCGCGCCTCGGACGAGCTGGGCCTGCCCGCCGCCGCGAAGGAGGCGTACGCGTTCGCGGTGCTCGGCTTCCTGACCGCGCACGGCCTGCCGGGCACCGATCCGCGCAGCACGGGCGCCCGCCGGGCCCGTGTGCTGGGCTCGCTGACACCGGGTGGGGAGGGCTTCCGGTTGCCACCGGCCGCGACCCGCGGACCCGAGCGGCTGGTGGTGACGGAGTGACGGGGAGTCACGGGGTGGAGGGTCACGGGTGGGGGGGCACGAGAAATCCTGGAGCGAAATGTTCCGGTCCGCGCCCTTGGCGGCGGATCCTCTCATCCCCCTTTCACCGTCGCCTCATACGGTGGGGACATGACGCAGGTGACTCCTCCCGGGTGGTACCCCGACCCCGGGCAGACGAATGACGGTCCGCCCACCGAGCGCTGGTGGGACGGCAAGGCCTGGACGGACCAGACGCGCTCCGCCGGTACGGCCGGCGGATGGGGCCCGCCGGCGCGGCAGCCGGCGCCCCCGGCGCCCGCCGGCTACGGCGCCGCCCCGGGGTATCCCGCCCAGCCCGGATATCCGGGCTATCCGGTGGCCCCGCCAGGCCGGCCCGTGGACGGATCCCGGCGGCGGCTGCACAACGGCATAGCCGTCGGCGTGGCGGCCGCGGTTCTGGCCTGCATAGGAGTCGGCGTGTACGCCCTCGCCCAGGGCGACGGCCCCGGCGGGGATCGCGCCGGGTCCGGACAGGGTCCGCGAGGCGGCCAGGAGGGCGGCCGGGGCGGGCCGTTCGGCGGCCCGGGCGGCTCCGGCGGGCCGGGGGGATCGGGCGGCTCCGATGGGTCCGGCGGCGGTCCGGGCGGTGTCTCGCCCTCGCCGAACCAGTCCGAGGCGCCGAAGGTGAAGGGCGGCGGCACGGTGCCGGACCCGGTCAACGGCATCAGCCTGCCGGTGCCCAAGGGGTGGAGCGGAGGGACCATCCGCCTCGGCGCGCAGGTGACCTCCGACGACTCCTACAAGTGCCCGGGCAACGCCACCCAGACCTGCACGGCGGGCGGCGCCTACACCGCTCCCGCGGTGGCGCTGGGGATCAAGGGCGGCACGGCCGAGGAGGTCGCCAAGGCGGACATCGCGGCCAACGCCAAGCAGTCGTACGGCGGCACCACCTACGGCAGCATCACCTCGCACCAGGTGCTGGCGTCCAAGGCGGTGACGGTGGCCGGGCAGAAGGGCTACCTGGTGCGCTGGAAGGCGGTCACCAGCAAGGGCTCCGACGGCTACGTCGAGTCGGTGGCCTTCCCCTCCCCCAACGACACCCAGCGGATCGTGGTGGTGCGCTTCGGCGTGGACGTCGGCCAGAGCCTGTCGGTCGTCGACGAGATCCTCAAGGGGATCAAGGTCTCGTCGGCCGGCGGTCCGGGGCAGGACGTCTGACGGCCTCGGGAGACGAAAATCGGCCGGGTGGGGCACCTCTCCGCTCAAGAGGAACCCCACCCGGCCGGGGGTGCGCGCCGCCCCCGTCCCCACGGTGCGGCGCGAGCAGGTCACCGTTCAGTCATCCCGTGAACGGCGACCTGGGTCTCGGCTCAGTCCGAGCGCGGGCAGCACGGTGGCCTCCACGAACCGGACGAGGTAGTCGGCGTCGGCGTACTGGCCGCTGAGCACGGGCCGTACCCGCAGGACGCCGAACATCATGGCGGGGATGTACTCCAGCGCGGGGTGGCCCGCCGCCACCTCGCCCCGCCGCACGCCCCGGTCCAGCATGTCCTGGAGCGCGGCGATCTCGGGCAGGACGAGTGCCTCGCGCAGCGCCTGGGCCAGTTCGTGGTCGGCCGTGACCGCGTGCCCGAGCGCCTGCATCAGCGTCGTGTCCTTGTTGGACCAGTCCCCGGCGGCCCGCGCGGCCTGGCGCAGGTCCTCCGCGAGCGATCCGGTGTCGATACCGGCGAAGCGCACCTTGCGATTGGCGCGCAGCGCGGCCGCGACGAACTGGGGCTTGGTCTTCCACTGCCGGTAGAGCGTGGACTTGCTGCAGCGGGTGCTGGTGGCGACGCCCTCCATGGTGACGGAGTCGTAGCCGCACTCGCGGATCTGGTCCAGCACGGCGTCGAAGAACTCCCGCTCACGCTCCGGCGTGATCTTGGAGCGGCGCGAGGAAGCGGCCGTCTCCGGTCCGTCCGCGGCCTGCGACGTCATGCGTTTCTTCCCCTCACTCGTGTGGTCTCCAGTGTGGCGCACATCAATCGATACGCCAGTGTACCGGTACCGAGCCGTATCGGTACACTGGCGTATCGGTACGCTGTCGTATCGATGGTTTGCCGCCACACGCATCACACACGCACCACCGCCAGTGAAGGGGCCGGGGGATGAACGCCCGCAAGGAGCCCGAAGCCGCAGCAGCGGAGCCGGACGCGACCGCGCGCCCGGCCCTGATACGTGAGTTCCTGCTCGTCGCGGGGCTCTTCCTCGTCTACAAGCTCGGCCGGCAGCTTGCCACCGGTCATACCGGGGACGCCTTCCGCAACGCCCACCACGTGTGGGGCCTCGAACGAGCGGCGCATCTGCCCGACGAGATATCCGTGCAGTCCGCACTGCTGCACGGCGACACCCTCGTGCACCTGGCGAACGCCTACTACGCGACCGTCCACTTCCCGGCCACGCTCGCCTTCCTGATCTGGATGTACCTCAGGCGCCCCGCGCACTATGTGTGGGCCCGCCGGGTCCTGGCCCTGCTCACCTCGGCCGCCCTGGTGCTGCCGTTCACGTTCCCGCTGGCCCCTCCGCGCATGCTGACCGGGACCGGCCTGGTGGACACCGCCCGGGTCTACGGCCCGTCGGTGTACGGCCCGCCGTCCAGCGACCATCTGTCCAACCAGTTCGCCGCGATGCCCTCGCTGCACTTCGGCTGGGCGCTGATGGTGGCGATCGGCCTGATCGTCGCCACCCGGTCCCGGTGGCGCTGGCTGTGGCTGGCGCACCCGCTGATCACCCTGCTGGTGATCGTCGGCACGGCCAACCACTACTGGCTGGACTCGATCGTCGCGACGGCGATGCTCGGCGTCGCCCTCGCGGTCGTCCATCCGCCACGGCGGACCGCCGGCACGGCGCGGCCCGACACGCGGCCGCTCACCACCGGCCCGTCCGTCCTGGTCGGAGCGGGCCGATGAGCGCCGCCGCACTGGTCGCCGTGGGCCTGTCGCTGATCTCGGCCGTCGCCTACGCGCTGGCGGCCGTCGCCCAGGAACGTCTCGCCTCGCACGGCAGCGGCGCGGGCCTGCTGCGGCTGCTGGGCACCGGTGCCTGGTGGTCGGCGGTCGGCCTGAACGCGGCGGCGGCCCTGCTGCATGTGGTCGCCCTCAAGTACGGCCCGCTCACCGTCGTCCAGCCGCTGGGTGCCCTCACCCTGGTCGCGGCCGTACCGCTCGGGGCGCGGGCGGCCGGGCGCCGGGTCAGCACGGCGGAGTGGCGCGGTACGGCGCTGACCCTGCTGGGGCTCGCCGCGCTCCTGGTCACCGCCTCCGGACCGGCCCCGGCACGGGTGCTGTCGCTGACCGAGGCCCTGGCGGTCGCCGGTACGACCGCTGTCGCGATCGGCATGCTGTCCCGCCCCGGCGCCCGGCCGGGTCTCAGGCACGCGACCGCCTCCGGGTTCGCCTCCGGTGTCGCCTCCGCACTGACCCAGACGGTGACCGTGGCGGCCACGGACCGCTCCGGCCCGGCGCTGGGCGTCGAGGTGGTCCTGGTCGCCGTACTGGTCGCCGCGTTCGCGGTCGGCGGGCTGCTGCTCTCGCAGACGGCCTATCGCGGGGGCCTCGGCGCACCGCTGGCCGTGGTGACCCTCACCAACCCGGTGGCCGCGGCGGTGATCGGCCTCACCCTGCTGGGGCAGGGACTGCGGGGCGGCACCGGCGGAATCGCGCTCGCCGTGGCGGGAGCGGGCGTCTCCGCCTGGGGCGTGCTCCTGCTCACCCGCACCGGCACCCCACACGAGGGGCACGAGGTGCACGGCGGATACGACCGACAGGTCGGACAGGACACGGACCACGGCGACCACAAGGACCACGCCGACTACGCCGACTACGCCGACTACGCCGACTACGCAGACCACGAGCACGACGAGCACCCGGTCGCCGCGGTGCTCGCGCTGGAGCCGGGGACGGCGACGGCGGAACCGGCGCTGGTGCCCCGGCAACCGGAGCAGCCGGGGCATCTGACCGCTCTGTGACCACAGGGCGCTCTGTGGTCACAGGGACCGCTCTGTGACCGCATGGGGCGGCGGGGGGGGGGGCGGGGGGGGGGGGGGCGCCCCCGCCCCCCCCCCCCCCCCCCGCACCCCCACACCCCCCCCCCCGGGAGGTTAACTGAAAAACCACCCCAGAAGAGACGCC